>JBDKIU010000058.1:0-4263 GCA_039796915.1 Bacteroidota bacterium | reverse complement strand
CATCGCATTGCATACCATTGCAGAAGCGCAGAAAAAAGGGGGGATTTGTGCCTTTATTGATGCTGAACATGCATTTGATAAATTTTATGCCGAGAAATTGGGCATCGATACCAACAATTTGCTGATCGCACAGCCTGATGATGGCGAACAGGCTTTGGAAATCACCGATAACCTGATCCGTTCTGGTGCTATTGACATTGTGGTGGTTGACTCTGTAGCTGCACTGGTACCTCGTGCCGAGATTGAAGGCGATATGGGCGACAGCAAGGTTGGACTGCATGCCCGTTTGATGAGCCAGGCGCTTAGGAAATTGACCGGTACCATCAGTAAAACCGGTTGTATCTGCATCTTCATCAACCAGCTTCGTGAGAAAATTGGCGTGATGTTCGGCAACCCTGAAACAACCACAGGTGGAAATGCATTGAAGTTCTATGCCTCTATCAGGTTAGACATACGCCGTATTGGTCAAATCAAGGATGGGGAAGAAGTAGTGGGAAACCGCACCAAGGTGAAGGTGGTCAAGAACAAAGTGGCACCGCCTTTTAGGGTGGTGGAGTTCGACATCATGTATGGACTGGGAATCAGCCGTTGTGGTGAAATTCTCGATTTGGCTGTTGAAGCCGGAATTGTTCAGAAAAGTGGGTCATGGTTCAGCTACGATACAACTAAACTCGGTCAGGGTAGAGATTCTGTGAAAGAACTTCTACAGGACAATCCTGAACTTTCCGAACAGATTGAAGCGAAAATTAAAGCCAAATTGGCCGGTGGCGATGGACTTCCCGTTCAGGTGGAATCTTAATGGAGCCTGATGGCTCGTTGCCATGCTTCCTGTTGGAATTGGCTTAGGACAGGCTGCGTATATGCTGCTTTATAAGCCTTAGAATCTTGTATTTCTCGCAGTATGAGTAAAATGGTTTCATATACCTGGTTGTGTATGAAACCATTTCTTTTTTCCCGTTTCGCCCCGAATAAATCCTTAGAATGATGCAGGGAACACAAGAAATCAAAGGTGATTTTTGTGCTTTGAGGTTTCTGGGCAGCCTCGGCAGGCTTGGGGCATTTATGCTCCAGAAAAGAGGTTAAAATGGCCTCTGATTCTGATCTTCCCATGATTTTCGTTCTTGACGGACAATGTCTTTGTACATCATGGGTTTAATCCAATAGAGCATCAGCAGCCGGCTGCTGCGCACGGCCAATGGAAGTAGCAGCAGAATGAAAAGCGGAATCAACATAGAAACAGTATTGATGTCCCAACCGGCGCGCAATAAGATGAAGCCTCCGGCAATGCTCACTCCCGAAACGAGTGCATAGCTGAAATACATCGCGCCGAAATAGAATCCAGTTTCTGGCTGGAAGTGATTTCCACAGCGGTAACAGTTCTTACAGATAACTGCGAACCTTAATGGGTGATACCATGGAAATAGAAACACTTTCCCCTCCCTGCAAATGGGGCAGCGTCCTTCTACAAAAGATTGAACGGTGTTTTTCAGATCAGGATCTTTTTGCCTTCTGGTTTTTCCACCAAAAGAATCCCACAGTACCAACGATCAGGTATGGAGCAGCAAGTAGATAAAGAATGCCGTTGTTAATGCCGTTTCCATAGGTTTTTTGAAGGCCTTTCTCCTTGCGGTTGCTTTCCAGTGAGGTTTTACACATGGGACATTGTGCCGCCGCAACTCCTGCAAGGCTGACTACAAAGGCAAGGGTGATGATGATTTTCTTCATGCTTCGAAACGGTAATATGGTGAAATCATGAGGTACACCAGCACGCCTGTAATGGCTACATAAAACCATAATGGCCAGGTAATTCTTGCAATGCGCTTATGCTTGATGAAATCACCGGATGTGCTGTAATAGATGGTGTATAGAACCATGGGAAGAATTACGGCCGCCAAAACTATGTGCGTGGTTAAAATAAAGTAGTATGCATACTTCATGAAACCTGTTCCCCCGAATGGAGTAGAAGGCATGACCGTATGGTAAATCACATAGCTGATCAAAAACAATGCAGACAACAGAAAAGCAGAGAACATGAATAACTGATGAACAGCTTTATTCTTCTTTGCTTTTATGAAATAGAAGCCACCAACCAAACTCACTGAAACAAGAGTATTCAGGATTGCATTTAACCCTGGAAGATGCTTTGCAAACATCGCATTGGGCCGGTAGGCGTCGGGCAGAACCTTCAGTAAGGTTACAACAGCAGGAACTGCTAGAGAAATTCCAAGCACAATCCAAAAGAAAGTGCGGTCATTTATGGCGCGCTTGTTCACGTTCTTCAAAAATTAAAGCTTTAACAGCGTCAATAGCTTTATTGTTTTCAACCTGACCGGCTAGTCCGTTGAAGATGCCGCGGATATGTTTGTTCCGATCCACGAGCACGAGGCGGTCACTGTGCATGAAATTGCTTGCTTTGTCATCTTTCACACCAAGCAAATAGTCGTCAACAGCAACGCTGTAGGTCTCAGATTTGGATCCCCGAACAAAATACCATTTCAGGTTTGATGCGTCATGTCTGTCAGCATAGGCCCTTAAAACAGGAATACTGTCTGAGTCCGGATCGACGGTATGAGAAATGAATTTCACCTTCGGATTGTCTTTGAAGGCATTAGCGATAATCCGGAGATTGCTGTTCATGCGCGGACAAACATCCGGGCACGTTGCGAAGAAAATATTGGCAATGTAGATACACGAATCGAAATCAGATTCGCTGATCTTCTTACCATATTGGTCGGTGAATTCAAAAGGACCTACCTGGTGATATACTGTATCACCTTTTTCATTCACATATTTAGGTCCATAGTAGGGGACCGGTTTACCATGGAATTCAAGTTCTCTCAGGAACATGATCCATAGGATCGGCAAGCCAATGAGCAAAAACAGACCACCAAAAATGGCAACCCTTCGCCCAAGCGTTTTTGTCATGCGCTTAGTATGTGCTCAAAGCATGTCCTTCATACAGAAGGCCCATGACCAAGCCGATAATAAACACGGTGGGTACAAGGATGCACATGGCCAGATTGACCTTTTCACTTTTCATGTGCATAAATGCCCCAACGATGTAATATGCCTTTACCAATCCGAAGAAAATGAAGACACTGTTGCGAAACATTGAAGGTGGCATCGCAAAATAAAGGATGAAATCGAGGATGGTAATTCCCAACAGCAGCCAAAACGTTCTCCAAAGTTCTTTGGTGCCGTGACTTTCTGTATGAGGAACATAGTTTATTGGATCATATTCCCCGGGGGTATGTGCGAAATTTCCCATGATTATTGCTGTTTATTGGTGCGTCAGATGAGGTAATAGAAGGTAAATACAAACACCCATACCAGATCTACAAAGTGCCAGTACAGACCAACTTTCTCTACCATTTCGTAATGACCGCGACGCTCGTAAACACCGCGTATGGTATTAATCCAAACGATGATGTTCAGCACAACGCCACTGAATACGTGAAATCCATGGAATCCGGTAACAATGAAGAACAAGGAAGCAAATGGAACAGGACCCCAGGTTCTGTCTCCTGCATTCCAATGGAAATGGTCACCAAATTTCACCTGTTTCAGATGTTCATAGCCTTGCTGGGTGATTCCAAAGAAGTTAGAATCCAGTCGACCCTGATCATTGATGAACTGTGTCCATTCCCAAGCCTGACAGCCAAGGAATGCGAAGCCGCCAAGAATGGTGTAGAACATATATTTTGAAACTTCCTTTTTGCTGTTACGGTGTCCTGCTTCTACAGCAAGAACCATCGTAACGCTCGAGAAGATAAGGATGAACGTCATTACACTCACAAACAACAGGGGCAGGAAATACCCGTGCATGAATGGGAAGTGGTTAAAAATGGCTGCCGGATCAGGCCAGGCGATTGCGGCGCCGGAATAACTGAAGCGAATTGCTCCATATCCTACAAGCAAAGAACTGAAGGTGAAGGCATCTGACAACAGGAAAATCCACATCATCAACTTCCCGTAGCTCAAATTAAACGGAGAGCGCCCGCCGGCCCACATAGCCTGATTTTCGAATGTAGCAGAAGTTTGGTTCGCCATGCTTGTTGTTTACCGTGCGAAATAAAGAAATAAAAACAAATAAATCCAAAGGAGGCCAACAAAGTGCCAATAGGTATTTGTGATGCGGATGAGAAACATATTCTTCCGATGCACCTTCAAAGCGAAACTTCTTACCAGTGTAAAGAACAAAAGCAAGATGCCGCCAATCACGTGGAGGAAGTGAAATACCGTTACCACGTACAAGAAAGAAGC
>JBDKIU010000057.1:0-8685 GCA_039796915.1 Bacteroidota bacterium | reverse complement strand
TGGAATGCCCTGCGCAGCAACAGCATTTCCAGTGGACGTAAACTGAAGTTTTATGTTCCTGCGGCCAAGGCTGCCTATTACCGCAAAATAAACACCATGACTTTGGCCCAGAAACGCAGTGCGGCCGCCCGTGATTGATGCTTAACCCGTATTTCTTCCGTCTGTTCCTGCTGTTGTTGCTTGGGTGCAGCCCTTTGCTGGCCGCGGCTTCTTCCGCAGACACCCTAAGCCGGGCACGCAGCCTGCGCGTGTTGTTCACCCAGGAGCCGATTCGACTGGATGGCATCCTCGATGAAGCTGTCTGGACAGGCCATCGCAACGCCGCTGCGCATTTTATCCAGCACTTTCCCTACGATACCAGCCGCAGCATCACGCAAACAGAAGTAATGCTGGCCAACGACGAGCATCACTTGTATGTGGCCGTGATTTGCAGAGACGCACAACCAGAAAAACCTTACGTGATTCAAAGTTTGAAACGCGACTTTTCTTTTCCGGTGAGCGATGCCGTGAATATGGTATTGGATCCCTGGAACGACGGGCAAAATGGTTTTTCCTTTGGGGTGAATCCCATGGGCGCGCAGCGCGAAGGCTCTGTTGAAAACGGAGGCAATTTTGGTGTCACCACTGCCTGGGATCAGGTATGGTACAGTGAGGTAAAGCGCTATCCCGATCATTGGGTGAGCGAATGGAAAATACCGTTTCGATCCTTGCGCTTTCCTGCCGGTGTGAAACAATGGAAGGTAAACTTTGCACGGAACAATCTGAAGATGAACGAAACAAGTACCTGGGTGCTTGTTCCCCGCAATTTCAATGTAGCCAACCTGACCTTCACAGGCGTGATGGAGTTTCAGCGGCCGCCTCAGGCCAAGAAAACCCTGAATGCCGTGCTTATTCCTTATGCCATCAGCAGGATTAACAGGGATTTCCTGAGGAACAAGCCTTCCGAAGTGCAATGGAATGGCGGCGCCGACGCGAAAATTGCCATCAGCAGCGGGCTGAATCTGGACCTTACCGTCAATCCCGATTTCGCGCAGGTAGATGTGGATGTGCAGCAAATCAACCTGTCGCGGTTCTCGCTGTTTTTCCCGGAACGCAGGCAGTTTTTCATTGAAAACAGCGACCTCTTCGGAAGTTTTGGCTTTCGACAAATCAGGCCATTCTTCTCCAGAAACATCGGCTTGGATCAGGGCCGCGTGATTCCCATCCGTGCAGGCCTGAGGCTCAGTGGTAAAATCGGTACCGACTGGCGTATCGGCGCCATGAGTGTGCAAACAGCGCCTTACGCCGGAGGAGCAAATACCACCAATTATTCTGTGGCAACCGTGCAACGCAAAGTATTCAGTTCCAGCAATATTTCTGCCATCATGGTGAACCGACAGGGCTTTACGGGAGGGCGAACCGCTGCCGGGAATTACAACCGCATTTTTGGTCTGGATTATAACCTCATCAGCAAAAACAGCCGCTGGCGTGGCAAAGCCTTTTACCACCACAGCTTCTACCAGGGAAGTACCCTGCGCAACAGCGCCAATGCCATGTGGCTGCAATATGCCGAGCCTCGGTTTTTCGTGGAATGGAACCATGAATATGTGCACTCGGGCTATCGTGCCGATGTGGGCTTTGTTCCGCGTACTTCCGTGTATGATGCCGAAGCCCGTCGTGTGCTCCGGATGAGTTACCTGCGCTTTGAACCTATTGCCTCGAAAACCTGGTATCCGGGCAAAGGACCGTTCAACAACATCAAGCTGAACTTTTACAACAGCAGCTACCTCGACAGCTCCTTCAAGGGAAATGATGTGTACACGGAAGTTGGACCGCAATTCACCTTCCGAAATACCATGAGCCTAAGCGCAGGATTCATGCAGCAGTTCATCAGGTTGTATTATCCCAACGATCCTACAGGGGTTTCTGATACCTTTCTTCCCACTGGAAACTACCATTTCAGCCGGGGCTTCATCCGGATGAACACCGACATCCGCAAGCGGCTGAGCGGCAGCATGGAGTTTTCCGGAGGTGGTTTTTATACCGGAAGCAATCAGAGTGTGCGCGGAGAACTGAACTTCAGGGTCCAGCCCTGGGGCATTTTCAGCCTTACAGCCCGCAACGACCATATTTATCTGGCCGCTCCTTACAAGCGAACCTTCCTCACGCTGGTCGGCACCAAGGCGGAACTCAGCTTTACCAACAACCTGTACTTTACCACTTTCCTGCAATACAATACCCAGGCACGAAACTTCAACATCAACAGCAGGCTGCAATGGCGTTTCCGCCCCATGAGCGACCTGTTCGTGGTGTTCAGCGAAAACGATCAAACCTCCGGCACCGGCTTCGGACTGCGTGGTGTGAAGGACCGAACGCTGGTGGTGAAGATGCAATGGTGGCTCAATACCTGAGCAAGCACTTCGGGTTATACCACATCGTGGTCTGACCAGCTGAGGTGCAAACCTTCTTTCCGGATGTGAAACGGCTGTGCGGTATTCAGACTGCGCACACAAAAGTGGATGCCGTGTGGCATGAGGAATTTGGGCAAAGGAAGAAATCCGCTGTGTCTGAGCGTCAATGGAAGCGATTCAGGTGCTGAAGCTAAAGCGCTGACCATACCGCAGCCGGCTTTGCGCAAAACGGTCATTGCTTCTTCGAGCAGCACACGTCCTGCCAGCTCTTCGGTGAACAGCACGTCGGCGATGTAGCCCATGCGGATGCCGAATTTCACTTCTTCCCGAATGACCACAAAGCCATGCAGTTCGCCTTGGTCAACAGCGGTAAAAATGCGGTAAGGGCGTGGATTTTGGGTATAGCGCCAGGTTAAATATGCGCGGTTGCGCACGGTTCCTGAATGAATCTGGCTTTTGAAACGGTCCCAGAGCGCGTCAAAACGTGCATCAAACTCCGAAACTTCCTGGATGATAAAGGTGTTTTTGGGTACACGACGCTTCGAAAAAGCGGTGAACAAACCAAACCCCAATCCGGCACCGGCACCTAAAACCCGGCACAAGGTTTTATGCTGCGTGTATTTCTTGAACAACTCAGCTGCGTTCAGTACGGTGAAATAAGCCGGCAGTAGGTCGAACAGACGCTTCCAGCCGAAGGTTTTGGTGTACACCGGCAATGAATTGTCGTTCAGGAACGTCAGGTTGGAATAGATATGATCTTCCTTCAGTTGCGCATCGCAGTGCTGGGCGAGTTTTTTCAGAATCCCCCGGCGTTGGAAATCGGGATGCACCATACTCAGGATAGAAAACGCAGCTGTTTGTGCGGTTCCATCTTCGTAAAACGGAACCGGAATCAGGCAATAATGTCCGGCGAGTCGTCCTTGTGCATCTTCAGCCAGCCAAACCAAGGGGCCGCCAAACGGGTTCAAAGCGAATTGCCAGTTCCAGAGTTCGGCCGTGTAACCGGGGCCGAACACTTCATGAAACAATTGAAGAATCTGCGTCTCGTCGCCCTTGCGGTAAGGTCTGTAACGAATCTCTTCGCTGCTCATGGCCTGATGTTAGGAAGCCAGCAAGGCTGAAAACTCCGGTGCATTTTTCATCCACGACTGGAACGAAACCAGTTCCTGGTCGTGAACCAGCTTCTGCAGCTTGGCCTTTGTTCCGTGCAGGTTTACGTACGATTTAAAGCGGCGCACAGCACTCATAGGCATCCTCGGATGTGTAGGGTCAATTTCTCTGGGATGCAGGTAGTAAATCACCGGACGGCCGGCTTTGTTGAGCAGGCGTGAACGGTTTTTAATCATAAACCAGGGAAACAGACGGAAGTAACCACCGCCGAAGAAGCAAAAAGTGGAAGGTCCCAATGGCGCTACGCTGATGGGAAATTCGAGCAATTCGCCCGCTGCCGTCTGGATTTTGTGTGGATTGACATCGGCACCCGCGTATCCGCCATGGGCGCGTTCGGTAGGAAAGATGGAAGAATCGTATTTATATCCGGCTTTCACCAGCATTTCAAAGGCCCAGGGAGTTTCAGGGGTAATCGAAAATCCAGGCGCCCGATAGCCCAGTACAGGTGTTCCGGTGATGGATTCCAGGATGTTCTTTGCCTTCACCACATCCTCATAAAAAGCTTCAGGCGTCATGCCGTACACCAGCTGATGCGCATAACCGTGGCTGGCGATTTCATGCCCGCGGCGGTGCGCAGAACGAATCAGTTCGGGATAATGTTCACCAACCCAGCCCAGCACAAACAGGGTGGCTTTGATGTTCTTCTCGTCAAGCACATCCAGAATTTGATTCAGGTTGTCTTCCACCCTCGATTCTTTAGCGCTCCATTCTGCCACATCAGGAGCGTTGGGCAGGTCGAGGATGTGGAACCAGTCTTCTACGTCAATGGAGAAAATGTTTTTCATAGGCATGAACAAATGGGAGGGAAGTGGCCTCAAATTTAGTTCAGAATAGCTTCACCGGGGTACACAACAAAAACCGCATGACACCAGGTGGTGAAGGCCACGTTCAGAAAACAGCGGTTCATTTTCCCGCGCATCACAACATGGAAGGCGTAGGAATTACTTCCAGTCGTTGAGCAGCAGAATGGCCTGTTCCATCATGGCATCCCGTTTATAGGGCTTCATCCAGTCGCGGCGTTGGGCTGTTTTGGCTGCATCTTGCTGCACGGCATCCATGTCGGTTTGCAGGGGCAGGATTTCTGTCAGGGATGACTTGTACGCCGTATCGCTGTAGCGCTTGTTCTCGGTAATTCGCTTGCTTTCCTGCGCAGCATAAGCCGTGAGGCTCAGCGGGTATTCGGTGACTTTACGGCGCTGATCGAGCACGGTGGAATATTCCTGAACCAGCTTGTAATGTGCGCTGGAAGCCACGCGACTTTTGGCAGCACTGATCAGGGAATTGCGGTTGCTGTAGTTAAATGGCTGATATGCTGCGGCTTTTATCTTGTCGAACTGCAGCGCGTACTTCTGTTCTTTTTCACCCATTTCCATAAAGTCGTAGGCATCGGGAATCACCACATCGGGAGTGACGCCAACCAGTTGTGTGGTTCCGCCATTGATGCGGTAAAACTTCTGAATGGTCACTTTCACAGAACCCATGCCGGCATTCTGTCTGGTGTCGAACACATTGCCGGGGCCGAGGTTGAAGAAGGTCTGAACGGTTCCTTTTCCAAAGGAAGACTTGCTGCCGATGATGATTGCACGGCGGTAATCCTGCATGGCGGCGGCCAGAATTTCAGATGCCGAAGCACTGAATGCATTGGTGAGGATAACCAAAGGTCCATCCCATACAACCTGTTCGTCGTAATCGCTCAGCACTTCCACATCGCCTTGTCTGTTGCGTACCTGAACCACCGGCCCTGACTTGAAAAACAGACCGGCCATTTCCACGGCATCGCGCAGGCTGCCGCCGCCGTTGTTCCTCAGGTCGAGCACAATGCCCTGCACGCCGGCGTCGCGCAGTTTAAACAGTTCGCGGCGAACATCCTGAGCAGAACTTCTGCCGCCACGTTCGTTGAAATCGGCGTAGAAGCTGGGAAGGTTGATTACACCAAAGGTTTTGCCGCCAAAAACGGTCAATGCACTCTTGGCAAAACCTTCTTCAATCACCACCACATCACGTACAATCGGAACCACCTTAATGCTGCCATCGGGCTTCTTCACGGTGAGGCGCACTTCGGTGCCTTTCTTGCCGCGGATCAGCTGGATGGCGTCGTCGATATCCATGCCCACTACGTCAACTGGTTCACCGCTGCCCTGCGCCACCTTAATGATCAGGTCGCCGGCCTTCAGGTCACCCTGACGGTAGCTGGCGCTTCCGGGAACAATGCGTTCCACTTTGATGTAGCCGTCGCGTTCCACCAGCGTGGCGCCTATGCCTTCCAGTTTTCCGCTCATGCCAATATCAAAGTTTTGTTTGTCGGCCGGCGGGAAGAAGTTGGTATGCGGATCGTACAGTTCGGTAATGGAGTTGATGTAGAAGGAAATCTTATCCTTGCGGTTCATGCGGCGCAGGCGCTTGAACCAGTCGTTGTTGGTTTTGAGCACTTCGGCACGGGCGCGGGCCTCGAGGCTGTCTGCCGGAACTTCTTTCACCGTGGTATCCTTCCGCAGCAGGGCTTCTTTTTGTTGTTCCGCTTTGCGGTAGCTGCGTTCCAGGATGTTGAACTTCAGCGCTTTGCGCCAGTTTTCTTCGAACTCTTTATCGTCTTTGGCATAAACAGGATGCTCGCTGTCGTAGTTCCAGGTTTCCTGAAGGTCAAAGCGGAAGGGCGTCTTCAGCAATCTGGTATAAAGGGCTTCAGCCTGATTCATGCGCTGCTGGAACAAGTTCCAGGCGCTGTCCATAAAGGCATAGCTGCCGCGTTTGATCTGGTCATCCAGCTGGTTGCGGAAGGGTTCCAGCTGCTTCATATCCTGCTGGGTGAAGAAACGCCGTTCATTGTCCAGCTTCTCCAGGAAGTTATCGAAGATTTTCGCCGACAGCTCATCATTTAGTTTTGCGGGCTGGTAATGATGGATGTTCAGTTGTTCTATTACACCTTCCAGCAGTTCCGACTCACCCCCTTGTCTTTTGCTGGAGCAGAATACAAGAAAGCTGAACAGTGCAATGGGGAAAAGGGGCGTGATGAGGTTTCTGGATTTCATGGTTTAGTTACCGGTGCGGTTGTTTCCTTGTTCGAAATAAATATCAACGGGGATGTTGTTTTGTTCTAATCTGTTCAGGTCTTCCTTCAGGGGCGCTCCAATAATTCCTTTGTTTTGCAACAAGTTGTTGGAGGCTGTCTGAGCGCCATCGCCCTGTATTTGTAGCAAAAGCCCTGCCAGTTCATAAACAGCCTGACGCATTTGCTTCACATTCACTTTGTATGTTCCGGAAGCATCGCGGCTGATGCCACCGCGTTCCAGCAGGTGGTTAAAGGTAATCATATTGGCCTTCCCATGCGCGCTGGATGCGCCGAAACGCACGGAACGGAAAATGCTGGATACGAAGGTTACGTAATAATCCTCCAGGCTGCCTTCGGTCAGGCTGCCCTGTTCCAGCAATTGTGTTACCATGTACAAACCGAGCACATCGGCTTTGCATTCTTCGATGGCTGAATAGGTAGCGCCCAATGCTTCACGAACAGTTTTGGTTCCGTCGATGGTGTTTTTTACACCCAGTCCGTGTGCCACTTCATGAAACATCACATTGGAAAAGAAGGCGTTGAAGGTAACATGGCTGCGTTGTTTTTTGTGGATGAGCACAGTGCTGATGGGCAAAACCATGCGGTCGAATTTAGCCTGCATCACATTCCGGATTTGGGTGCGCCGGGTACCAAGTTCCTGCTGGATGCGCTCGTCGTTGGGCAGGTTTACTGCTATGGTTTTACTGCCTGCATTGCAATCGCCGGCATAGAATAAAGCATCAAAAACCGCCAGCTGGCTGTTGCTGTTTCCTACTTTTTCCTGCTTGTATTTGGCATCGGCGGGCAGTTGTTCCTGTAGCCAGGGCAACATGGCCGTGTATTTTTCCAGGCGCCGGCTCCATTCCTGGTCCCTCACCATCACATACGCTTCAAAAGCCGTTTTAATGCCCAAGAGCTTGTCTTCATAATTTTCGATGGGCCCAATAATCAGGTCGAATTTATTTTCCCTCATGGTGAGCCAGTAGCGGTCGCTGTTGTCGAAGTTGCCGCTCAGCAAATCGTTGGCGCGCAGGCGCAGGTACACGCTGAATTCCGGATCGCTGCCCTGCAGGGCATTGGCCGCGTGCAACATTTGTTCGGTCATGTAGCGCAATTCGGTTGCGTAGGCTTCGGTATAAGGAATGACCTGAACCCGACCGAAGTCATCGCGCTGCAGGATGGAATACGGACTGTTTTTCAGCGGTTGTTCGAGCTTGTTGAACTCTTCTTTGCTCAGGGTGGCCGGATACAAGCCTGATCCCGGAGGTTTAGCGCCGTAACCGGAAACAAAGGGCTGGTCGTCGTTGAGTCGGTCCCAGGGGCCGTAGTTCAGGCGGATGTAACCCTGCATGAATGAATCTTTGCACGCTGCAAGCAGGCTGTTGCGGTCGCCAAAGGCTTGTTTCCAGAAGATGTCGTCGGCCTGTTTGGCTGCGCCCACGAGCATACTCAGGGCTTCGCGTTCCGCCTCGTTGAACTTGCTCAGGTCAGCGTGCAGGCTTACTTTGCTGTAGCGTCCCAGTGCTTTGGCGGCATCAAACCCGGGCGTGGGATCGCATTGCGAATGAACTGCCAACGCCGGCAACAAGGTCATACCTGCGAGCAGGGTGTACTTGAAGAGTTTCTGAGGATTCATGCAGGGTTAAAACGCCAAAGTTCAGGGAATGTGTTGGTTTATTCCTGTTTTTTTGTGTGTAACTGTTGAAAGTTCGTCTGATATCTGCTGCTGCCAAAAACAATCGGTGCCCTTGGGCGGTTGCATTCCCGTTGTTTTGTTGTAAAGCAGTTGCAGTGAATCGGGTAGCAGGCAGCACAAGTGCCGAACCATCGCACGTTTCAAAAAAGCGGGTGAGCAAGCAAATCCACAGCGCCGGCGCCATGGGTGCTTTTTCCCGAGGCAGCCTGGGAGCTTCTGTTCCGGAATACAGTGTGGTTCCGTTGGATCTTTCCGGGCTGCGCCAATTGCTTCGCGGTCCCTTGCGCCTGCTGCTTCCTCCCTTGCTTCGCTGGCAGCCCCGTTTGCTTTATGTAGGCCGATTGCATTACCCGGATGTGCTGAGCTGCGCGCCGGCAGAA
>JBDKIU010000056.1:0-9384 GCA_039796915.1 Bacteroidota bacterium | reverse complement strand
AATACCCGCTTTCCTTGGTTCAGATGCTCACGCAGGGCAAGATTGCCGCGTGTAAATTCCATATCTCCGCTTTGACCTTCGCCGGTGTAGGAAAATACATTCTTGTTCTCCCAGCGATCTGCATATCCGTGTTGTGCCCCCGCCTTTCCTGTGAAAATGAAGATAAACGGATGTGTCGCGCTTGTGGAAATTCCTGATTGCCAATTACCTCCATACCGGCCGTGTATATCCCGCCTGCGGTTGTATATATGATCCGGTATGAACGGTAGAATATCCAATCAATAAATACGGGCCAAAGATAAATGTATTTAGCTCAGGCAAAGTCTTCATAAACGATTGAATATCGGAATACGTAACTTCCAATGGATGGGCGGAAAATCAAGCACGGGCCGCAAGGGATTTTAACTCTTGATATAGTGGCACGCGTCTTACAATCAGAGATATTCAGTCACGTACGATGGTTTTAAACCATGCAACTCAGCGTGGCCATACATCTGAAAAAAATGCGGCCGTGTCACCAACCAAGCACCCAGGCAAAAATCAGCGGCGCCACAATGGTCGCGTCGCTTTCCACAATGTATTTCGGGGTGTGGATATCCAGCTTGCCCCAGGTAATTTTCTCGTTGGGCACCGCGCCGGAGTAGCTGCCGTAGCTGGTGGTAGAGTCGCTGATCTGGCAGAAATAGCTCCAGAACGGAACATCATGCCATTCCAGATCCTGATACATCATCGGCACCACACAAATCGGGAAATCGCCGGCAATACCACCGCCAATCTGGAAGAAACCAACGCCCTTGCCCCCTGAATTTTCGCGGTACCACTGGCTCAGCCAAACCATGTATTCAATACCACTCTTCATGGTGGTGGCTTTAATTTCATTTTTAATCACGTAGCTGGCGAAAATATTCCCCATGGTGCTGTCTTCCCAGCCACCCACAATGATGGGCAGGTTGCGCTCGGCAGCCGCAATCATCCACGAGTTTTTAGGGTCAATTTCATAATACTGTTCCAGCACGCCGCTCAGAATCATCTGATACATAAACTCATGTGGGAAATAGCGCTCTCCCTTATCATCAGCTTCCTTCCACAGCTTATGGATGTGCTGCTGCAAACGGCGAAAAGCTTCCTCTTCCGGAATGCAGGTATCGGTCACGCGGTTCAATCCTTTTTCCAGCAAGTCCCATTCTTCCTGAGGCGTCAGGTCGCGGTAATTCGGGATGCGGCGGTAATGGCTGTGCGCCACCAGGTTCATCAAATCCTCTTCCAGGTTGGCGCCCGTGCAGGAAATAATATCCACCTTTCCCTGGCGAATCATTTCCGCCAGACTCACGCCTAATTCCGCCGTGCTCATGGCGCCGGCCAGCGTCACCATCATCTTCCCGCCTTCCAGCAGGTGTTGTTCGTAACCTTTGGCTGCATCTTTCAGCGCAGCAGCATTAAAATGACGGTAATGATGTTCAATAAACTGTGAAACCGGGCCTTTATTCATGCCGCAAAAGTAGTGCAGGCAAAGCAAACCTCAGGATGCCAGGAAGAAGTGGTTTTTATGGGGCTTTTTCCGGTCTTTCGCTGTACGCTTCGCCCCTTTGCCGGCATGTGCAGGCCCGCGACTTGGCTTGCTGCCGTTCGCCATGCTCGTGCGGCACATGCAAGCGCCAAGGGGCTGCAGGGTGCCGCTTCAACCCGGGCCAGGACCACGTTTTAAGATCAAGGCAGTCTTCCTCGCTCAAATCGGCTGTTCGTCACAGCTTCCGAAAAGCCATCACCAAAAAACATCCAAAGCCGGCAGCGCATGACCGCGAAAATCCCACAAAGCCTGGTTCTCCCACGAAGAACCATCCCGTGCGCTGCTTCCTTTAAATGCCGTCCATTCGCCGCCCCAATAGCAGAAGCCCACAGCGCCCGAAACATCCAGCAACAGTTTCCGGAGTGCCAGCAGATACGCGCGCTGGCCTTCCGGCGTAGCCGAAAACTCTGGCAGCAATTGCTCCTGTAAGCCCAGAACATTATGGGTTTCGTCGTTCCAGCCCAGCGTAAACGGATAAGCCGTTTCGGCAATAAATACCGGTTTTCCGAATTGCTGAACCATCAGTTTCAGCCGGCTTTTCAATCCATCAAGATTCTTTCCATGCCACATCGGATAATAACTCAGTCCCAACAAATCATAATCCAGCCCGCGCCAGGCCTCTGGCAGCAGTTCAGCGCCGTCGGTCAGCGCCAGATGCAATACAATTTGGGTATTCGGATTGCTGCTGCGTACCGCCCTGATGCCGGCGCGCAGCAAGGACAGCATTTTGCCTGTATCTGAACGGTGACCATCCGGCCAGAGCAGTCCCTGATTGATTTCGTTGCCAATCTGCACATAATCCGGATGCAAAACCTGCATCACACTTTGGGTATAGGCAAAAACACTATCCCCGAGCGATTGGCCCGTCAGATTTTTCCAGGCTTGCGGTTTGCTTTGTTGCGCTGGATCCGCCCAGGTGTCGGAATAATGTATGCTGATGAGCGTTTTCAGGCCCATCCCGCGAAGTGTTTCGCACAGCTTGCGTAATTCTTCCAGGCTGGCGCCTGCTTCCGGTGTATGCCAAAGCCGGAGCCTGACCAGGTTGATTCCTGCGTAAACCAGCGTCTGGAGCATGTCTTCCTGTTGACCGCTTCTGTTGTACCAGGCGCTTGTGCTTTTTCGCACTTCGGGCAGCAAGGACAAATCAGCGCCAAGCAACGGCGGTTTGGCGTACAGGGGAGGGCCGGTTTCTGGTTTCTTACAGGCCGTGAACGTGCTGCACAGCGCGGCAAGACCTACAAAAAACCGCAGCCTCAGGGCAGTTTCACGTAGCTGCATGAACTGCTGCGGAATCCGGGCGCTGCAATCTGAATCAGGTACACACCCTGACGCAGGGCGCTCAGGTCGGCGTCGAGTGTTTGGGCAGCCGCGTCAAATTCCTGCGACAACATCAAACGGCCATTCATGTCGAAAACCTTGAGCGATGCCTGACGCACGGTTTCAGAGAGCGACACTTGCAGCTTCCCGTTTCCGGGATTCGGGTATGCACGTAAACCAAGGGCCGCTGCTGACCTGTCGCTGTTAGCGTTCGTGTGCGATACCGCCACATAAGGCCCGCCGCTGGCGTTCCACCAGGTTCCGGAATTGGTGGTTTCCAGGCGCAAAGCCCGCACCGTATAGAGGTTTCTTCCCTTCAGATAATTCGTACTGTCGTAATACACGGTATCACTGATCAGGTATCCTTTGTTCACGCGGAAATATCCATTGCTGGCGCTGTCGTAGCGATAAACGGCATAACCATCCACAGCTCCGTTGGCACGGTTCCAGGTGAGTTTCACACGGTTGGAAATACTCTGCGCCTTCAGGTTTGAAGGGCCGGGCACATAAGCCATGCGCAGGGTTGGGTCGCCCATCAGCGCGATGTGAATGCCTTGTTGTGAATAGTTGAAGTTTCCGCTGAAATAAAAACTGCTGTTGTTTTGGGTGATACGCGTGCCAAAGCCAATATGTTTGCCCAAGGCCATGTGGTGCACATACCATTTTGGAATGCCGCCCCAGAAACAGGCCAGCGCGCTGTTGGCCAGCGGAGCGCGCAGGAAGTTGTTGTTTACATCCCAGTCGCCGAAATAGCTGCCGGCCAGGATGGTGAAGATGTTCCGCAGCGAATCCGCGGCGAAATTATTCGTGTTTCCGATGCCGCTGCAGGAAGTGTAAGAACCGGCACCGCATCCATAGCTCCACAGGTAGGCTCCTGCTTTTTGGGCGGTGAAATAATCGCGGTTGTCAAAAATGCTGTCGGTGCGGAAGAAGGTCGCAAAGTTGTGGTATCCGGTGGATGCCAGGTTCAGGCCGGTGAAGTTATTGTCAATCAGGGCGCGGTTTACCGAACGCAATTGTCCGGTGCGCCACAGGTGGTTTCGGTTCAGGTATTTACGCACCAGCAGGGTGTCGTTTTTGCTGAAGGAAGTCATGTCGAACAGGTCCACACGGCCCACTTCCAGATCCACGGCGCCGGGAACTTTGGTCTGGTCCATTTTGCCGTCGCCGGGAATGTTGTGCAACCGCGGCGATGAGCCTGTGGTGCGGGTCACCTCGCTGTCGAACCATTCGCCGTCAAGCTCACCGTAATACAGGTCGGCAGGCCATGCGCCGGTATGGTTTCCGGAACCTTCCACATGTCCGTCGGGCGGTGGAATGAACGATGAACTGTAATCGCCGGAATAGGGAACCGGAACATGCCCGAGGATGTACAAGGTGCTTACCTTACCACCACGGCGCTGGTATTCCGCCTGGATGCGGCTGCGCACGGCGGCGGGTTTCTCTTTTCTTCCTGCATACAACATGCTGGTGCTCCAGCCTTCAGCCTGCAATTGTGCATTCAGGCGATTGATTTCATTACTCAGCGGAAGACGGTAGTTGCTGTCTATCAATAAAATGATGCCGCCATTGGCCGGTTGTTCTTCGTAGCGGTTTCCTGCCCAAACATAACCCAGCGCATCGGTCTGGTTGCTGGCGTTCACCTTGGCCACCATGTACTCGTAAGCAGAACCAGCCTGAGCCGTGGCATCTTTCCAGCTGGCGATATTCCCGGCTACAGTGCCAACAGGCGCCGAGCCCCAGTCTTCATTGTTCAGGTCACTGCGACGATAAATCCGCCAGCTTCCGGAATAAGATTCCTGCGGCCAGTAAATGGTAATGGTTCCGTCAGGATTGGCAATGGCTCCGGCCATCACCACCTGGGTTTTCGCCACCTGTGCCTGAGTGTCAAAACAGGCAAGTAAAAAACTGAGGAACAATGACAGGGTAATGCTGCGCTTCATAAGCTAATGTTGTGTTGGCGAATCTAAAGAATCCTGTCCTTTATTCCTTCAGGCCGCAGCACCGCATGCACATCCCATCGGAAATGCTGACCTGAAATTCATTATTCCCGCCAGACAAATCCGAACAAAATGAGGCTGAGGTAGATGAGCAATGCATCAAGGGTAAGCACCACCATTAAATCTTTGTAAAAAGCGGAAGGAAGAAAAGATTCCAGGCATTTGCGGCTGGCGCTCATTCCGGCAAGCAACACGGGAATGATGACCGGCAAGCTGAGCACCGGAGCAATAAGTCCGGCGTGGCGTGTTTTTGCAGAAATCGCCGATACCAGCGTAAGCACGGTGCTGATGCCCAGTCCGGTGAGCCACACGCTGAGCAGGTAAGGCCACCATTGTGGCGCATAAAAACCCAGGAAAAATGAATACAGCAGCAGCGTGCCCAGCATCAGAACCGTCATCACCACACTGTTGTAAATGATTTTTGCCAGAATGAGCGAAGCCGGGTCACACAGCTGATACAGGTACAGCCAACGGCCCGAAGGCACGGCAATGAAATTCTTTACAATGCCCTGCATGGTTCCGGTAATCACCAGAATCCAGAACATGGCGTTCCAAACAGCCGACGGCATCACCTGAACCGCCAGATAACAAACCAGCACCGTGGTGAATAACTGCAGCATCACGCCGGCCAAAACCGCTTTCTGGCTTAAATCACTTTGCCATTCGGCGCGAATCAGTTGAAGAGTTTTGTGCCTGCTTGCCACCTTTTTAGTTATTTCGCAAAGTTATTTAGCTAATCCCAATGCTCGACCACATCCATCATTTGACCGAAGAAGAGAAAGAATTGGTGCTTCAGGCCCCTGTGTACGTGAGTTTGCTGATTGCAGGCGCCGACGGACATATCCAACAGGAAGAACAAAAACGCATCCTGGAACTGGTGCATACCAAAACCTTCTCTGAACAATACGAACTGCGCGAACTTTACGCTGCGCTGGATCACAACCTGGCCGAGCACCTGCGCCACATGATGGCTTCCCTGCCTGAAGATACCGAAGAGCGTCAGGCCATGCTCAGCGGACTGCTCAGCAGGCTGAATCATATTTTCCCCCGTCTGGAGCAATTTTTCGCCCGTCAGCTGTACAAAAGCCTGCGTGAATTTGCACATTACATTGCACACGCCGATGGCGGTTTCTGGGGCCTCTCTGCGGTAAGTGATGCCGAGCGCCAGTGGGTGAAACTGCCGATGCTGCAAGAACCTTTTTCAGAAGAAGATTAACCACCCTGCACTTGAGCCTGTTTGATAAAATCCTGGTTGCCAACCGCGGTGAAATTGCCATCAGGGTAATGCGCGCCTGTCGTGAAATGGGCATCCGAACCGTAGCAGTGTATAGCGAAGCCGACCGTAATGCGCTGCATGTGCGCTATGCCGATGAAGCCTTTTGCATCGGTCCGGGTCCGAGCAACCAAAGCTATCTGCGCGGCGATGCCATCATCGAGGTTTGTAAAACTACGGGCGCGCAGGCTGTGCATCCGGGTTATGGATTTCTTTCAGAAAATGCAGGCTTCGCCCGCGCCCTGAAGGAAGCAGGCATCGTGCTGATTGGCCCTTCCCCCGAAGCCATGGAGGTGATGGGCAGTAAAATCGGAGCCAAACAGGCCGTTGAAAAATTCGGCGTTCCACTGGTTCCCGGCATCAACGAGGCCATCAGCGATGCCGATGCTGCGCTGCGGATTGCCCAACAGATTGGCTTTCCTGTATTGGTAAAGGCCAGTGCCGGCGGCGGTGGTAAAGGTATGCGCATTGTAGAGCGTGCCGAGGATTTTGTGGACGAGCTGGGAAGGGCACAAAGTGAAGCCCGCAGCGCCTTCGGCGATGATTCTGTTTTTATTGAAAAATATGTGGGAGGCCCGCGCCACATCGAATTTCAGATTATGGCCGACACCCACGGAAACATCTGTCACCTGTTCGAACGCGAATGTTCCATTCAGCGCCGCCACCAAAAACTGGTGGAAGAAGCGCCCAGCCCGGCGGTAAATGAAGAGCTCCGCCAACGCATGGGAGCCGCTGCGGTAAATGTGGCCCGCGCTTGCAACTACACAGGAGCAGGCACCGTGGAGTTTCTGGTGGGCAATGATGGAAATTTTTATTTCCTGGAGATGAATACCCGCCTGCAGGTGGAACATCCGGTAACCGAAATGATTACCGGAGTTGATCTGGTACGCGAGCAAATCCGCGTAGCCGCCGGACTTCCCCTCAGCTTCACACAGGAAGACCTGTGTATCAATGGTCATGCCATCGAGTTGCGCGTTTGTGCTGAGGATCCGGAAAACAATTTCCTTCCCGACATTGGAACCATCACCGAATACAGCACCCCAAAAGGTCCCGGAATTCGAGTGGATGACGCCATGGAAGCCGGAATGGAAATTCCAATCTTCTACGACAACATGATTGCCAAGCTGGTCGTTTGGGGCAGTTCTCGCCAGGAAGCCATGAGTCGGATGCTGCGCGCCATTTCTGAATACAGGCTGTCGGGAATTGCAAGCACCCTGGCTTTTGGTGCTTTTGTGATGAAGCATGAAGCCTTCACTTCCGGCCACTTTGATACAGGTTTCATCGGCCAGCATTTTAAGCCGGAATACCTGAACCACCATGCCTTTGAAGGTGAAGAAGAGGCCGCCGCCGCGATGGCCGCAGCCTTCGCCTGGAATCACCGAACTGTGGCGGTTTCCGAGGAAGTGCAGGCGCCTGCCGAAAGCCAATGGAAACTGCGTCGGGAACGCAGAAGGTAATTCCGCCTCCGTTGCTCAACCCATGCATCTCGTTCTTCAAAGGCCGGATGAACTATTGGTTTGTGAAAGATAATTTCGAATTCAGTAATCCGAATCAAACAACCGGCTCATGAACAAAATCCTCATCATTGACGACGTACATCCGCTGCTGATGGAAGCCCTGGAAGCCACCGGCTTCGAGGTTGTTTATCGCCCGGATTGTGCGAAGGATGAGGTGCCTGCATTGGCTGCCGGGTGTTCCGTTCTGGTACTGCGAAGTAAAATCAAGGTTGATGCGTCGCTGCTGCGGGCTTTGCCCCAGCTTCAGCTCATCGCCCGCGCCGGGGCCGGAACCGACAACATCCATGAACAGGCTTGTATGGATTTGGGCATTGGGATGGTGCATGCCGGCGGTGCCAACAGCGATGCTGTAGGCGAGCAAACGCTGGGCATGCTGCTTTGCCTGATGGCGAATATTTCCAAGGGCGACCGCGAGGTGCGTCGCGGCATTTGGGATCGGGAAGGAAACCGCGGAATGGAACTGAAGGGGAAAACCGTGGGCATCATTGGCTGTGGTTATACCGGTGGCGCCTTCGCGGAACGTTTGGCCGGTTTTGGTGTTCAGGTGTTGGTTTACGATCCGTACAAAGCAATAACTCCGTGGCCGCATGTGCGCCAGACAGACATGGATGCGCTGTATGAGCAGGCCGATGTGCTGAGCCTGCATGTTCCGCTGACCGATGAAACCCGCTTCATGGTCAATGCCGATTTTCTTTCAAGATTCAAAAAGCCGATTTATCTGTTGAACCTGAGCCGTGGCGCTGTGTTGCGTACCAAAGAAGCAGCCCTTGCCCTGGAGCAGGGTCAACTGCGTGGCCTGGCACTGGATGTTCTGGAACAGGAACCGCCGGATGCCTTATCAGCCGAAGATAAACTTTGGTTTGAACAACTCAGAACCATGGACGAAGTGCTTTTTACCCCGCACGTGGGCGGCTGGAGTGTAGAATCTTATGAGCGAATTTCGGGAGTCCTGGCTGCTCGAATAATCCGCTGGTTCAATCGAGAAGCCAAAATGCCTTCCACACTATTGGATTATTACAAAATTTGAGGGAATTTGCGCCCTTGCTCTAAAACTGTAAAAGAGATAAACAGAGTATGAATAAAACACTACGTTCACTGCTTGCTGCCACAGCCTTTTTAGGCTTCAGCTTCGGCCTTCAGGCACAGACCAATTATGGGGAGCTGCGCGGTGTAGTGACCAACGCTGAGACCAAACAACCTATTGTGGGTGCCACCCTCGTGCTTGTGCGCGATGGGGTGGAAGCCGGCAAGGTGAATAGCGGTAATGGCGGTCGCTACTATTTCAAAACCATCGATCCGGGAAATTATACGCTGATCACCTCGTTCAACGAGATGAGCACGGATTCTATTACTGTAAAAATCGTGGAAAACGTGCCGCAGGAAGAAAATGTGCGCCTTTACCCAAAGGCGAGCAGCATGCGTACAGTTGTGATCCGTGGGAAGGTTCAGAAAAAGGTAATCGACCGCACGGGCAATACTGCTGTAATCACGCGTGATGATCTTGTGAAGATGAACAGCCGCAGTGTGGCCAGCATTGCTACGGCAAGCGCCGGCGGTGTGGTTTCTACCTCTCAGGGTATCTCTTTCCGTGGTTCTCGTGCAGACGGTACGGCTTATTACGTGGACGGTGTTCGTGTAATCGGTAACCTTACGTCAATCCTTGCAGGACAGCAGCAAGTGACCGTAATTCAGGGTGGTGTTCCCGCTCAG
>JBDKIU010000055.1:0-4280 GCA_039796915.1 Bacteroidota bacterium | reverse complement strand
ATTGGTGCAGAGGTAGAAGTGGCTGAACTCATCGTGGTTCCGAAGGTTTCGGCCGATGCCAAAGCTTATGCAAAAGAAAAAGCCGAGGATTTGCGCAGCCGCATCCTGCGCGGAGCTTCTTTCGAGAAACTGGCTTCAGCCTACAGTGAAGATCCCGGATCGGCGCTGCAGGGCGGATTGCTTCCCGAGTTTGGCCGCGGAGATATGGTTCCCGAGTTTGAACGCGCGGCCTTCCGTCTGAAAACAGACAGCGTGAGCCGGGTGATTGAAAGTCCTTATGGCTACCACGTCATCAAAATGGTAAGCCGCCGCGGAGAACGTTTGATCTGCCGTCATATTCTGGTGCGTGCGCAAATCACCACGGAAGACCTGCTTCAGGCCAAACGCCGTGTGGACAGTGCCTATACCATGCTCATGACCGACAGCATCAGCTGGTGCGATGCCGTAAAGCGCTTCGGCGATCAGGAATCAGGACGCAAAGGAGAATGCGGTTTTTATTCTGATGAAAGTACCGGAATCCAAAAAGTTGCCGTTGATGCGCTGGAAAAGGATCTGGTGAAGATGATTCAGGACATGCCGGCAGGAACCTATGGCGAACCACAACTCACGGTCTTTCCCGATGGTGCCCGCGCTTATCGCCTGGTGTTCCTGAAGTCGGAAACCAAACCCCATACGGCCAACATGATTCAGGATTATCCCAAAATTCAGCAGGCTGCCCTGCAACAGAAAAAGGATGATGCCCTGGAAGCCTGGGTTCGGAAAACACGCCTCAAAACGTATATCAGCATCAGCAGGGATTTTGAACAATGTCCTGAAGTAGCTGAATGGACCAACAACAGCAGCGAACAATGAACGACGATGTGCAATTGGCGGAACGTTTCCGGGAAACATTCCAGCGCCTGAAGGCTGAAACAGGAAAGGTAATCATCGGCCAGGAATCGGTAGTGGAAGGCGTGCTCAGCGCCATCTTCTGCAATGGCCACGTGCTGCTGGTAGGTGTTCCCGGCCTGGCGAAAACCTTGCTCGTGAAAACCGTGGCACAGTCGCTTGACCTGAGCTTCAGCCGCATACAGTTCACACCCGACCTGATGCCAGGCGACATCACCGGCCATGAAATCCTGGATGAATCCCGCCAGTTCAGGTTTGAACGCGGTCCAGTGTTTGCCAACATCGTGCTGGCGGATGAAATCAACCGGACTTCTCCCAAAACCCAGGCTGCACTGCTGGAAGCCATGCAGGAACACAATGTTACGGTTTCCGGGAAAATCCACAGATTGCCGGATCCCTTCTTCGTGCTGGCTACCCAGAATCCCATTGAGCAGGAAGGAACTTATCCGCTGCCTGAAGCTCAGCTCGACCGCTTCATGTTCAACATCAGCCTCGGATACCCCAGTTTTGAAGATGAAGTACGCGTAATCCGCAATACCACCGGCGACATGCAACAACAGGTGCAGCCCGTGCTGAACGACCGCGATATCATTGCCTATCAGCAGTTGGTGCGCCGGGTTCCCATCACCGATCATGTGCTGGAATATGCCGTGAAGCTGGTGAGCGCTACCCGTCCTGATTCCGCGCACAGCAGCGCGCGCATCCGTGAATTCGTGAGTTTTGGTGCCGGTCCGCGTGCCGGACAATTCCTGGTGCTCGGCGCCAAATGTCATGCGCTGGCCAACGGGAAATACGCACCCGATGAAGAAGATGTGCGCGCCGTGGCCCTCAACGTGCTGCGTCACCGCATCGTGCGCAACTACCGCGCAGAAGCCGAAGGCCTCAGCGCCGACGACCTGATCCTCGGGTTGTTGTAATTGGTCTGCCCTCTGTTTCGGCTGCTGTAAAAAATCCTTTCACAGCCATTTACCTCGGGTCTGTTCCCTGTATCAAGGAACATGGCTTTCGAGATTGTTTCACTCCGCCGCCAGGATCCGCGCAACTTCCAGTTGCTGTACCTCGGGCTGTTCCTGAGTTACGGTATGACCTTTCTGGGCTGGCACCGCGACCTGCTGCAAACGGCTGTACTCTGGTTTTCCTGCCTGGGCACACAATACCTGTTTTGTCTGTGGAAGGGAAAAAGCCTGGATGCCCTGAAGAGCGCCATGATTACCGCGCTCGGCCTTACGCTGCTCTTGCGTTCGGGTGAGCTTTGGGTATATGCAGGCGCCGGAGTTGTGGCCATTGCGTCGAAGTTTCTCATTAGGTACCGCGGCAAACACGTGTTCAATCCCGCAAATCTGGCTTTGGTGGTGTATGTGTTGCTGCTGCAAAAGGCCTGGGTTTCACCCGGACAATGGGGCAGCAGCGCCATGCTGATTTATTTCATCGGTGCCGCTGGCATGATGGTTTTGTTCCGCTCCGCCCGTGTGGATACAGCTTTCAGCTTCCTGGGCGTACTGTTTCTGCTGGAAGCCGGGCGCAACTATTGGTATCTGGGCTGGCCGGCAGATTACCTGTTTCACAGATTTTCCAATGGCAGCCTACTGCTGTTCAGCTTCTTCATGATCACCGACCCCATGACCACGCCCGACGACCGCAGGGCCCGTATGCTCTGGGCCGCCTGCATCGCCCTGATTACCTTCCTGCTGGGCAACTTCATGTACCTGCAAAACGCACCGGTGCCCGCACTTTTTGCCATGAGCCTCGCTACGCCTCTGTTTGACAAACTGCGGAAGGCAGAGCGCTTTCAATGGCTTCCTAATAGAACATCCAAAATCCAAACGATATGAACATGCTGAAAAAACTCCTCCTGCCTGCCCTGATGCTCGGCCTCGGCGCAGGCGAAACCTACGCCTTTTGTGGCTTCTATGTGGCGAAGGCCGGAGCCTCGCTCTACAACGAAAAAAGTGAAGTCATCATGGTGCGCGACGGACAGCGAACAGTCATTACCATGAGCAACGATTTCAAAGGCGCTGCCACCGATTTCGCCATGGTGGTTCCCGTGCCGCACCTGCTGAAAGAACAGGACATCCGGGTAGTTGACCGCGGACTTTTTGACCGCTTCGACGCTTATTCTTCCCCGCGATTGGTGGAATATTACGATCCTGCACCCTGCGGCTACAAACAGGCTGTTCCTGTAGCCAAGCGTGTGGCCTTGGACAGAAATGTTACCGAGAATGCTTCCGTAATGGAAGATGAAGCATTGGACTTGGGTGTACACATCGAAGCGAGCTATACCGTTGGGGAATATGACATCCTTATTCTTTCTGCGGAAGAAAGCAATGGCCTGAAAACCTGGCTCATCAAAAACGGCTACAAGATTCCCGAGTCGGCAAACGAAGTTCTGCAACCGTACATCAACAGCGGCATGAAATTCTTTGTGGTGAAGGTAAACCTGGAAGCTGCAGCGCAAACAGGCTATCAATACCTGAGGCCCATTCAGATTACGCTGAATACCGATAAGTTCATGCTTCCCATCCGCCTCGGCATGGCCAACAGCAAGGGCGAACAGGATTTGATCATCTATGCCATCACCCGCAGCGGCGCCGTGGAAACCACCAATTACCGCAACCTGCGCATGATCACTTCCAGAACCGTGCCCACCTTCGTGAAAACCCATTTTGACCGCTTCTACGCTGATATGTTTGCCAGGCAGCATGCCAACGAAGGCCGCAACGCAGTATTCACCGAATACGCCTGGGATGTTACCCCGAACTGGGGCATCAAATGCGATCCATGTGTGGGTAATCCGCCGCAGTACAACGACCTGATCAGCGCAGGCGTGAACTGGCTGGACATGAACGACCCACAAGGAGGCAACGGCGCCTTCTTCACCAGAATGCACGTTCGCTATGGCCGGGAACAGTTTCCGCAGGATTTGATGTTTGCCACTACCTCCAACCGCGAAAACTATCAGGCGCGTTACATCATCAAATGGCCTGCCGGGGGCGATATGAGTTGCCCGGAAGCCCGTAAATACCTCAGCGGATTACCCAACCGCCGACGCATCGAACTGATGGAACTCGGTGCCCTTACCGGCTGGGATATCAGCCTGTACAAACAATATGAAAAGGACGGCATGGATCCCGGCATTCAGGAGGGCGAACAAAAGGGTATGCTGCCCATCCGTTACGACAAGCGGAAAGATCCACCCGCAGGCGGTCAGGGTCCGGTTTGGTTCCTGCTCGCCGGCATCCTGGCAACTGCTTTGCTGCTGGGGCTGCCGAGGCTGCGCCGGGCCCAACTCCCTTCCTAAGAAAAAAACATACAATCATGGCCGTCCTGTGAAAACCGCAGGGCGGCTTTGAGTTTTGTGGCGGGATTGCTGCTTTCCTGTCTAACTTGCTCAC
>JBDKIU010000054.1:0-5812 GCA_039796915.1 Bacteroidota bacterium | reverse complement strand
AATCACCCATGCCGTGGTGACCAGCAATGGCTGCCGCGATACAATGCAGCAACTCATCAAACTGGACGGTCCGGAGCCAGATTTCAACATTTCAGGCGACAGCGTGGGCTGTGTGCCGTTCACCGCACGCTTCAGCAATAAAACCCGCAACGCCACGCGCTTTATCTGGTATTATGGCGACAGCGCAAACACGTTGTACTATACCACCCGCGATACGCAGGTGCAGTTTACTTATACCAAGCCTGGTGTTTATTACATTCGGCTGTATGCCGGCGACAGTACCTACAATCCGAGTACAGGCCGCTATTATTACTGTTCTTCGGTGTTCCCCGACAGCTTCCGCAATCCGGGTGTGTTCCGCAGGGTGGTGGTTTTCCCGAAGCAAGGTCTGGGCATCTTCGCGCCGGATACCATCTGCGCCGGTGCGCATTTTGATGCAGAAGCCCGCTACGACAGCCTTTACAACCGTTTTCGCTGGAACTTCGGCGACGGTGCTGACGATACCGCCCGCAGCAGCCGCGCTTCGCATGTGTATGCCGATACGGGCAGCTACCGCCTGCGTTTGTCGGGAACCTATCCCGTGAACACTTTTCGTCCGTTTTGCCCGGACAGTGCCGAGCGAAACATCCGTGTGGTGCGCATCAAAGCGGACTTCATCATAGATCCTGCCTCCGACACGCCTGAGTTTCGCTTCATCAACCGCAGCACCGGCAGCATCCGCAGCTATGTGTGGGATTACGGACAGCCTGCGAGCGGCAGGGCAAACAGCAGCACGGGCCGCGACGGCTTCCACGATTACGGAATAGATACAGGCTGGTTCCGGGTTTGCCTGAGCATCCGAAATGCTTATAGCTGCGAGGATTCGATGTGTCGCTGGCTATACAACGATTATTACCGTCATATTTTTATTCCAAACGTATTTACCCCGAACAACGATGTGTACAACGAGGGTTTTTATGTGGACATCGTCGGGGAACAGGCATACGACCTGCACATCTACAATCGCTGGGGACAGCCGGTGTTCCATTCCGACAGCGACCAACTGCGCTGGAATGGCCGCTTGTTCAATACCGGCGCCGACTGCCCGGAAGGAACGTACTATTATATATTCCATTACCGCTGGGCGCGCCGCGACACGGATCGGAAACAGGTGAACGGGGTGGTGCAGTTGATGAGGTGAGGGTAAGAACCAGAACAGCAAGCTTGCAAAAACAATATTGCCCCAAATATTTGCTAAATTTGGGACGAAAAAGAACTCATGGTAAGGCCACAAGTCGAGCGAAGTATTGCAGAAGCACTGAAAAACTATCCTAAGGGCAGCATACTCTTTGTAGATGATTTCTTGGAATGCGGCAATCCTGAAAGCGTTAAGAAAGCCTTATTACGTTTGAAAGAAAAGGGAATTCTTGTCCGATTGTCTCACGGAATTTATCTTTTTCCAAAAGTGGACAAAGAACTTGGAGTTCTCTTTCCATCTATGGAAGAAATAGCCAAGGCCATAGCAAGACGGGACAAAGCAAGAATTGTTCTAACAGGCGTTCAGGCGTTACACAAATTAGGCTTATCTGCGCAAGTCCCTATGAAAGTAGTTTATCTCACTGATGGAGCGGCAAGAACCGTTAAAGTTGGTAAGCGAAGTATTACTTTTAAAAAAACAAGCCCGAAAAACCTTTTGATTCAAGGAGAAATAAGCGGTTTGGCCATGCAAGCGCTCAAAACCATTGGTCGCCAAAAGGCAGATGAAAAAATAATAACAAAAATCCAGGCCCTTCTGAAAAATGAAAAGAGGGAGCATATTATAAACGAAGCAAAACTATCTCCTGTGTGGATAAGGAAAATATTTATGCAAGTAATTGAATGAATACAAATTGGCTATTAGTATCGAAGGAAAGAAGGCTTGAAATTCTCAATCAGGCATCGGAACTAACAGGTTTGCCAGGCATTGCCATTGAGAAAGATTGGTGGGTTTCCTTGTGTTTGAATGCTTCTTTTTCTTTGCCATACAGCAAATATTTAGTATTCAAAGGAGGAACATCTTTGAGCAAGGGATGGGATTTAATCGAGCGATTTTCAGAAGATATTGACCTTGCCCTTGACCGCAGTTATTTCGGATTTTATGGAGATATCAGCAAAACACAAATAAAGAAACTTCGAAAACAATCATGCGCATTCATTTCAACAGAATTTCTTAGAGGTTTAAGGCAGATTTTAACGGACTGGGGAGCTATAACTGATTGTAGTCTATTTGCCCAACCTGGAACGGAATCAGATAAAGACCCACAGGTAATCGAAATTCATTATAACTCAGTAATAGATCATTCGGCATATTTACCGCAAAGAGTACTCCTTGAAATCAGCTCCCGCTCATTGATGGAACCCACAGAGGAACGTGAAATCAATTCCATGTTGAGTATGAGTTTTCCGAAGTTGGATTTTGTAACGGATGCATTTATAGTTCCGACAGTATTACCCCAGCGAACGTTCCTTGAGAAGATTTTCCTGCTGCACGAAGAATTTTCCCTGGAACCTGAAAGGATTCGGATTGACCGACTGTCAAGGCATCTGTATGATTTGGAGCGATTAATGGATACAAAACATGGTATAGAAGCGCTTCAAGACAGCGCACTTTATCATACCATCGTTGGCCACAGAGAAAAATTTAATGCGATGAGGGGGCTTGACTATGGTAATCATAAACCCGAAAAGATCAACATCATACCACCTGCCGCTGTTATAAAGGCATATGAAAATGACTATGCCGCAATGACTGAGTTCATGATTCATGGCGATGCCTTGCCTTTTGAAAAATTAATGAAGAGAATATCAGAACTCCAAGCCAGAATTAATGAATTGCGCTAACCTATAATCAAGCTCTTTGTGAAAGCCTTTACCATGGACATCTGCTGCAAACTATTTGCATAGAGTACAGAGGAGTTTGCTCCGCATATTTGCGGCGAATAAAACGCTTAATCTCCGCAAGTGTGCTGATTGGTGAAAGCCGGAATTCCATTACCGCTGGGTACGCTTCGACACGGATCGGAAACAGGTGAACGGGGTGGTGCAGTTTGTTGTGGACGGGATTGATGTTTTTTCTATAATGGTTTGCGATACATCAATCCTGTTCGTTCCAAAGAAACCTGCAACTAAATTCCTGGATTATCGATGCTCTTCTGGTCCGCTTTACCCTGGAAGTATTGGTCAAGCACTTTCTGAAACACCTGCGCTTCTGATGTATCAATACTGGAAAACAAAGTCATACACGATTGCAATTTGAGGTCATCTGGGTTCCCAAAGATTCTGTTCGGGTTGTTTTCTTCCAGAAGCAGGAGCTCATTGGAGATTTGTCTGAGCCTTGCCCCTAATATGGGATGCGCTAGATAGGCTTTCGCTTCATCGATACTCCGAATGGCATAAAACCTGGAAGTTTCACTGACGCCAAGACCTATGTATTGAGGGAAAATAAACCACATCCAATGGCTATACTTTCTGCCTGATTTAATTTCAGCAAGGGCTTGTTCATACGTGTTTTCTTGCGCTTTAAGGAATCTGTCAAGCTCCTGCTCCATGTTCCTGTTTATCCTTTGTCAGCTGGCCAGAAAGATCAGGATTGCTGTGGGAATTTTCCCTTCCACATTAAAGATGGCGGTGCCGCTCGAATATGCGCCCGACCGCAGCACCTGTCCATCAAAATTGAACAAAGCTGTTCCCGTGGAATAAGCGCCTTGCCGGATGATGGTTCCGTCCCAGTTGTAGAGGGCTGTTCCGGTGGAATATTGTCCCTGGCGGAACACCTTTCCATCCCAGTTGTATAAGGCCGTTCCAGTAGCGTATTGGCCTTGCCGGATGACTTTCCCATCCCAATTGCAAATCGCTTTTCCGGTTGCATACTGCCCTTGCCTCAGTACGGTTCCGTCCCAATGGTAGAGCGCTGTTCCCGTAGTATAACGGCCCTGCCGGATGATGGTCTGAGCCTGTAATCCGGTGCAGCTCAGGATGAGGATGGCTTTGAGCAGGAGGAATTTCATGATGTAATATTAATAGTTTTAATGCTTTCAAAAATTGGGATTCTTTTGATTTAGTCCCTTTATGCGATCACCAAACCACCTGAATAGCGGCCTTCATCCAGGGTAAACTTATCAGGTTTTTATTCCAGGGCAAAGAATTTAGGAGCATATCTATACTCAAGCCGCTCATGTGCAGCAGCATGTGTTGCCGGTCTTGAATTAAAATTCCCGGCCTCTTTAAAAATAAATCGCGTAAGGAATCAATGGCTGTATGATTCAATGCTTTCCAATGTTTAATCAAGGCGCTTAATAGTGCTTCTGATTCAGCCAGCTCTTCAGGGGAAAGGATGCTGTCAGTGTTTCCCGCGGGAAATGAAACCTCACCGCACAGGAAATGGCTCAGGGAAGGAGCGCTGGAATGGAAATTCATTGTTCCGGAGGCCAGGTAATCCAGCAGCCGAATGGCTCTGGCTTTGGATTCATCTGATTTGAAGGTCTTGCCATCGGTCAACTGCAGCACCTCAAAAAAGGTAGGGATGAAGGGCTGCAACAAACATAATCCGGCATGTTCAATTTCTACTTCCATCAAGATTAGATTAAATGAATTCCTGATATATACGATGATACTTAAATCGAGGAGTATTTAATGTGCTGACCGGTTGTGACTGTTAAGTTCATTTTGTTCGCCAACTTTTCAGCGCGGCCTGCAACAGCCAACCCATCAGCACCAGCCAACCCACGGGATAGGGAATAATTCCCAGCGCCCACCAATAAGAACGGCCACTGTTGCCGCCAAAACCGCCCAGCGATGATATCCAGAACAGGTAAAGCACGCCGGCCACCATTGCCAGCGACGCGCCCAGGATCCAGGCTGCGCCTTTGCGTTTTTGATGTCGGGCTTCCCAACTGAGCAGTAGTCCTGCCAGTGCAATAAGCACCGAGCCTTCCAGCGGATCGAGTGTGCCAAGCATCAAAAGGGTGATGCCGCAAATGCGGACAATCGCCGGAAGTCTTTCGGGAATGGGCATGAGCGAAGTTAAGGCCTTACGGTCCTTGTGTGATACGCGAACTACGCGGCTTCGGTGTTTTTTAACGTAGCTTCGCAGGAAACATGGCGCGGGCTCTGGCTTTTGATTATGGTTTGCGGCGTACCGGCATTGCGGTGAGTGATCCGCTGCGCATTGTGGCCACGCCATTGGGCATGCAGGAAACCGCCGGTTTGATGGCCTGGATCAAACAGTATTGTGCCAAAGAAACAGTGACCGATTTTGTGCTGGGAATGCCATCCCGTTTCGACGGCAGCGATACCCACGCTACGGCCCCGGTGCAGGCTTTTGCGCTGGCACTCCGGGAAGCTTTCCCCGAAATTCCCCTGCATTACATTGACGAACGCCTTTCCAGCAGGGAGGCGCGTCAGTCTTTGATTGCATCAGGGGTGAAGAAGTCAAAACGCCGCGAAAAAGGACTTACAGACACCGTCAGCGCCGTGTTATTATTGCAGGTCTATTTGCAGCAGCAGTCATGATTCTTCCCATTTACGCTTATGGCAGTCCTGTGCTCAGGCAGAAAGCTGAACCCATCACTCCGGATTATCCGGGTTTGAAAGAGCTGATTGCCAACATGTACGAAACCATGTACGCCAGCAACGGCATTGGTCTGGCGGCGCCTCAAATCGGCCTGCCCATCCGTTTGTTCGTGGTGGATGGCAGCGAAATCGACGACATCGATCCGGTGGATTTTAAACAAACCTTCATCAACCCAATCATCCTGGAAGAGTTTGACACGAAATGGAGTTTTGAGGAAGGATG
>JBDKIU010000053.1:0-7774 GCA_039796915.1 Bacteroidota bacterium | reverse complement strand
ATATGTATGGTGCTTTGTATCCGGTGCGCGAATCCTGGAAATATCCCAAAGCCGGTGAAGATAATGCCCGCGTGGATGTTTTCATTTACCAGAGAAACAATGGTACTTCCGTTCGCTGTGAAACAGGCAGTGAACGAGACCAATATCTGCCACGCATCAAATGGACCCGCAACAGTCAGATTTTATCGGTACAAAGGCTGAACCGCACCCAGAACCATTGGGAATTACTATACTTTGATGCCCTGACCGGTACAGGCAAAGTGGTGCTTGAAGAAATCAGCAATACCTACATCGACATTCATGATGACCTTTATTTCCTGAACAACGGACATCAGTTCTTATTCACCAGCGATTTATCAGGTTACAAGCACATTTGGATGTATGATACCCGAAAAGGTAAACGAACTCCAGTGACCCAAGGTGCCTGGGATGTAGCATCGCTGGATGCGGTAGATGAGGAGCGTGGGTTGGTTTACTATTCTTCCTTTCAGATTTCACCGGTGGAAGCGCATGCGTATAAAATCGGACTGGATGGAAAGAAGCCCATCTGTCTGAATCCTGAACCCGGCCACCATCAGGTTACGATTTTACCAGGAAACAAATATTATGTGGACATCCACAGCACGTTTACCCAACCGGAAACTATCAGCCTCGTTTCCCTGGAATCCCAGCAAAGGCAAGTGTTGGAGCAGAACAAGAAGCTCCGTGATACCCTGGCCGGCTTTCAGTTTGGTGCAGTGCGCTTTGGTTCCATTCCCTTAACATCCAGTGCGCCGCTGCGCTATTGGATGATCCTTCCGCCAAACTTCGACAGTACCAAAAAATATCCCATGCTGATGCATGTGTATGGTGGGCCGGGCGCAAACACAGTGAACAACAAATGGTCTGGCTCCAATTACTTCTGGCATCAGATGCTGGCTCAAAAAGGGTATATCATCGTTTCTGTGGACAATCGGGGAACAGGTCATCAGGGCGCAGCTTTTCAGAAGGCTACCTACCTGCAGCTGGGCAAACTGGAACAGGAAGATCAAGCCTTCGCCGCACGTTGGTTTGCACGCAATATGACATTTATTGATTCCGGCAGAGTAGGTATTTGGGGCTGGAGTTTTGGGGGATATCTGAGCAGCCTGTGTCTGGCAAAATCGCCTGAAGTATTTAAAATGGCCATTGCCGTGGCTCCGGTAACCAACTGGCGTTATTACGACAACATTTACACCGAGCGTTATTTGCGCAAACCCCAGGATAATCGCGGTGGTTACGAGCAGAATTCACCCATCAATTTCGTTCGCAACATCAAAGGAAGTTACCTGATTGTACACGGTACGGCCGACGATAACGTGCATTTCCAGAACACAACGGAAATGGTCAAAGCCCTCATTGAAGCAAACGTTGATTTCGATTCAGAAATTTACCCTGATAAGAACCACGGCATTTACGGAGGAAACTCCAGACTGCATCTGTACCGCCGGATGACCCGCTTCGTGGAAGAGCGCCTCTGACGGCACTTATTCTTCGTCAGGAACGGCCGGCACAGATTCATCCTGTCCCGGATGCTGTCGAAGTTGCCTTGCCCTGAGTTTTACCGCTACCTGAATTTCTTTTTCCGCCTGCGGAAGCATGGCCACTTTCTTGGCCGGCAATACGGTCAGAAATTTGGCCATATAGTTTTTCTGAAGTTGCCATTGCGCATCTTTCAGCTTGGTGAGTTCTTCCAGGTAAATCTTTGCCTGCTCTTCGGTCATGTAGATTACCGCATTCTTTGGATATTTCTTTTTGAACGCCGAAACCAGCAGCCGGTCTTCTTCTTTGTAGGCTTCGTAAACCGGCAGGAAGTTGCGCTGTTCTTCATCGCTCAATGCCAGTTTTTCAATCAGCAGCTGCTTTCTGAGCTGCCGCAATTGTTCCAAAGCCTGCTTTCTGGGGTCGGGTTGCGATTGGGCCGAAATACCCGGCAGTATGCCAAGGGTCAGCAACAGGGTCAAAATGTTCAGATTCAAATAGTTCATCGGGTTTCGGTTATAAGATGCCAAATTCATGAAGTGCCGGATCGTTAAATTCTATCAATCCTTCTTCAATAAGTATTTCATCGCTAATCAGCGATTCTTCTTTCATATGGTCGTTTTGAACCTGAATGATCCTTTCAGCATGCTTTGCCGGTTCGGGTTGTACCATGATTTCCACCAGGTCGGCATCACTCAGCAAGGGTTCATGGATGAAATTCAAAGAATCAAGCGTCACAGATTGGCTCAGTTCATAATCCTTGGGTGTTTCTTTCAGGAGCGAACGAAGATTGTACGCGCCTGCCAGCAGGAGCAGGGCCAATGCGGCGGCAATCAAGCGATAGCCGATATTGTAAAGCAATGTTGTACGCTTCTGAGTTTCCTGCTGCTTCAGCCGATGCAGCAAAACGTTTTCGAACTGTTCGAAATAACCCTCGGGAGCTTTAAAATGGGCTTTTGATTTATAATCTTCCAGATTCATTGTGGTTCACTTAAGATGCACTTTTCAGAGCGTGGTTTAAAAATCGGTATTTGACAATTGAATTTCTATTTTCTTCAGCGCAAAGTGATAGCTAGATTTCAATGCACTTTCGCTGATGTTCAGAAATGACGATATTTCTGCATAGCTGAGGTCTGAAAAATACCTCAGGCAAAAAATCATGCGCTGCCGGTCGGGAAGGCTTTTGATGGCCAGTTCGAGTTTTTGTTCCATGCTGCCCGACCTTGCTTGCAGGAATAAAGATCCGGATTCTTGTGGGGGTGCATCAGAGAACAGTCTTGGCAGCTTTTTGGACTTTCTGAGTATGGCCAGAGATTCGTTGCTGGCTATACGGTAAAGCCAGGTAAATAATCCGGCTTCACCCTTAAAGCTATGATGCTTTTCCCAGAGTTTGATGAAGGTGTTCTGCGTGGCATCATTGGCGTCTTCGTGGTTGTGCAAAATGCTTCGGGTGAGTTGGTAAACCTTGTGTTTATATCGGCAAACCAGCAGCAGAAAGGCGCGTTCTTTCAAGCCTTGATCGGCCATATACCGTATAAGGGTTAAGTCATCTGTATGCTCGTTGAATGGCGCCAAAAAAATTGAATTCTTTCCACTGATGGATGCTGAAAATCCTGAGAAGTTTAATGTTTGACCTGCTGTTCATGTTGCATTTGTTCGAGGATGGGATGTGTCAGGCGAAACCACCAAAAGGGAAGCAGTGCAGGCAAAATCAGGCTTGCATATCCGCCGGGAAGTATGGGCCCCTGGCTGTATGAATCGAGCATATGGAATGGCTTGGAAGCTTTGTTGTGATGGTCGGCATGTCGGCTCAGGTCTATGAGTAAAAATCGGCTGATGTGCTTGTTGCAGCTCCAGCTGTGCCATTCGTTCACCTTGGTTTCAGGATGACGGGTCAATCCATAATGCTCGATGTAGTTGACATATTCGAGTAGAAAATTGGCGAAAAGGCATACGCCGAACCAGCTGACCAAACCCTGAATTCCGGTAAATGTCAAAATCAGGGCAGCCAAACCTATCATCGCCAGGATGGCTTTTGTGAGCTCATTCGACCGGCTGAACCATCTTCCGCCCAGCCGTTTTTGCTCGCTGGCTGCAGATTGGACAATTTGATCTCTGACGGAACGCAGGAAAAATGCGTACAGAGGCTCTCCAAATCTCGCCGTAGCTGCGTCCTGCAGAGTTGCTACATGTCGGTGATGTACCCTAAGGTGATGCACATAAAAGTAAAAATTTCCGGTGGTGACCAATAAATACCTTCCCAGAAATCGCTTCATTGGACTCGATTTGTGAATCAGCTCATGAGCCACTATGATTCCTGAAGAACCAGCCGCAACACCTGTGCTCAAGATGGCACCCAGCAGCGAAAAACCTTCAAGGATGCCGGCATGAATTTCATGAAAAAGACTCCACAAACCTATGCTGTGGGCGATTACATGGGCAAAGAGGATAAATTCAGGGAACGGATCATCGGCCGCGCTGTGCTCATTTGCGGAACTGCTCCCGGTAAGGAATTCAACGATTCCCAGAAATATCAGCGAATAGGAAAGGTTCAGCCAGCTTGCCCAGCCTCCGGTGATGTTGCCATAAATGACCAGAATAACAGGGGTTAGGCTGAACAAATAAGCAGTATTTCGCCATCTGTAAGACATAAGACAAAAATAACAGCAGGAAGCATGTAACGTTCATCTGCAATAAAGGCTTTGATTTTGTGGAAACAATTCCTACATTTGCAGCCCCATTCACCACTACGATGAATCCGATAGTTAAAGCCATCAGTGCCGAATACCTGCGTCAGGAAGTTCCTGAATTCAAAGCCGGTGACCGTGTAACTGTTCACTACAAGATTAAAGAAGGAAATAAAGAGCGCATTCAGTTGTTCCAGGGCGACGTCATTCAGCGCCGTAATTCTGGTGTAACCGAAACTTTTACCGTTCGCAAAATCTCTAACGGTGTAGGCGTTGAGCGTATTTTCCCATTGCACAGCCCTTTCATCGACAAAATTGAGGTTAACCGTCGCGGTAAAGTACGTCGCGCAAGGATTTTCTACCTGCGCAAGAGCATTGGTAAAGCAGCGCGAATCAAGGAAAGGCGTTCCTAAAAAAGCATCAACAAAAACCCCGGATTCCCGGGTTTTTTTTATGGCCTCTTCGCTTCAAGACTAAATTGTTCGTCTCCTTTTTGGTAAGGAGTCCAGTTGATGATGCATTGCAGCATTTCATCACTGGCCCGCATGCTCGCGCCGCCAAATTCTAAACGTTCCGCCACATCCTGAGGCGGGTGGTTCGGATTGTTTGGGTTTTGCGCAGAATTGTCAAATACTGCTTCAACCACAATTTCACTGCCCACAGGAACACGCTGTAATTGTGTGAACGTGTACATGTATTGCCAGCGAAAATCCCATTTTGGAATGCTGATGATCCGCACTGTATCTCCGTTGGGTTTCAAAGCATAGGCCTTAAAACTTTTTCCAAGCAGGTGCATGTGCGGATTGACAGAAATCAGACTTATGTCCTGGTTCACACGAAATCTGCAATAATGGATGGTACTTTTTCCTGCAGGAATGAACAGCGGAGGTTGTGGCTTCGCCACGCCATTGGTTCCAAGCATCAGTTCATAGACCGGCCTTTGTGGAGGGGTTTTGCTGAAAAACAAGTGAATCCTGCTTCGGTCGATGGTATCGCGCTCCGCCGGGCCATAATGCAAGTCATTGCCAACGATGGCAAACCGCCGGTTCAGCCTCAATGTTCCCAAACCTTCAGGCAGCATTTGACCACTCATGCCCGGAAGGTAGTTTACCGCACTGTGAATCCGTTCTGGAATACTGCCGTCGTCGTTGAACAGGTCAAGTTCTGGAAAACTGGCGTCATAGCTGCCCGAAACCACTTCCTTTAAACGCAATCCACGTTCGTGGTTCGCTCGCCGGTTGGTATAATTGATGATGTGTCCGTTGAAATGATGCACCAGTCCCGGCGCACCTGGGACAAATTCAATGGCACGCACCCAGGTATCACGCGGAATAGTTCCGCAGACTTTGCCCAGGAAGAATCGATCCTTTCGGTCACCTTTCAACGGCACAGGTTCCAACTCCAGAACCAGATCGGGCTTGCCTAAAGCTGAACCGTAAGCTGCAACTTTCGTTTTTTTTACATCATGGGGATTTCCTTCCGGACAACCTTGTTTCACCCACGCTTCAATCATTTGTTTCTGGCTGTCGTTTAACACGCGCTCATTCAGGAAGTGCGTGTATTGAGGGTCCGCAGGCCAGGGTGGCATGAAACCGGAAGCAATAACTTTCGCGATGGTACGTGCCTTTCGCTTTACCTGCTGATATTCTTCCAAAGGAAAAGGTCCGCCGCCGCCCGGTCGATGACAAGGTACACAATGCGTTTGTATGATGGATGCACTGTCCTGATGATACGTGGGAGCATCCTTTCCTGAGCGTTTATTTCCCAGATTCCCACAGGCATAAAACATCAATCCGGGGATGAGTATGGCGATAATGGTCTTTTTCTGAACTGATTTCATTGGTTAAATTCGATAAAGCAACCAACGGGTTTTGTATTTGTACGTAGTAATTGCTTTCCCTGATGATGCAGTTTCATGGCATCCATCAGAAATTGCTGGCTGATGTTCTTACGCAGCTGCCCGGTTTCCCATGACCAATTGTCAATGGCACCCTGATACAGTAAACCTGCTGCAGGTACTTTTAGATCGGGAAGGGATTCATGAAATGTGACTGTTGGAACTACAGAAATATTAAACCATCGGGCCAGGCTTCCTTCCGGGTCATTCCATTGCACTTTAGGTTGCAGCGCCTGAAACAAAGGATCACACACTTTATCTTGTACCGAAACAACCACGGTATTCCAGTTCCAGGCTTGGGCAGTATCGAAAATCCGATGAAGTTCGGGTGTGTATTTTCGGCTCAGCGGGCAGGTTCCACTCAGCCAGAATACCAAAGTGGGCTGTGGACTTACCGAATCATTCCAGGAACAAGCACGCACCTGTTCAGGCGGTGTTATTAGACTGTGCAGGGCATTTCCGGTAAAGTACAACAGAGTACCCTGCAGCAATGGCCAAAGCAGTGCGAGTCTGTTCATATTTGCTGGAATGCCTTAATGAACCGCATTCCAAGGTTCTTGTAAGGCGGGATATAGTCGGCCCATCGTGCATTGGCAGACAGCTTTTTGTCTAACTGAAGCCATAATTCCTGCCAGTTCAAATTTTTTCCCTCTCGCAGTACATCGCTCAGATCTTTCAGCAGCACATTGTTCACCGTAAAGGTTCCAATTTGCTTGGAAGAAACGATTTGGGCTTCGGCGGCCTGATCTAAAACCCTGCTGATGTTTTGATATCCGCCACAACTTCCGAGAATAGCCACGCGGGTGCTGCTGTTCAGCAATTCAATGGTTCCGGTTAAGTGGTAACTGTGACCACGGTGTACCACCAAATCGGGTAAGTGTTGGGCTTGTTCAAACATGGACATGAGCTGCGGAATTGCAGTTTCATGGTCTTGTGGTTTATTGGCATAAATGACTACCTGCTGACCTGTTCTGGCGCTGATTACCGAGTAGCCAGGTTGCGGAGTGACCTGCCAGTTTACTTTATCTACTAAATACGATTGAATGAATGATTGATAGGAGGAAGCTCCATCTTCATCATTGTAGAACACATGGAGTTGCACATGTTTATTACCGGGGAATAGCAAACTCCGTTCAATGTTCACCAGGTCAGGAATGTCGAACGAAAAGGCATTTCCAGTGATAGAAACCGGATCTCTTCCCGCCAGTTTATAAAGCAAACCGAACAGCCGGATGCCATAATCGTGGCCTTGTGCGACATTGGCTTCAAGCTCCAGCTTCAATCTGCCGATGAATTTTTCTTTCAGCTGAGGATCGGTAATGCTTCCAAAGATGTCAGCTACTTCAACAGCAGGAGCGAGGTTGCCACCGGTTCTGTCAATGCCCTTGACTACCTCATCAATCAATACGCCGCGTTCAAAAGGTTCCATGGTATTGAGGAAATTTTGAAGGGTATTGTAGCCGGCGCACATTTTTACGAAGGTTCTGAACTTATTCATGCCCATACGTTTAAGGAATCCAAAACCTGAAGAATCCGGCCTGCGTTCCATCAAACGTTTGTACAGGCCGTTGAACGTAGAGGTGAAAATCTCTTCCTGCCCATAAACCATGAGGGAATAAAGCTCTTCTGCTGTATTGTATTTCACCGATTCAAACCGCACAGCATCGGATTCATCATGCAGCAGGTTCAG
>JBDKIU010000052.1:0-5933 GCA_039796915.1 Bacteroidota bacterium | reverse complement strand
GCAGCACACTGACCGCCGCTTCCGGCGACATCTTCCAGGCGCCCCTGCAGGCCGGAAGGGTTTTTGAAAAGCAATTCCGCGTAAAACTGCGCCAGCATTGGAAGCCCGAAGAGATGCATGTGTTTGCCTTTGTTCAGAATGATGCTGATAAAACCATCCTGAACTGCCGGGACTCCAAGCTGAAGCCCTGATGATGGAGCAATCCTGGGAACAAATCCTCGCAGGGTTCCAGGCTTACCTTTCCTTAGAGCGCTCGCTGTCCGTACATACCCGAAATTCATACAGTGCCGATGTGGCCAAGCTGAAACAATGGCGGCCTCAGTCCAATCCTTGCACGTTTCAGCAGGAAGATCTTACGGCCTTTATGGTCTGGATTGGTGAGCTTGGATTTACACCCGTTTCGCAGGCCAGAATCCTGTCAGGTGTGAAGGCGTTCTACCGCTATCTGTTGCTCGACCGACAGATTGCGCTGAATCCTGCAGCGCATTTACACACGCCCAAAACGGGAAGAAAACTCCCTGTATTTCTGAGCCCCGATGAGGTAGAACTGATGATTCAGTCTGTGGACCGCAGCAAGCCTTTCGGCGAGCGCGACGCGGCCATTCTGGAAGTGCTGTATTCCTGCGGCCTGCGGGTATCTGAACTTACAGGCCTGAAAATGCAGGATGTTTTTGCAGAAGAATCGCTGCTGCGGGTAACAGGCAAGGGGAACAAACAGCGCCTGGTTCCTGTGGGCGGCATCGCGCTGAAACAACTTGGCGTATATTTTTCAGCGGTACGCAACCACCAGGAAATCCATCCGGCGCACAAGGATTATGTGTTTTTAAATCGCTTTGGAAAGCAATTGTCCAGGGTTTCGGTATTCACCATGATTCGGGATCTGGCAAGCATCTGCGGCATTCAAAAGAGCATCAGTCCACATACCTTCAGGCATTCTTTTGCCACTGCGCTGGTAGAAGCAGGCGCCGATTTACGCGCCGTGCAGGAAATGCTGGGCCATGAGAGCATCACCACCACAGAAATCTATACGCATCTGGAAACAGATTACCTGAAAAGCACCATCATGCAGTTTCACCCGGCTTCGAAGCGAAAGCGCTCCTGAAGGAAGGCAGATATTCGTTGCTGAACCATCCCATGATGCGGTGGGCCACAGGAATAGGCGTATCCGTTTCCAGGCACAATACCACAGATTCACGATCCAGCCATTCGCCGAACTGCTGCCAGGATGCTTCACTCATGGTTCCCCAGTGTCCTTCAGCATCGAGCAAGGTAGGACAGAGCAGTTCCAGGGCGCGATGCAGTACATGCGTGTTGTTGAAGGCTGCATGAATCTTGCTTTGATGGAGGAATGCAACTGCTGCTTCGGGGGCTGCGCATAGTTCCTGGTAGGCGCGGGAAGTCACCTCCATGAATAGTTTGAAATCGTGTTCATATTCATCCAGCAAACAGCGGTGTGCCACAAATAGGTGCATGTAGCCGGCCATCACACCGTAATCTTCGGGCCTGAACAAATTCAGGGCAATTCCAGCTTCTTCAGCCAGTGGAATTCGTTTTGGGATGCTCACCCAGGTGGCGTCTATATCGCCGTTCAACAGGTGTGACCACAGCATTTCTCTGGGTGGCGTGAGTATGCGGAACATGCCACAACCGCCGCTGTTGCGCACCATTTTGCGCAGAATCCCGGCTTCAAAGCGTGCCTGATGTGCACCATAGCGTTTTCCATCCAGCTGCGCTGGTTTTACAATCCCTGATGTCTTCAGCGTAGCCAGAGCCGTATGGTGTTCCTGCTGAATGGTTCCGATGGCCACCACATCCATTTCCTGGCGCAGGGTTCGGTAACTTACGATGGCTTCAGCTGGCGCAATGGCCAGATGTACCTGACCGCTCACCAACAACTTCATCGGCGAAGCGAAAGATTCTGGTTCAATCAGCTGAAGCTCAAGGCCAGCGTCCCGGTACCAACCGCGCGCCAAGGCCAGATACATGCCCGCATGGAGCACACTGGGCATTCCTTCAAGCGCAACGCGGACGGTTTTCATTCCCCATAGGAACAAGCCATCGGCTTTTTGGTTTTATCGAAGTTTGGAGTGTAATGCTTCCAGTCTGGGAATTTGCACGGGCGCATCCGGATCCTCTTCGCCTGAAAGAATCATTTGATTCTTCAGCTCCAGAATGGATGCGGCCGCCACCTTCCGCCAGGGCTTTTGTGCTTCTTCCAACAGCCAGGTTTCAAAGTATCCAATCAACTCCAGCGCGTTATCCGACTTCAGATATCCAATGTACTCGACCATTTCGCGGATGCGTGTGGATTTCGGCACAAATTCGTTGCGTAGCAATTCCTTCAGGTACGGAGCTTCCGAATTGTCGGGCAACAGTTCAAACATTCTTCGTGTCCAGGCTAAGGCTATTTCCGGGTAAGGATGCATCACACCGGCGCGGGCATACTTTAACGCCGTAGCGCTGTCTTTGATGGCCTCAATGCCGGCCAGCGACAAGGCAATGCTGGAATCCTGAGTCAGTGCGATAAACAGCGGGTCGAACGAGGCTTCCGGCTTGTAGAACGTTGCGCAGCGGCTCAGCCAATGAACGGCTGCTACACGGGTGTTGCGCACCGGATCGTTAAATGCCAGTTCTTGCACCCTGGGAAGCAATAAATCAACGATGGCCTTTTGGTTGTGACTTACGTTCAGACTGTATTCCAGCGCGTTGGCGCGCACCCAGGCATTGCGGTCTTTCAGTCCTGTAAGGAAAAATGAAGGCAGCTGGGCCGTGTCGGCATCGTCAAAATCTTCTATGGAAACCTGTTCGATGGCAGCCACGCGCATCCACGCATCAGGAGCATAACGCAAACGATCGAACAGCGGAGACAGTCCAAGGAGTGAAGCAGAATCTGCCGGTCTTACCGGCGTGATGTCAATCGCTACCGGAAGGTGACCGTCGCCATCAGCAATCCACCAGTCGGGTTTACTTTCCAGTGGAAGCACAAATTCATAATTCCCGCTGCTGTTCAGCGCTTCATGGTCCAGCATCAGCGCATGTTTTTGAATCTTTTCACCCTTGCCGGTCCATACCGAAAGTGGCATTTTAAATCCTTCAGCGGAAGTTACATCGTCGCCATGCAGGGAAAAGCTGAGCGACAGGTGTTGTTCCTCCGGAACATAAATCGCGCACGCCTGAAGGCGGAAGTTGCTTGGGTTCAGATACCACAGATCAAAAAACCAGTGCAGGTCTTCGCCGCTTACAGCTTCATAGGCCATCCTGAGGTCATCCAATTCGGCAGTGCCATAAGCGTGTTGGGTCAGGTAGCGCTTCATTCCGGAGAAGAAGAGTTCATCACCCAGATAGCCACGCAGGTGGTGCAGCAGCAACGCGCCTTTCTGGTAGCTGTTCGCATTGAACATGGCGTCAGGGTGGCGGTAGGAATAGTTTACCACCGAAACCTTGTCATCATTCACCATGCCCGCATACCATACCTGCATGCGCCATTGTTGCAGCAGTTCATCGGCGTAATCCTTTCCGTATTTGTGTGCTCGCCACAGGTATTCGCCATACGTAGCGAAGCCTTCATTCAATACCAGGTTGGCCCAGCTTTCGCAAGTCACCAGGTCGCCAAACCAATGATGGAAGAGTTCGTGTGAGATGTAATCTTCTTCAGTTTCGTCGAGGTGTTTCCGCTCATCGTGTTGCAGGCGCATGTTGTGCACCACGGCGCCGGTATTTTCCATGGCTCCGCTGACAAAATCGCGCACCACCACCTGGTCGAATTTCTCCCAGGGATATACAACGCCGGTGATTTTTCCGAAGAAATCAATCATTTCCGGAGTGTTGCCAAACACCATTTTTGCATGGCGGGCATACTCGGGTTCGGTGTAATAATGCACCGGCAGGTCTTCGCTGCGGGTTTCCCTGGTGATGGTCCAGTTGCCGAGGGCAATCATGGCCAGATACGGCGCATGGGGTTTTTCCTGCTGCCACACATCCGTGCGTGTGCCATCGCCATTTTTGGTGCTGTACACGAGGTTGCCATTGGAAAGGCTCACCAGTGAATCAGGAAAGCGCAGGCTAAACCATTGGGTTGTTTTCTGGTTCGGAGCGTCCAGTGTGGGAAACCATTGGCTGTTGCTTTCGGTTTCGCCCTGCGTCCAAACCTGCGTGGGCACATCCGGGTCTTCGTTGCGCGGGTCAATAAAATAAATGCCCTGGTCGGAGGTGATGGCGCCCCAAGGATCTGTAGTACCTGATTTTGGAAGGGTACGGTACCGAAGTTCAAGCGTTACGGTATCGCCGGCGCGCACCGGTTCCTGGAAATAAACCGTGCAGGTGGTGGTGTCGGCATTTTGGCGATATACCATTGGGCGAGTATTTTCTTTTCCCAGATACACGCCTTCGATGAGCATTTTTTTCGCATCCAGCACCAGCGAATCGCGACTTCTTGCGAAGGCCACGAGTTGCAGCCTGGCATTGCCGCTTACGCGCTCGCCGGCAATATCGAAATCCAATTCGAGGCGGGTATGCACCAAGGTCCACAGCTTCGGTGCTGCCGGACGGTAAGGTCGCGTGGATTCCAGAACTTCACTGGGATAATCTTGTTCATCCTCGGGTATGAAAAAGTCTTCATCCCTGTTTCTGAACAGTCCGCAGGAATGCAGCAACAGCAGCGCCAGGATGCAGGGCAGGATGCGTGTGTTCATCAGAATCTGGACAACTGCTCGAAGCGGCCCACACGGTCGGCAAGTTCCTGTTCGGTAACTTCCAGCAGACGTTCCGGCCCAAATTTCTCTACACAGAAGCTGGCCAGGGCGCTGCCATGCACGATGGCTTTACGCATGGTATCGAAATCCGTTTTACCGTGACGGGCAATATAGCCGATGAAGCCGCCCGCGAACGTGTCGCCCGCACCGGTTGGGTCGAAGACTTCCTCCAGGGGCAGGGCAGGACAGAAGAAAATATCGTCGCCATGAAACAGCAAAGCACCATGTTCACCTTTTTTAATCACCAGAATGCGCGGCCCCATATTTCGAATCACCTTGGCAGCTTTTACCAGGGAGTATTCACCGGAAAGCTGACGTGCTTCCTCGTCGTTGATGGTGAGCACATCGGTGAGGGTAAGCGTGTGGCGGAGGTCGTCCATGGCGCTCTCCATCCAGAAGTTCATGGTGTCCATCACCACCAGTTCCGGTTTGTGGTTCAGGCGTTCAATCACAGTGCTTTGCACTTTTGGGCTGAGGTTGCCCAGCATGATGTATTTGCTGTTCTTATAGTTTTCCGGAAGGATAGGATCGAAGCTGCCCAGCACATTCAGTTCGGTGGCCAGCGTGTCGCGGGTGTTCATGTCCATGTGGTAGCGACCTTTCCAATAGAATGATTTTTCACCTTCTTTCACCTGAAGTCCCGAGGTGTTTACGCCACGGTTTTTGAGCGTTTCTACGAAAGGTTGCGGGAAATCTTCGCCCACCACGGCAACCAGATTTACATGTTCATGGAGCAGGGAAGAGGCCAGGCTGATATAAGATGCTGCGCCGCCCACAATGCGGTCGGTGCTGCCAAAGGGAGTTTCGATGCCATCAAAGGCCATGCTCCCAACTACGAGTATTGACATAGGGAACAAAATTCCGGTATTTCCGGCAATCCTGCGCGGCAAACAGATATTGCTGAACCTTTTTGAAAAAAATTTCTTTTTGAAGAAGAAAATTTTATTTTTGCAGCCCCTTCTAAGGGACACTCCTCGATAGCTCAGCTGGTTAGAGCGAGCGGCTGTTAACCGCTAGGTCGTTGGTTCGAGCCCAACTCGGGGAGCATAAGCCACCAATCGGTGGCTTTTTTTATGCGCTCCGAGTTGGGCGAGAAGTTTATCCCGGTTTAGTGTTTGTGCGAAGAATGAGCTACAAACACTTACACCGGGGAGCCCAACAAAAGTGATTTAGCGCTTTTGA
>JBDKIU010000051.1:0-6051 GCA_039796915.1 Bacteroidota bacterium | reverse complement strand
ACATAGAACTGAAACAGGCAATGACAGGGCATCAGCGCCATCTGATCCAGTTCGCCCACATTCCAGGCGCTTACCAGAATGCGGCGGCTGTCAGGATTGTTCTTGATGAGGTTGACGGCGTCAGCAATCTGGTCAATGGTGCGTCCATCTTTGGTTTCCCAGCTGCGCCACTGTTTGCCGTACACCGGTCCGAGGTTTCCGTGTTCATCAGCCCATTCATCCCAGATGCTTACGCCGTGTTCTTTGAGGAAGGCGGTATTGGTATCGCCCTTCAGGAACCAAAGCAGTTCGTAGATGATGCTTTTGAGGTGTACTTTTTTGGTGGTAATCAGCGGGAAACCATGCTCCAGGTTGAAGCGGAGTTGTCCGCCCAAAACGCTGCGGGTGCCTGTTCCCGTGCGGTCTGACTTTTCTGCACCGTGTTCAAAAACGTGTCGAAGGAAGTCTTCATATTGACCGCTGTATTGCATGAAGCGAAAGTACGGCAGGGATAAAAAAAAGAAAACCATCCACCCCGAGGGTGGATGGTTTTCTGAAGAGGTATAGGGTAAAGTTTAGTTAAAGATGTAGCGAACACCGAACTGCAGCTGCCAAACATCTTCAAGGCCGGCGCGGTAGTCGGTCACCTTGGAAATCAGTTTGTTGTTGCGGTCGCGGTTCATGGAATAAATCGGATTGTTGTTGGCGTCAACACCTTCATAGCGCAGCAGGTTAGGGAAGTTTACCGCCTTGCTCACGCCCCATTTGTTGTTGATCATGTTGCCAAAGTTGTACATATCCATGCGCAGTTGCAGGGTATGCTTTTTACCGGGTGCGCCAACACTGAAATTTTGCTGGATGCTCAGGTCAATGGTGGTGATCCAGCCGAGCAAAGCGCCGTTGCGTTCACTGTATTTTCCGCGGTTTGCGCTCAGGTACTTATCGCTTTCCAGCAGCGCGTTGAAAGCGGCAATCTGGTCGTTTTCGCTGTAGGTTACGCCGCCGGAGGTGGTGGCCTTCCACTTCAGGTCTTCCGCTTTGTTGGGAATATAGATCAGGTCGTTGTTGGTGAGTTGGTCGCCATTCATGTCGTTGCTGTAGAAATACGAGAAGCGGCCCTGGTTTCCGGTTTGCAGAAATGCGCTGAACAAGGTGGAAAGTTTGTCGTTCTTGCCATATACCAAACGATAGGTTCCGCTGGCAATGATGCGGTGACGCTGATCCTGGTCGGAGAATGCCAGGTCGGGCAGGTTGTTGCCGTTCACGGCGCGGTTGTCGCGCCAGCTGCTGAAGGCTATGGAACCGGCAGAAATCACGTCTTTGGTTTCGCTGAAGTTATAGGCCATCATGGCAGACCAGTTGTTGCTGAAGGGTTTTTCGAGTTTGAAGGTTACGCTGTAGTTGTATCCCTTATTGGTGTTGGTAAGCAGAATAGCGTCGGTAATGTTGTCCTGAACTCGCATGGCGTTGTTTTGGGCGTTTCCACTCAAGCCGCGGCCGGGGAAATACAAACGGTTGTCGGGTCCGCTGAAGGTGCCGGCGGCCTTCTCTTGATTCACGTTGAGGTACGCCACGTTGTTGATGGTGCGGGTGTACATAAATTCAGTGGTTCCCACAAAACCAAAGGGTAATTTAAAATCTGCGCCGAGGTCGCTTCTCCATACCTGAGGGAATTTAAAATCAGGGTCAGTAAGTGCCAGGTTGTAGGATGGAGGAGTGGTTGGGTTTGAAGGAATGTAGCGGGTAACGTCGGGACTGAACTGATATGCTTTGGTATTATCGAAGCGCATGGAGCCTGTAAGCACGCCGTTGTTGCTCAGCTGATTGCTGATCCAAACGAAGGCAGGACGGCCAGAGAACAAGCCTGTACCACCGCGCACCTGGATGTCGCGATTTCCTTTGGCGTTCCAATTGAAACCGATTCTTGGCGACCACAGGATGTTTCTATTCGCCAGTTTTCCTGTGGAATACTTCACCGGCTTGTAGTTTTCGTCGCGGAACGTCATGGTATCTGCACGTGGGTTTGTTACTTCCGGATCGTTGTACATCGGCAGGTCAAAGCGGATACCTGCGGTTACTTTCAATCGGTTGTTCAAAGCAAAGGCATCTTGAAGGTAGGCTGAAGTTTGAGCTACTACCGGACGTGCAGTTGGAAGTGCACCACCTTCAAGCGCGGAATATGTGAGGGCATAACGGCGTACGTTTACACCGGTATCGCCATTGGCGCTGCGGTAAAAGTCTTCGAGGCTGTTGAAGGTATAATGTCCGTAGTAGGTAGGTGCAAACGTGTTTTCAAAAGCAAAGCGCTCATAGGCAATACCTGCGTTGATGGTGTGTTTTCCAACGTAATGCGTCAGGTTGTCCTGAATTTGAAAGGTGTTGGTATTCAGAATATTGTTGGCGGTGAAGGGTTCATAGCCGAACGAGGTCATGGTGGTGCCGTTCAACTGAATGTCAACCAGCGGAAACACGCCGCCGTTGCTGGAGCGGTAGTCGCGGTTGGCTGTGAATCCGATGATGAAGTTGTTGTGCGTACGGCGGTTCAGGGTGCTGTTCAATTCACCGATGATGCTGTAGATGTCGTTGTTGATCACATAGTTGGAGTTGGCAAAATTCAGCGCTGTCTGGTTGTCCCTGCGGTTTCCGTTCACAGCACCGGAGTTGCTGATCAGCACATCACGGGAAGAGCGAAGTTGGTTGTAACGCAATACTGCACGGTGCTTCTGGTTGATGTTCCAGTCGAACTTGGCGAGGTATTTTAGGCTCGAAGTTTTGAGGGAATAGCCTTCGTATGCGCCGGGGTCATAGCCATAACGGGATTTCAGAAAATCTGATAGAGAGTCGAGGGCTGAGGCGCGAACGCGTGTTACGTTTGGTCCGCTCAATCCTGGACGGTTGGCCAGATATGCAGTGGCTGGATCATTGCGGTTTTCCATTTCGGCATTGAAGAAATAGAACAACTTGTTTTTCACCAGTGCGCCGCCCACGCGGAATCCGGTTTGCATCACGTTGTAGTCGGTCTTCACCACTTCTGAACCGGCAGCTTTGCTGCCGCTCAGGCTTTGATTTCGGGTGTTTACGAATACTGAACCTTCTACCTGGTTGGTACCGCTGCGTGTAACCGCATTGATGCCACCACCGGTGAAGCCGCCATTTTTTACGTCGTAAGGAGCCAGGTTCACGCTGATTTCCTGCAATGCATCCAATGAAATCGGGGTCGAAGCCGTCTGACCAGCAGGAGCAGAAGCAAGACCAAAGCTGTTGTTGAAAATGGAACCATCGATGGTCAGGTTGTTGAAGCGGCTATCCTGCCCGCCCAGTGAAATACCGGAACCGGCTGTGGCCGCCACTGAAGAAGAACGCGCCTGCGGCGTTAAACGCAGAAAGTCATTCAGGCTGCGGCTGATGGTGGGCAGGGTAGCAAGAGCTTCTTTGTCGATGGTGGTTGCTGCGCCTGTGTTCTGGTTGTTCAGCAAACGGTTGCGTACGGCTTTGATTGTTACCGTTTCCATTTGGCCTACGGTGAAGTCAAGTACGAATGTCTGCGCCAGACTGAGGTTGATGTCTTCCACCTTGTCCATGGTTTTACCGCTGGCATCTTTACACTCTACGGTGTACGGTCCGCCAATTTTTACCGCCGGAATATTGTAGCGGCCATCGCTGCGGCTGCCCGCCTGGTAAACGGTTCCGGTTGGTGTGTGCGTGGCGGTGATTTCTGCGCCGGCGTAAGGTTTTCCGCCAGCATCTTTCACCACTCCGCTAAAGGATGATGTGTTGTCCTGGGCGCTTGTCGTGTTTGCCCAAAAGAGGCTTAACAGGCAAAAGATCCCGTTTTTGAAGGTTGTTTTCATGGTTCTGAATTGCTGTTCAAAGTACTTTTCACCACATTAAGCTTGAGTTAAGATAAATTTAAGCGTTTGGTTTTCCATGGGATGTCTCACCCAGGTTTCAATGTTCGAAATCTTGTGTTTCAGCGATGCGTATTCTTTGTGCGTGGTGACTCATAAAAAGTGGGTTTGGAGACTTACGGAAAAATGAAAACCATCCAATTCCATAAATCCCTGATGGAAAAACGGCAACTGCTTGTCGTAAAGGCATAAATCCTTTTACACAGCAGGGCATTTGCCTTATTTTTGCCACAAATCTTATGGCTGAAATCATCCGCATGCCCAAAATGAGCGATACCATGACCGAAGGTGTTGTGGTGAAATGGCTTGTAAAAGAGGGCGATCCGATAAAATCAGGCGACATCATTGCCGAGGTAGAAACCGATAAGGCTACCATGGATTTTGAATGTTACAGCAAGGGAACGCTGCTGCATATTGCCGTGAAGGAAGGCCAGAGCGTTCCGGTTGACGGAATTGTGGCTGTGGTTGGACAACCCGGTGAAGACATCCAGGGCTTGTTGTCAGGTCCAGCATCGGCGCCCAAGTCTGAAGCGCCTGTTGCCGACACGGCAGCTCAAACTCCGACACCCGCAGCACCCGTTTCCGCTCCCGTTACAACTGCAACAACAACCACAAGAATTCTTGCCTCTCCATTGGCCAAGAAATTGGCTGCCGAGAAAGGAATAGATTTGGCTGTTGTGAAAGGCAGTGGCGAAAACGGCCGCATTGTCAAGCAAGACGTTGAAAATTATACCGGCGGAGCTGTTGCGACTCCTGCCATAGCTGCGTTTACCGGTGCAGAAAGTTACGAAGAGGTTCCGGTTTCACAGATGCGCAAAACCATTGCTGCGCGCCTCAGCGAGAGCAAGTTTTCTGCGCCGCATTTCTATCTGACCATTGAAATCAATATGGACAAAGCGGTGGTGGCGCGTGAACAGATGAACCAAATCAGCGAGGTGAAAATCAGCATGAACGATCTGGTGATTAAAGCTGCTGCTGCTGCGCTGCGCAAACATCCGAAGATCAACAGTTCCTGGCTGGGCAACACCATCCGTTACAACCACCACATCAACATTGGCGTGGCCATGGCTGTCGAAGACGGCTTATTGGTTCCGGTGGTGCGTTTTGCCGATCAGAAGAACCTTAGCCAGATCAGCAGCGAAGTGAAAGACTACGGAGCCCGTGCCAAGGCGAAGAAACTGCAACCTCAGGATTGGGCAGGTAACACCTTCACCATCAGCAACTTAGGTATGTTTGGCATTGAAGAGTTCACCGCCATCATCAATCCTCCGGATGCCTGCATTTTGGCTGTAGGCGCGGTGAAGGAAACTGTGGGTGTGGTGAATGGGGAAATAAAACCCGTAAAGGTGATGAAGGTAACCCTGAGTTGCGACCACCGTGTGGTGGATGGTGCCAGCGGAGCACAGTTCCTGCAAACCCTGAAGCAGCTGCTCGAAGAACCGGTGCGGTTGCTGGTGTAAACAAGCATTCCTCTGTCTTTTTTTATGACAGATGGCGAGCCCATTCAGGTTGGCCTATAACCCTAACGATGATCAGCATTGCTTGCGCATCAGAGTTTGACCGCAAGAACAGTCGTTTTTCAAAGATTAAGCGAAGCCAAGGTTGCTTATGTGCATGCAAACAAAGAATGTCCATATAGCATTCTTTAGCCTTATTATGGAACAAACCGTTCCGCATGATGGTATGCAAGGAACGCTGGATCAGGTATGAAACGCTTCGGTAATTGAATCATTTCGTTTTCATAGCGCATGAAATACGCATGCGTGATGTGCTCCTTGTTCCGCTTTATACTTTCCGAAATTCGGATTCGGTAGTCCGTTCCAATGGTAATTAATCCATTTTCAAATGCCCGATCATGAAGCGCATTGATAGCCAAACCGTTTCTCGGATTTAACCTGTTTGCCTCATCCAATGCCCATGGCCGGATATGGCTTGCAACCAGCAAATCCGGAAATTTCAGGCCCGTAATACAGCAACTGTAGTCGTAACTTGCCAAAACAGCTTTCCGAAAAAAAGCTTGATTTACGCGTGTCTGAACAATTCGCTCCTTGTTTTTGCCTGTAACATCAAACGGCAATTGAATATCATGGAGCTGCTGCACAGAGATTCCTTTATACTTGGCGAGTAGCAATTCGCTTTCAAAAGCGAGCGCGTTCCAATTGTT
>JBDKIU010000050.1:0-4472 GCA_039796915.1 Bacteroidota bacterium | reverse complement strand
GGAGCACCCTGGGGCCGCTTGTGGTTTTCATCGCCGCAAATATCCGCAAACGGCGAAGTATTCCCGCCCCTGTTTCTATTTTTGAACCGGCATGAACACACAGGCAGCACAGAATTTCAGGTTACAGGGAATCCTGCTGCTGGCGGGCATCTTCCTCTTTCTGTTGAAACTGGCCGCCTGGTATGTCACTGGTTCCGTGGCGGTGCTCAGCGACGCGCTGGAAAGCATTGTAAACATCATTGCTGCGGCCGTAAGCCTTTATGCCTTGTATCTTTCTTCGCAGCCTGCCGACCGCAACCATCCTTACGGACACGGCAAGATTGAATTCCTCAGCTCCGGAGCGGAAGGAACCATGATCATCCTTGCCGCGCTGGGCATCATGTATGAAGCCATACTCAACTTCATCCATGGCCATCCGCTGCGCGAAACGGGCACGGGTCTGTTCATCATTGCGTTGGCTGCCGCGGCCAACTATATGCTGGGCTGGTACTCCATCCGGCAAGGCCGACGCAATCATTCGCCGGTACTGGTTTCCGGAGGCAAACACCTGCAAAGCGACACCTGGACAACCTTGGGCATCATCATCGGACTGCTGTTGATTCAGCTCACCGGCCTCGAATGGATCGATAGTGTGGTGGCCCTGCTTCTTGCACTGTTGCTGCTGCGGACCGGCTACGGCATCATCAGAAAAGCCGTTACCGGCATCATGGATGAAGCCGATGATGAAGTGCTGAAAGAACTGGTCATTACGCTGAACGAACATCGGCAAGTTGAATGGATTGACCTGCACAACCTGCGCATCATCCGTTACGGCAGCGTGTATCACGTTGATGCGCACCTTACCGTGCCCTGGTATTTCAACGTGCATCAGGCACATGAAGTGGTGGAACAACTCAATACCAAGGTGCGCGAACATTTCGGCACCAGCGTGGAGATGTTTGTGCATACCGATGGCTGTCTGCCCGACAGCTGCACGGTTTGCGGAATTTCCGCCTGTCTGGAACGAAAAAAGTTACAAAGCGGAACGGTGGTATGGGACATTCACAACATCACCGCGAACCAGAAACACGGACCGGAAAGCCTGAAACAATACTGATCAGCGCTGAGGAACGATGCCGAGCAAGGTGTCGGCCATAGGCTGAAGAACCGCCGGATTCGGCCAGTTGTTTTGTTGCAGCCGCAGTTCCTGAGGCGCGGCGCCCAAAATCGTTTTTGCCACATTTCGGGCGCAGGCCTGGCGCACACGACCGTTTACATGTTCGGTAGTCCAGAATTGATCGGTAAACTCTGAACCGCGTGCCACATCGAGGTTATCTACCACCACAGCACCCTGCCCGTGGTAGCGCTGCACCAGAAAATCGCGGTTGTGCCGGATTTGCGCCGTCATGGCTTCGCCCAGGAGCGAATCGGCATATTCCATATTTTCGGGAACCAGGTTGAACACCAATTTCCAGCCACGATTTGCGGCCAGCTTCACCATCGCATCAAAATCAGCCATGCGTGGATTGGCCGCATCCAGCACAAAGGCAAATGCCTTGATGTAGTCGTCGGCCAGGACGCGCTTCCTCCGGTTTACCCCTTGCTCATCAGGATATTTTTCGGCATCGTACCAGGCGCGGGCATTCGGAAACGCATGCTTCATACCCGGATAACGAATATCCTCGGTGCGCCAGGCGCGGAACTTCAGGCGCTCGCGTTCCATGCTGTCGCGGTTGTCGTAATACTTCATGCTCAGAAACAGGCGAGAAAGCAAAGGCATGCGGTTGCTGTAATAAACCTTTTGCTTCTGCATGTAAGGCTCGAGGGTGGTATGAATGGCGGCAGGACCGCAATTGCGGAGGTTCATGGTTACCACCACAGTGCGCACGGGCGCCGATGTCGGAATCAGTTCCATCAAGGCCAGAAACATACCGGAATGATACCCGGAATGCGTGATGTCGCGCACACGTTGCCCGGGCAGATACCCTTGCAGAAACTGGGAAATGCTTTGGGTCAGCGTATCGGTAAAAGGATTGAAGCTGGTATTGCTCGACTCGCCGAAATAGAGCACGTCTGCCGAATCTGACAGGTTTTGAACCTGCATGACCAAAGGTGCGTGTTTTTTCAGTTCATCGGGCCAGAAATAACGGGCGTAGAAGAAGTTGCACAGCAGGAAGAGCAACGCAACAAACAACAGGCGGGGCAAAATCTGTCTCAGGATACGCATCAGAACTGGAAATAAACAAAGGGGTGATTGACGGTTCCGCCGAACATCCAGATGAGGCAGCAGAAACTGCTGTACGTTGCCCAGCGCGTGTACCAGGGAAAATCATCCATCCAAAAATCAAAGCGCTTGCGGGTAAGCCCCAGATCCAACACCAAAAACAAAAGCACCATGAACAGGGTTATGGCTGGAATGCTCAGGCCGGCAGTTCCAGAAGCGCCTGTGAACAACATCCCATAAACCTCGGTACTTTGGGGCAGGCTTACCGAACGGAAAAACACCAAGGTAAGCATGAAAATAAACACCGTTTTCAACCTGCTGAACCAGGCATACCAGCCAATGGCTTTGCTTGCTTTTTTGAAGAAGAAATAATCCATCCAGTAGAAGACACCCTGCGCTGCTCCAAACAGGATCATGGTCCAGTTGGCGCCATGCCAGAGTCCACTGACCAGAAATACCAGCATCACATTCAGCAGCATCTTCGCCGTTCCCTTTCTGCTGCCACCCAGCGGAATATACAGGTAGTCGCGAAACCAGGTAGATAGCGAAATATGCCAGCGCTGCCAGAATTCGGGTATGTTTCTTCCCAGAAAAGGCTTCAGGAAATTGTCCATCAGGTCGATGCCAAACAGCCGCGCAGCGCCCTGAGCCATGAGTGAATAGCCGAAGAAATCTGCATACACCTGCACGCAAAAAGCCGCAGCCGCAGTCCAGGCAGCAGCGGTATTAAAGATGCGATGTGCTCCGTAAAACTGGTCGGCTACGGCTGCCAGATTATCGGCTACACAAATCTTCAGAAACAAGCCATACAACAGCAGGCGGAATCCATAGCGCAGGTTTTGGTATTGCACCTGTTGCGGCGCAAACAGTTGATTTTGAAGGTTTGAAAAGCGCTCAATCGGACCGGCTACCAGTTGCGGAAAAAAGGAAACAAACAGCATGAAACGCGGCAGGCTGCGCTCGGCCTGATCGTTCCCGCGATAGACATCTACCACATAGCTGATGCTTTGAAAAGTATAGAAACTGATACCAGCCGGAATGGTATAACGGGCCAGTTCAACGGCCCAGGCGGCCAGCTCCTGTCGGTAGAGCCAGCGCGCGAGTTCTGAGTTTCCGAAGAAAAAATTAAAGTATTTAAAGAAGAACAGGATCAACAAATTGCTCAGGATGGAAGTCCACAGTAACCATTTCCGCCGACGTTCATCAGAACTGTCTTTAATGCCTCGCGCACAATACCAATCCACCAGACTGGTAAAAGCCATGAGGAACACGAATTCAAACTTCCAGTATCCGTAGAAGAAATAGCTGGAGCCCAGCATCCAAATCCAGCGAAAACGCATAGGCAGCAGGAAATACACGGCCCAAACCAGCGGCAGGAAGAACAGAAAGGGAATGGAATTGAACAGCACCCGGCTTTGTTTGGGGGCAAAAATAAGAACTCAGATGGTTCAAAAACTGCCGGCTTCCGCTGCCGCCCTGCCGTTTATCTTTGCCCCATGTTTTTGGAACAATCGCTGAGGGAACAGGTGGCATTGGCCGTGAAACAGCTTTCCGGCAACGAGGTAGCTGCATCGAGCATTCGTATCGAACAAACCAACCCCGATTTCCCCGGAGATTATACGGTGCTGGTCTTTCCGCTGGCCAAACTGATGAAGCAAAGTCCGGATGCCAGCGCCGCTGCCATCGGCAATTATCTGATAGAACACGTGGCCGATGTGTCCGCGTTCCATGTGGTAAAAGGCTTTCTGAACCTGGAACTCAGGGATGCTGTGTGGACCGGCTTCCTGCGTGATCAGTGGAATGTGGCTGAGCCGGGCAAAGGTGCGGAGGGCGCAGGCGTAAAAGTGATGGTGGAATATTCTTCCCCAAACACCAACAAGCCGCTGCATTTAGGACATATCCGGAATATTCTGCTTGGCTGGAGTGTATCAGAACTGCTGAAATACAACGGCTATGAGGTGGTGAAGGCCAACCTGATCAACGACCGTGGCATTCACATCTGCAAAAGCATGCTTGCCTGGCAGAAATACGGCCATGGCGAAACGCCCCAAAGTGCCGGCATCAAAGGCGACCATCTGGCTGGAAAATACTACGTACTGTTTGACGTGCACTTCAAGGAAGAAGTGAAAAGCCTGATGGCTGCAGGCATGAGCGAAGAAGAAGCTTCGAAGCAGGCGCCGCTTATCCTTGAAGCACAGGAACTGCTGCGTCGCTGGGAAGCCGGCGATGAAGCAGTGTTGCAGCTGTGGCGCACCATGAATGGCTGGGT
>JBDKIU010000049.1:0-5495 GCA_039796915.1 Bacteroidota bacterium | reverse complement strand
CCCACGGGCGTTTTGTCGTAGAACTTCATACGCAGGGCCACCAGGTGTTCGTACACATAGTTGCGCAGGGTGCGCACCACTTCTTGTCCGGCGCGTGCACTGAAATATCCGGAAAGAAAGGTAACCAGGGCCTGAAGCAATACCAACCCCAGCAGAATCAGGCTCATGCGCGCAATGCCGGAAACATCGCGGCCAGCCACCTGAACATCCAATGTTTGCTGAATCAGGTAGGGCTGCAAACCAACCAACAATCCCTGGAGGATGGTGAGTACGGCCGAAATCCTCAGCAATGGGCGAAAGGGCCTGGCGATCAGCAAAACCCTGCGCAACAGCTTCCAGTCCACTTGTTTCCAAAAAGGAGGTTTCGACATAAGGGCGGCAAAGTTGGGAATATTTTCCGGCAGAAATGCGCCTGTTCCGCAACTGTTCGGCAAGAAATTGGCGCCGACAGAATCCGTGGGCACAACCATGCGGAAAGCCAACGGCAGATGCCGCTTTTGGATTTATCTTTGCCCAAATGGCGGAAAAGCCTGAATCATCAAGGGTGTTTTGGCAATTTAAAAGTCGCGAGTCGGCTCAGGAAATGCGCATAGCCGTGCACGATGGCAAAGTGTTTTGTCTGGGCTGGGATGCCGACGGCCATCCTTCTTTTTATGAAATCCGTGAAGGCGAAGCAGGCTCCGCAGCGATTCCGAAGTTGGATCTGGATGCGGAAAGCAGCTTTATCCCAGCGGCCTTTTCCGGACTCAAAGCATTGCCCTGGGTGGAAGCAGGAGCGCTTCAGGAAAAACCGATGGACAACCTGATTCTGGTGACCGCTTTTCCCAGCGCACCGGAAACCGTGCATATTCCACTGGCGGAAGTTTTGTACCATATTGCCAAAGAACGTGCAACTCATGCCGGCACGCAGAATTACAGCCTGGTGATGTTGCTCGATGAACAGGTGCATGTCATGATTTTCAACGGGGCACAACTGGCTTATTATCAAAAGCATCACGCCGAAAACGAACACGCCGTATTATATTTCCTGGTAGCAGCCCTGCGTGACCTTGGAATTCCTGTGGAAGATGCGGTGTGCGAATTGCTGCTGAACAGCCCTGACGACTTCAAAGCTTACCGCAACTTCACTTCTTATTTCCGCTTTTTCGGAGCCTTTTCCTATGATGGCATCCGCGCATTGGTTGGCGAATCATTGCCACCCGATCCTTTGCTCCTGTACCTGTTGGCCAAAACTCCGGCATGCGGATCGTAGGCGGGAAGCTGGCCGGTAAAACCCTGAAAACAGTGTTTCCGGAACAGGTAAAGCCCACCACAGATTTGACGCGTGAGGCACTGTTCAGTCGTCTGGAACAGCATTTTCCCCTGGAAGAACTACAGGTGCTGGATTTGTTTGCCGGCTCCGGAATTGTTTCGCTGGAGTTCCTGTCCAGAGGCTGTCAGGTTGTTTCGGTGGACCGTGACCGGAAGAACCAAAGGATTTGGCAACAGGTGCAAAAAGAATGGGCGCTGGAACATTGGGAACTCCGCTGTGCCGATGTGCTGCAGGAACTTTCCCGATTTCAGCCTGCATCGTTTGACCTGATATTTGCCGACCCACCCTACGATTTACCCGGAATTCAATTACTGCCTGCACGAGTATGGCCCTTGCTGCGAACCGGCGGCTGGTTCATTCTTGAGCACCGGCCAGATATTCTTTTTCCAGATCCACAGCCAAACGAAGGCAGACAATACGGGCGCAGCGCGCTGAGCTTCTTCCAAAAAAAATAAAAAGGCATTTACCTGGCCAGGCGAACCGGTATTGAAGAGGCATGATATTCACGCTCACAACACCAAAGGCGCGTCGTACTTTCGAAGGCATGAAAAGCATGCTTTTATCGGCAGTTCTTCCCCTGCTGGGCTTTGCCGCAATGATGGAACCTCTTGCTGCACAATACCAGGATCCATTAACGCCCACGCGAATTGTACGGGTGAAATTATATCTGCAGGGCGCAGAAGTATATCGCAGTGCCCGAACCGAACTTCCCAAGGGTGTAAGTGAAATCATTCTGGGCAACCTGTCGCCGAACATCAACGCTTCCAGCATACAGGTTTCCAGCACCAATAATGTGGCGGTACTCAGTGCCACCTTTCGCAACAATTATATGGTTCCGGTGAAACTGCCACAACAAATCAGGGTTTGGCAGGATTCTGTAGCTATGCTCGAAACCGAGATCCGCAGGCTGGAAACCCGGAAAAATGTATTGGAAAAGGAATCTGAGATTTTCCTGAACAACAGAAGTATTGGCGGAAGTCAGAACGGGGTGAATGCGGCTGAATTGCAAAAGGTAGCCGACTTATTCCGCGCCCGTATGAATCAAATCCGCGAGGAGCATTTCGATGTAGTACAGCGCATGGGCAAGCTGCAGGAGCAGGTCAGCAAACTGCGGAATCAAATTGCCGAACGCTCCGGAAACTCGAGCAAACTTACCGGCGAAATCGTGTTGCAACTGGCCAGCGAACAAGCCACTGCCACCGAGATTGAATGTACGTATCTGGTTCAGAACGCCGGCTGGAGCCCTTTATATGATTTGCGTGCCGAAGGCCTCAATCAGCCGGTGCGCGTAATCAGCAAAGCCAGCGTGTACCAAAATTCCGGAGAAGAATGGAATCAGGTGCCGCTCATCCTGAGCACCGGAACGCCAAATACCAGCAGCAACCTGCCGGTATTGCGGAAAAACGACGGTTTTGGCTTCAGAAATAAAAACTACGAGCCTGAAGGTTACGTGGACGGTATCAGGGTGCAAAATGCGCCGCCTGTTCAGCAAGAAATGGCCGGAGTTGCGGTGATGTCGCGCGCGGAAGAAGACATGGACGACCAGCGGCAGGATCGGCTGCGCAAGTCGCTGAACACCCAAACACTGGGCAACCTGATTGCCGTGAACAGCAGTGCCATTGCGGTAGATTATGAAATTGCCCTTCCCTACACCATTCCTGCGGATGGAAAAATTCAGCTGGTTTCCCTGAAGGAATATTCCCTGCCCGGAAACTTCAGCTATTACACCATTCCGAAATTGGAAAAGAGCGTATTCCTGGTGGCGGATGTAACCGGCTGGCAGGAATTAAACCTGCTGCCAGGGCCTGCTAATCTATTTTTCAAAGGAAGCTTCACCGGACAAAGCCAGCTGGACCTGAATCCGGAAACCGACACATTAAAGTTATCGTTTGGGAAGGATAAAAAAGTGCTCGCCGAGCGGAAGCTGATTCGAAATTACGCCACACGTCAGCTGGTGGGCGGCAAAAAATCCATGGAACTGGGGTATGAAATTCAGCTGAACAATACCAACAAAGAATCCATCAATCTGGAGATTCGGGATCAGATTCCAGTTTCAACTTCAGAAGAAATCCGTATTGACGAAGTAAAATTTGAAACTCCGACCGGCGTAAAAACCATTCACGATAAAGAAAGTGGACAGCTCACCTGGAAACTCACGCTGAAGCCTGCCGAAACCCAAAAAATCAGGGTTCGCTACCGTGTGGTTTATCCCAAAGAGCTGGAATTGCTGGGGTATTGAGCCATGCAGTCACTGTTGGGTGAGCGGAGCCGAACCCAACAGTCTCGCCAATTGTGCGGAACCAAACGCAAGGACCACAACGCATCACCTTTACTTCATTCCGTTCACGGCGGATTCGACTCCGCTCACCCTCCGTTAAATTTGCGGCATGCGCGAAAAAACACTCTACGGAATACTTGCTCTTGTGCTCCTGGCGTATCTGCCCGGATTATGGGTAGATGTGATGGACGTAGATGCGTCGCAATACGCTTCCATCAGCAGGGAAATGGCTGATTCCGGCAGTTTTCTGGAAGTGATGCACCGCGGCGAAAACTATCTGGACAAGCCACCGCTGTTGTTTTGGTTGTCTGCCCTTTTGTTCAAAATCTTCGGGCCGGGCAATCTGGTCTATAAACTGCCCAGCTTCCTGGTTACCTTGTTGGGGTTGTACAGCCTGTTTCGGCTCACTGAGCGCTGGTACGACCGCAAAACCGGATTACTGGCCGCCATCATCCTGGGCAGCAGCCTGGCCTGGTATCAGTTCAACAATGATGTGCGTACCGATACCCTGCTGGCTGGTTTTGTGGTGTTTGCCGTTTGGCAGCTCGATCGGTTCAGCAGCTCGGGAAAAGCGGTGCACTTGATTGCTGGTTTCGGCGGCGTTGCACTGGCCATGATGAGCAAAGGTCCGATTGGACTGATTGCGCCGGCCATGGCCCTGGGCGGACATTGGCTGTTGCGCCGTGAATGGAAACAAATTTTTCGTCCGGTTTGGATTTTAGGCTTGCTGCTGGTGGGCTTTTTGCTCCTGCCCATGTTCGTCGGGCTCTACCGACAATACGGCTGGGAAGGGCCATATTTTTTCCTGTGGAAACAAAGCTTTGGACGCATCACCGGCGAGAATGTATGGTCGAACGATGCCGGCTATTTCTATTTCACACACATATTTCTCTGGTCCTTTGCACCCTGGAGCCTTGCTGTAATCGGGGCTTTATACGTCAGCATCAGCGCATGGGTGCGCAACCGCTTTCAATCCATGTCCACGCACACGGAATTCATCAGTCTGAGTGGCTGGCTGCTGCCCTTCGCAGCATTATCCCTTTCTCACTATAAGTTACCGCATTATGTATTCGTGTGTTATCCGTTTGCGGCCATGTTTCTGGCTGGTTTTCTGAAGGAACAGCTGGAGCAGAAAACAAAATCCGCGCGTTGGTTCCTTGCCGCATTCCAGCTGTTTCCACCGGTGATGTTGCTGCTGGCTTTAGCCATTCCTACGTTCATCTTCCCACCCTTGGATTTAAGGTTCTGGGGATTGTTGCTCTGTGTTGTTATTTTTTGGGCATCCATGGCCTTATTCTGGAAAAAACACCACGGAACAGGACTTCAAAAGTGGATATTGGCATGTGTGCTCGCCGCCGTGGCCCTGAACTTCCAGATGAACAGCTATTTCTACCCGAACTTATTGCGTTACGAGGCCCCCGCAGTGGCTGCCCGCGACATCAGGGAATTAAACATCCCCATCGAACAATTCAGGCATGCACCGCAGGCCTCGAACATCCACGCGTTTGAGTTCTACAGCGAACACATCAGTCCGTATTGGCACGGCAACGACATTCGGATTTGTAAACCCTATTACACCTTGTGCAAGAAAAACACGCTGGACAGCCTGAATGCGGAGCAGTGTAATTACACCATCTTTAAAACCTACGCTGATTACCGTCCTACTGCCCTGCGACTCAACTTTCTGAACCGGGCTACGCGCGGCAAGGCTGTTGATACACTCTACCTGATACACTTCGGAACACGCTGATTCCAGTATCTTCGCCCCGTTGCCATGAAGAAAACTGCGGTATTTCCAGGAACTTTTGACCCGATTACCCTGGGTCATGCCGACATCGTGATGCGTGCGGCGAGCATTTTTGACGAAGTCATCGTGGCCGTGGGCAAGAAGTCCAAGAAGCAAAC
>JBDKIU010000048.1:0-8771 GCA_039796915.1 Bacteroidota bacterium | reverse complement strand
CCGATGTGTCGTCCTTGATGACAATTTGCACAGGCGTGTTTCCCGAAAAGTCTTTGAGAACCGTCTGTAGGTTGTCCATGAACACGTCATTCACCTCATACATGCCTGCTTCAACCACCAGCGTGCGGATTACCTTGGTATTGGCCTGACTCAGCAGTTCAATCTGATCAATGACCATTCGGTAAAAGTCTGATGCGCCGTCTTTACCACGGTTTCTGGTGATTTTTCCTTTCAACAGCAGGAAATAATCCTTCTCAATAACACTTTTAAACTTCAGGTAATCGCGGCTGAACAGACGGAACTCATGTGCGCCGGTATAATCTTCCATGGTGAAGATGCAGAATGGCTCACCTTTTTTGGTCAACAATTCACGTTTCGCAGTTACCATGCCTACCACGCTGAACTGGTAATTGTCTGTTTCTGTGAAGGTTTCCAGGTCGGCCAGCGGTACGGAGCTCAGCACTTCATATTCAAACCGGTAGATGTCCAGCGGATGCTTGGAGATGTAAACGCCTACCACTTCGAGTTCTGCCTTTAACTCTTCCAGCAGACTTTGCGGTTCAACATTGGGGAATTTAGGTTCGGCAAGTTCCGAATTACTTTCCCCACCGAACAGCGAACCCTGGGCTGACAGCTTTTGCGCCTGAGCCTGCGTGCCGTAACGAATGGCCAGTTCCACTCCGGAATCTTCGCGTTCTCCATTTTTATGGATGTAGTGTGCCCGATGATAACGAGCATCAAAGTCGAAACATCCGGCAACAGTCATGGATTCCAGCGCTTTCTTATTCACAGCGCGGAGGTTCACCCGGCTGCACAGATCAAAGATGCTGCTGTATGGGCCGTTTTTTTCACGTTCGTTCAGCACTTCTTCCGCAGCAGCCTGACCCACGCCTTTGATGGCACCCAGTCCAAAGCGCACTTCACCCTGAGCATTCACCGAAAACTCCAGTTTGCTTTCATTCACATCCGGACCCAATACTTTCAGGCCCATACGGCGACATTCTTCCATAAAGAAGGAAACCTTTTTGATGTCGCCCATATTGTTGGCCAGCACCGCTGCCATGTATTCTGCGGGGTAGTTGGCTTTCAGGTAGGCCGTTTGAAAAGCCACCACGGAATAGCAGGTGGAGTGCGATTTGTTGAAGGCATAAGAAGCAAATTCTTCCCAGTCGCTCCAAATCTTCTCGCAGATGGCAGGCTCGAAACCATTTTTGGTGCAACCTTCAATGAATTCCGGTTTCAGCTTGTCGATGATCTCCTTTTTCTTCTTACCCATGGCTTTGCGCAGCTCGTCGGCTTTGCCTTTCGAGAAGCCGGCAAGGCGCTGGCTGAGCAGCATCACCTGTTCCTGATAAACGGTAATGCCATAGGTTTCGCGCAGCAACTCTTCCTGAACCGGAAGGTCGTATCGGATGGGCGATTGTCCGAGTTTCCTGCGGATGAATTCCGGAATGTACTTCAAGGGACCCGGCCGGTACAGGGCGTTCATGGCAATCAGGTCGCCAAACTGCGTAGGCTTCAGTTCTTTGAGGTATTTCTGCATGCCCGGACTTTCAAACTGGAAGGTTCCGTTTGTTTCGCCGCGCTGATACAGTTCATAGGTTTTCGGATCATCCAGCGGGATTTCATCCGGGTCTATCTCAATGCCATGCCGCTCTTTGATGATACGGATGGCATCTTTAATGATGGACAAGGTTCTTAAGCCCAGAAAGTCCATCTTCAGCAAACCTGCAGATTCAATCAGGTTCACGTCGAATTGAGCCAGCAAATACGGTGATTCCTTTGAGGTGGCCACCGGAATGAAGTTGGTCAGATCGTCGGGCGCAATGATCACGCCACAGGCATGCACGCCGGTTGAGCGCACGGAGCCTTCCAGCTGCACGGCGGTTTTCAGTGTTTCCGCGACCAGATCGTTGCCTCTGCCCAGCTGCTGCAGCAATTGGATGTCTGCGAGTTCTTCCTGTTTGAGGGTTTCTATTCCGGAAAAATGCTTCAGATCTTTCCCAAGGATGTCTTTGAGCGAAAGGTTATTTGGAACCATTTTACTCAGTTTGTCGGTTTCCTTGGGCGTGAGCTGTAACACCCTGCCCACATCCTTAATGCTGCTGCGTGCGGCCATGGTGCCGTAGGTGATAATTTGCGCCATCTGACGCTGCCCGTATTTCTTGGCCACGTAATCCAATACCCTGTCGCGTCCCTGATCGTCGAAATCGATATCGATATCGGGCATGCTTACGCGTTCCGGATTCAGAAAGCGTTCGAACAGCAAATCGTATTTGATGGGATCCACGTTGGTAATTCCAAGGCAGTAAGCCACCACGGATCCGGCGGCAGAACCTCGTCCGGGGCCAACCCAAACGCCCATGTTTCGTGCCTCTGTGGTGAAATCCTGAACAATCAGGAAGTAACCTTCAAACTTGTTTCCAATGATGGTATTCAGTTCAAAGTCAATTCGCTCGGCTGTTTCGCCGGAGATTTCGCCGTATTTCCTCCTTGCACCTTCATACGTGAGGTGGCGCAGGTAATCCGCCTGGGTTTCAAATCCGGGAGGCAGGGTATAGGCGGGCATGAGCAGGTCGCGATGCAGCTCAGGGGTTTCAATACGTTCCAGAACCATCACCGTGTTTTCCACGGCCTGGGGAATGTCCTGAAACAGCGTGGCCATTTCATCCGTGTTTTTGAAGTAAAACTGGTCGTTGGCAAAGCCGAACCGAAAATCCTTTCCTTCACCGATGGGCGTTGACTTGAATTCGCTGGTATTGATGCACAACAGCGTATCGTGGGCGTTGTAGTCGGTTCGTTCGGTATAATGTGAATCGTTGGTGGCAATCACCGGAACGCCGTATTTCCGGCTCCAGCCCAGCAGCACCTGATTTACATCTTCCTGGCTCATGCCTGTTCCGTCAATGTTTTGCAGGTTGTGCCGCTGCAACTCTATGAAATAATCGTCGCCAAACAAGCCATGCCATTCCAGAAATAAGGCTTCCGCGGCTTCAATTCCTTTGTGCAGAATGGCCTGAGGCACTTCAGCACCAATACAGCAGGTTGTGGCAATAAGCCCTTCGCGATACTTGCGCAGCAGGTTCTTGTCTATCCTCGGATACTTGCCATGCAGGCCGTCGATGTAACCCAGCGAACACAGCTTGCTCAGGTTCTGATATCCCTGCGCATTTCGCGCCAGCAAAAGCTGATGATAACGAACATCCCGCGACTCATGGGTGAACGACTTGCGGTACATGTCTTCTACCAGATAAAACTCACAGCCCATCACCGGCTGTATTCCTATTTTCTTGGCAGCATTGTAGAATTCAAAGGCACCGAACATGTTGCCATGATCGGTCAGCGCCATGGCCTTCATGCCATCGTCTTTGGCCTTTTTTACCATGTCGCCAATGGTGGCGGCACCGTCTAATAAAGAATATTGTGAATGAACATGCAGGTGACAAAACTGTGGCATAATAGTATCAGAAAAAGGACTCGAAAATAACCCAGGCAGGGGTTTAAAATCCGAATGTGCATGGAGCGGGGATAAAGAAATTCAGGCCTTGAATCATCCGTAAAATTCCTTAAGAAGGAACTCCTGTGGTTCTGCAAAATGGCAGGTACAAGCATGGCCACATCGGGATTATATTTGAAGCACGATGTTACAAGATGTGCTGGCTGCTTTGAAAAAGGAATTCCATGGTGCCGTTGGGCAAGCCGAGGGACTTAACGCAGATCAAAGCGACGTGATTTTTGATACCACCCTGCAAGGGGTAACAGAACAAATCAAAGGATTGCTTTTCAGCGGAAAAATGGGTGAATTGCAGCAATTGGTCACCGAAGGTGCAGATGCTTTGCGCGGAAGCGAACATTACAAAAATATGATGTCGGCTGCGGCGCAAACTTATTACGGCCTGGACTGGGCTGCGCCGCGTAAAGAAGCCCTGGCCGAAAAAACCATCACCTATACCTTTAACGGACTCAAAGACGCTTTTGAACAAAGCGGCAAAAGCAAAGACGTAAAGGGCATCATGGAATTTGCCGGACTGAACGCCGGTTTACTTGGCGCCCTCGGCGGCATGTTGGGTGGCATGGGCAATCTTTTTAAGAAGAAATAAGCCGTCTCTCCCTTTGAACAATCGCACAACCATTTAGGTCGTGTGCGCTAAACCAATTTTGCATTCCATCTTCCGTGCAGGATAAAACCAAGTCAATATCGAAGGCAGCAAAGCCGCTCATCACCGTTCACGGTGCGCGTTTACACAACCTGAAGAATCTGGATGTTTCCATAGAACAAGGTTCATTTACGGTGGTTACAGGCGTTTCCGGTTCCGGGAAAAGCAGCTTGGTGTTTGATACCTTGTTTGCAGAAGGACAGCGCAGATATGTGGAAAGCCTCAGCGCTTATGCACGTCAGTTTCTTGGCCGCATGAAAAAGCCCGAGGTTGATTACATCCACGGATTATGCCCTGCCGTGGCGGTGGAACAAAAAATCATCACGCGAAATCCGCGCAGTACCGTTGCCACCACTACTGAAATCTACGATTACCTGAAACTGCTGTTCAGCAGGGCAGGCCATACCATTTCTCCGATCAGCGGAAAAGAAGTGAAACGCCATACTCCGGAAGATGTGGTGCAGTTCGTCATCAACCTGAAGGAACAGGAACCGGTTCTGATTCTGGCACCGCTGGAAGCTGAACGCGCCGATCTGAAAGGTCTGGAACTGGTGATGCAAAATGGCTTTACACGGGTTTGGTGCGAAGGTGCATTGTTTAAAATTGAAGCCATCCTTGAGGAGCAAAAACTCCCCGGCACATCCTTCATGCTGGTTGTTGACCGGATTTTTCCGGACCCGGCCGATGAAGAACTGGCCTCACGTGTGGCCGACAGCGCCGAAACTGCGTTTTGGGAAGGGCTGGGAACCTGTTACCTGCAGGTAGGCTCCAATACCGAACTGGAAGTATTCTCCAACCGTTTTGAACTGGATGGCATGAGCTTCGAATTGCCATCGCGTGATTTCCTCAGTTTCAACAACCCCATGGGTGCCTGCCGCCGTTGCGAAGGTTTCGGGATGGTTTTGGGTATCGATGAAGATTTGGTGATTCCTGACAAAAGCTTATCGGTATATGATGACTGCGTCGCGCCCTGGCGCGGTGAAACGCTTCAGGAATGGAAGCATGAATTCATCCGTCAGGCTTCCAAAGCAGGCTTTCCTATTCACCGTGCTTACGAAGACCTGAATGCCGAAGAACGCAAATTCCTCTGGGAAGGGAAAGGCAAGCTCAGTGGCATCAACGACTTCTTCACCTACCTGGAAGAGAAATCGTATAAAATTCAATACCGCGTGCTGGCTTCCCGCTACCGCGGAAAAACCCTCTGTCCGGATTGCCGCGGCACGCGCCTCAGGCCTGATGCCGCTTATGTGAAACTGTTGGCCATGAATCCTGGGCAATCAGTGCCAGAGCAAGTGAGCATTTCTGATGTTTTGCTCATGACGGTGGAAGATGCCCTGGCGTATTTCAGCGCATTGCAGCTTTCCGACCACGACGCCGGTATCGCGAAACGCATCCTCACCGAAGTGCGCGCGCGCTTGTCATACCTGAATGAAGTAGGCCTGGGGTACCTGAGCCTCAACAGGCTGAGCAATTCCCTGAGTGGCGGCGAGTCGCAAAGGATTAACCTGGCCACTTCCCTCGGAAGTAGTCTTACAGGTTCAATGTATATCCTCGATGAACCTAGTATTGGGCTTCATCCAAGAGATACCGAACGACTGATTGGCGTGCTGAAGGCCTTGAAAAAAGAAGGCAATACCGTGATTGTGGTTGAACATGATCAGGAAGTCATGCGCGCTTCAGATCAAATCATCGACATTGGACCCGAAGCCGGGAGATTGGGCGGTGAGCTGGTGTACAGCGGAAGCATTGACGCAATCACCGGCAGCGAACGTTCGCTTACTGCGGCCTACCTGAAAGGAACCCTCAGCATTGAGGTTCCTGTGCAGCGGCGCAAATGGAGCAATGCCATTACCGTGAAAGGTGCACGCGAAAACAACCTTAAAAATCTGGATGTACAGATTCCCCTGGGCGTGTTTACAGCCGTTACCGGCGTTTCAGGTTCGGGCAAAACCAGTCTGATTACCTCTGTGTTGTTTCCGGCGATGGCCCGTGCCACCGGACAGTTTACCACCGCGAAGGCTGGAAAGCTGGATAAGCTGGAAGGCGATCTTCATCTGGTGAAGGCGGTGGAAATGGTAGATCAGAATCCTATTGGAAGAAGCAGCCGCAGCAATCCCATCACCTACATAAAAGCATACGACGACATCCGCGAGTTATTTGCAGCGCAGCCGCTGTCAAAATTCAACGGATTCAAACCCCAGCATTTTAGTTTTAATGTGGATGGCGGCCGTTGCGATGCCTGCCAGGGTGAAGGGGAAATCACCGTGGAGATGCAGTTCATGGCAGATATTCACCTGCCCTGTGAATCGTGCAACGGCAAACGCTTCAAACCCGAGGTTCTGGAGGTGGAATACAAAGGCAGGAACATCCACGATGTGCTGGAACTGACCATCGACGAGGCGATGCTGTTTTTTGCCGATCAGAAAAATATTCAGGAACGCATTCGTCCCTTGCAGGATGTAGGATTGGGTTATGTTACTCTGGGGCAAAGCAGCAATACGCTCAGTGGAGGAGAAGCCCAACGTGTGAAACTGGCCTATTACCTCGGAAAAAGCAATCCGCACAAGGGAAAACCAACGATGTTCATTTTTGATGAACCTACGACAGGACTGCATTTCCACGACATCCAAAAGTTGCTGAAAAGCTTTCAGGCATTGATTGCTGAAGGACATACACTGGTGGTTATTGAACATAATCTGGACATGATTAAATGCGCGGACTGGGTGATTGATTTAGGGCCGGAAGCCGGTTCCCGCGGCGGACAACTGGTATTTGCAGGCACGCCGGAAGAATTGATCAAACATCCGGAATCATTGACCGGCCGCTTTCTGAACAGCAGTTGGCCCGGCGAAAAAGCCTGATTTCAGGTATTGTGGTTGGATTGAATTCCTATTTGGGATTCATGAAGCACAGGCATGCCATTTTCCATGCCCGGTCTGTTATTTTTGCCACAACGTATGATTCCTATTTCCCGCATCCGACAACACAGCGACGAAATCATCAACAGGCTTGCGAAACGCGGCGTTGACCGTTCTGCCGAAGTGAAGAACGTATTGTCTTTAGATGAAGCTTTGCGTGCAACACGGTTTCAATTGGAGCAAAATCTGGCCAGAGCCAACCAGATCTCCAAGGAAATTGCAGAATTGTTCAAGGCAGGAAATAAGGAAGCTGCCGAAGTGCTGAAGGCTGAAAGCGTGGCGCTTAAGGAACAATCCAAAGCGCATGAGGCCGAGCTGGAATCCTTGGAACAGCAGCTGCGTGAACTCATGCTCAGTATTCCCAATGCGCCTTCCGCTCAGGTGAAAACCGGAACCGGTGCCGATGATAATGAAGTGGTGCTGCAATACGGCGAAATGCCCGTTTTGCCTGAAAACGCCCTTCCACACTGGGAACTGGCCAAAAAATACGACCTCATTGACTTTGAATTGGGGGTGAAGATTACCGGTGCAGGTTTTCCGGTGTACAAAGGCTATGGAGCCCGGCTGCAACGCGCGCTGATCAACTTTTTCCTCGATCAGGCCAGGGCACAGGGCTATCTGGAAGTACAACCACCCATCCTGGTGAATGAAGATTCCGGATACGGCACAGGCCAGCTTCCTGATAAAGAAGGACAGATGTACCATGCCGGCGTGGATAACCTGTACCTGATTCCAACTGCGGAGGTGCCCATCACCAATTTCTACCGCGATGTAATCCTGAATGAAGCAGATTTACCCATAAAGAATGCAGGTTATACGCCTTGTTTCCGCAGGGAAGCGGGCAGCTACGGTGCGCACGTGCGCGGCCTGAACCGTCTGCATCAGTTCGATAAAGTAGAAATCGTTCAGATTGCTCATCCGGATCAGAGCTACCAATTGCTGGAAGAAATGCAGCAGTACGTTCAAAGTTTGCTGCAACAATTGGGTTTAACCTATCGGGTACTGCGTTTGTGCGGTGGCGACATGGGTTTTGCTTCTGCCCAGACCTATGATATGGAAGTTTATTCTGCTGCGCAGGAACGCTGGCTGGAAGTGAGTTCTGTTTCCAACTTCGAAGCATTTCAGTCCAACAGGCTCAAACTCCGTTTCCGCAATGCAGATGGCAAAACGGAACTGGCGCATACCCTGAACGGCAGCGCCCTCGCGCTTCCACGCATTGTGGCCGCCTTGCTCGAAAACAATCAGACTCCGGAAGGTATCCGCATTCCGCCGGCACTGATTCCTTACACGGGCTTCGACATGATATGCTGAACCTGAGGAATTTGTGCCTGCTGATTTTTGCTGCCCTGAGTTCACAACTCATGGCCCAGCCTTTATGCCAGGACACCTTCCGCAGAACCCCAACATACCGTTGCCAGGATCCCTTTTACCTTCCGGTTTGCGGCTGTAACGGCATCACCTACCGCAATCAATGCGCAGCCTACTGGCAGGGAGGCGTGAACAACTGGACCGGTGGCGTTTGTACAGGTTTTGATGTGGACATATTCCCAAACCCCTTTGCCGGAAATGAACCGGTAATCATCAACATCAGCTTTCCGGATAATGTGAGTGGCAGCCTTACGTTGAGAATTATTGATGCCTGGGGCGGCTCGGTTTGGCAACGCTACTTCAGCAATGTGTACCGGGAACGTATCCC
>JBDKIU010000047.1:0-5635 GCA_039796915.1 Bacteroidota bacterium | reverse complement strand
CTGGAAATCCCAGGCTTTGTCGGCAGAAATCAGCTTCAAGTGTTCCTGCTTGTAAAACCAGGGATCATTGCTGTTGAAGCGCAATTGTACCTGTTTGTTCCATTGTGCTGCGCTGATGCCGCGGATGGATTTAAGTTGCTGCAGCAGCCGTTCTTCCTGCGTTTCCACCATGCAATAGAAATAAGGCAGGTTGCGGCACAGACGCTGAGGATGTTCGAATTCCTTCCCCAAGCGGTAAGTGATGTATTCCAGATCGGCACCGGGTTCCAGCGCAAACAGGATTTTTGGATTCTGAGCCCACAAACCCAAACCGCCGCACAAGGATGCCATGAACAGGAACAAGCGCTTCATAAACTTGATTTCAATGTTAAAGTTACAAAAAAAGCGGCGCCTGGGCACCGCTTTTTTTGGTTTGGTTGTTCATTCCGTTATTTAATGGCCTTAGCCTCTTTAGAATCGAGGAACTTCTTGGCTTCGGCATTGTTGGGATCCAGGGCCAGAAGCGCGGTATAGTATTTCTTGGCTTCAACCCAGTTTTTCTGTTCGTTGTAATAGGCCGCCAGGTAAGCATTGGCCAGCGTCAGGTCATTCTTATTCTTTCCTTGCTCTTCAGGCTTCAATTTGCTCATCCATGTTTCGAAAAAGGGTCTTGCTGACCAAGTTTCCTGAAATGTATCCAGTTTGTCATTGCATTTTGCCCTAATCAGCGTTCCGTAGTTATAATCAGGTGATATTTTCAATACCTGAGCCATGACACTGTCAGCCAGAATATAATCTTTGATGTAGTAATTGCTCATGGCCTGATAAATGAGGTCGTTCAGGCTCATTTTCTTCCCAAGAGAACTTTTCAGGGCAAAAATCCGGGCAGCATCTGCATATCTTTTTCCTTTGTAGAAGCCGTTGCTGATTTCATCAAACCATACATCTTTAGCGCCTTCGGTGCGCAAGGCCTGTTCACGCTCAACAGCTGCAGATGCAGAATCTCCGCTCATGGCCAGTAGGGTTGCCTTGGTATAGCGGTCCATAGCTGAAGGCTTACGGTCGGTGGAGCTCAGCATGTATCGGTCCAGATACATCAGCCCTTTGGCAGCATCGGCGGCATTGCTGTTGCTGCGTTCGGCGATGGAGTACGCCAGCAGTCCGAAGATGTTGGGATATTCTTTTACCTGAAGCAGGTTTTCGCCTTCGCTGATGGCCTGGTCGTATTGTTTGGCCAGGTACAGCGCGCTCACGTATTTGCGGCGGGCACTGGGGTTGTTGTTGCGCCTCAGGTATTCCTGATAATAGAACAGGGCGCTGTCAATTTTCCCGCGGGAATAGTAGTAGTCGCCGTATTCGCGGTACACCGGAGCATAGTTTGCATCGATGGCGATGGCGCGCGTGAAATCCTGTTGTGCCCTGTCGAACACCCTTGCGCGTGTCCAGACCTTTCCTTGTTTGGTGATGGCTTCCACTTTATTGGAGCCGGCAAGATCTTCAGCGGTTATATAGTTTTGGATGGCCGGACTGGCGTCTTCAGGTTTGTTTGCCCACAGTGCATCGCCCAGCAGCACGTAACCTTCAGCGTTCAGGTTGTCATTTTCGGTGGCCAGTTTCAGTTGTTCAATGGCTTTGGTGAGGTTTCTTTTGGGAGCCATCATATACGCTTCGCCGATGTTGTTGCGCATGGCACTGGTTTTCTTCTTTGCCACAGCCAATCCCTGGTTAAACAGGTTTTCTGCATCGCTGGCATTGCCTTCCCACAAAGCTTTGATGCCTGCACCTACCAGGCCTTCCGGACTTTTCGGATTCAGTGTGTATGCTTCCTGAAATGATGCAAGGGCGGCGGCTACATCGTCAGATTTCAGCGCGTTCCAGGCAAGCTGATAAGCAAGCACCGGGTCGGTTGGCTTTTTCGATTTCAGCGACTGCAGCATCCGGGAGGCATCCTCGTATTGCTCGTTGCGGGTGTAAACAGCCGCCTGCTGCACCGACTGGGCGTTGATGGAAACGGCAGTCATGGTGAAAACTGAAGGCAGGAGGTAAATAGATATGTTCCTGAGTTTCATGGGTTTCAAAGCTTATCTGTGTTTATAGTTCAATTCGTGTGCCAGTTGCGGGTATTTATTTCAAAGCCTTTGGCCAGCCTGAGTTTATTTGAATGATTCGTTCCTGATCGCGTACCGGTACAATGCCACTTTTCTTCAGCGCCAACTGTCCCTGCGCTCCGCCCACAAAGGTAATGAAGCCACTGCCCAGACCTTGATAATGTTGGGTGTTTATCATGAAAATACCATAGCGCAACGGATATTTTTTCAGCTTGATATGTGCGTAAAAGGGTTTATAGGCAGCGCCTTCGGGTTCGGTTTGTACGGGCATGATTCTGATTTTACGAAACATGGATCGCGCGGTTTCACTGGTCATATCGCCAACCCAGTTGGCGCCAACCACGCCCACACATCCAGGATGGTTCATCACGTAATTCAATACTTCGCTGTTGCTGTTCAGGGCTTGCACTCCGGGTCCGGGTGCTGCGCCGGCACATAAACTGTCTTTAAAAAAGCGGAAACAGGCACCGGCAGCATGGTCAAAAACCAAAACCCTGTCTGAGTTAGCGCCGGTGAAAAGTTTCTTCAAATCTTCTAAAAGGATGGCAGATGTATCCTGTTCCTGTCTTGCAGTAACCAGTGCAATTCCTGCATATCCGATGAGGGTGCTGCGCGCCTGGATTCCATTTTGTTGCAGCAGCTTTTTTTCCGTGGCACTCAAATCCCGATGCATCACACCAACCTTCAGGCTGTCGTTCATCATCAGCTCCAGAATGCGGTTCTGTGGAAGAAATGATGCTTTGAATTCAGATTTGAGATAAAGGCTTTGGAAGAGGTTGATCTGCGCAACCAATGCCGGACTGTCGCTGTGCTCTATGCCAATGTTCAATGTGCCTGTAGTGGGCGTATCTGCTTCCGACAAGCCGGAATCTTTTCCGCCACAGGCCTGAAACAGCATGCAGGCCAGGAAAACCAAAAGGAGGAAGGGTTTATTCCGGGAGCTCATGCGTGTGTTGTGCGGCTTCTTTTTTAAAATTCCGGTAACGGATATTCAGTAAAAACAGGCGAAAACCTGCCCAAGCCAACAGAAACCAGCCGGTGTAGTTGCGCCAGGGCATGCGCGCCTGCGGAAGAAAGTCAGGCAATGTGAGCAGACAAGTGCCCATGGTGATGAATACGATAACCATGAACAGGCCACTCCATAAACTGAGGCGAACTTGCCAGTTGCCTGATGAATGTCTTGGTGATGCTTGCATGTTGTTATGGGGTAATGGGTTTCTTCAGGAGCATGGATTCAGTTTTAACCAACCTGAAATTTAATGGGCATCCGGCGAAAATGCCTGATGGGTATGCCGTTTTTCATAGCCGGCTTCCATTTTGGTGATTTCTTCAAAACCCTGATGGCTTCTCTGGTAAACTCTGGACAGGCTTTCGTTTCTTCTATGACTTCAAAATTGCTCAGAGAGCCATCCAATTCTACAATAAACTTCAGCAGCACCTCACCGTTAATGCCTGCCGATTCGCACCGGGGTGGGTATTTGAAGTTTTCGGCAATGAATTTATAGAACTTTTTCATGCCTCCTCGTGGCTGAGCCTGAACTATACTGGAATCGGATGGAATCGTTTCCGGACGGTTTTGCCCGCTTATCAATCCCGGCATCAATCCATAGAAAGCAATCAGCCATAGTATTTTCAAGGGACCTTTCATATACTTCGATGCCACAGCCCTGGCAGGTGGATGTTGGTTCAACTTCAGATTCAAACAGTATTCATCCTAAACAAAGTCCCCCGCCGGGTTGGGGCAGGGGACTTGAACTTGTTTATTCTTCGCCTACTTCCAACCTGATTGGAATTTTGCGGTAGGCTTTTACCGCTTTACCACCATTTTGGGCTGGAGTCCACTTCGGAGCGGACAACAATACCCGGATGGCTTCTTTGGTAAACTCCTCACATTCATCGGTTTTTTCGATGGCAACCACATTACTGATGCTGCCGTCAACATCCACCACGAATTTGAGCATTACATAACCATTGATTCCTTCGCTTTGGCAGCGTTCGGGGTATTCAAAATGGTTCATTACATAGTCGTAGAATTTGGAGAGACCGCCTTTGGGTTGTGCTTCTACCTGAACCACTTCCAGCGGGCCGGCATCCACTTCTACGGGTTTGTCGCCGGTTCCCTGTGTCTGACCTTCATCTTCAACACCTTCCTGAGTTTCGTTGCTGATGTTTGCATCGATATTGGTATTTACAGGTGGAGGTTCCGGGTCACGTGCTTCTTCATTGATGACCGGCACCACAAACTTCTGGGTTTTCACCTTAGGTGCTTCCTGCTCTGGTGGAGGAGGAGGCGGTGGTGGGGCGGGTTCATCTTTCAATGGTTTCGGCGCTTCCAGGGTAACATTGGTTACCTTGAATTTCTTTTTCTTCTTTTCCGGACCATTGATCAGGTCCATGATTTTCGGGGCACCCGTAACAATCAGGAATACGGCACCTGAAACCAGCATCGCCAGAATCAGGGTATTTCGATAGGAACGGCGCAGCTGGTAAGCACCGTAGCTGCGGTTTCTGTTGGCAAAAACCAGTTCATTTCTGCTTTCGCTCAGTGGGCTGGTCCAGCTGTCAAAGAGTTTATCTGCCATAGTTGTATCCTTTAAGGGTTGATTTTAGTTGCATCCGCCATCATCGTCTTTTCTTTTGGGTCGAGTTCGTCCACCACCACAAAGCGTCCTACTTTGGTGATGTTCAATTCGTCCACAATGTCAATGATGTTCTTGTAGGTGGCTTTGTCATCATTTTTGATCAGTACCACCAGTGCATCGGGGATGCTCTGGATTTTCACCATTTCCCTTTTAAAGGTGCTGTCAGCCATATTGGTTTTCTGAGCTTTCAGCCCGAGTTCACGGATTTGTTCTACCACATCGCGGTTGCGTTCAATCAGCAACTTGCGGAGCCCATTGGCCGTGTAATCGGTGTTTTCCAGCTTTTCTGCCTTGCCCAGCGAGCCTGAGTAATAATAGAGTATATTATTCCCTGCTGCAATGATGGTGAGGCCGTTCCGAACCTCTGATGGTTTCTCATCAGGGGTGTCTTTATCGAACGGGAAGTTCAACTCCATCACCTTGGGTTTATTGAATGTTGCGGTCAGTACGAAGAAGGTGAGGAGCAGAAAGGCGAGATCCACCATGGGGGTCATATCCACCCTGGTACTCAGTTTCTTCGCCCGTTTCTTGCCGTGTTTACCACCACCTCCGCCGCCGCCGGTATTTATTTCAGCCATGGTTCAGTTTCAGATTTTAGGTTCGTCCTCTATGTTAGTGATCATGTTGAACCTGTAGATGTTCAGATCCTTGAATATCTGGATCACCTTTTTCACCTTGTCGTATGGAGCTTTACCGTCGGCTTTAATCGCATAACGCAAAGCTTCATCCTTGAAGGGCTGATTCCGTTCTTTGGCTTCCTGTTTCCGGCGCTGCAAATCCACGGCGGCAGCCCTGCGGCCAAAATCCACCCAATGCATCAACTGGTTGTTGGTACTGTCGTAAGGAATACCCGCAGATTGAGCTTTTTCGCGTTCCCCGGAGGATAACTCCAGGTACTGCGACATT
>JBDKIU010000046.1:0-2993 GCA_039796915.1 Bacteroidota bacterium | reverse complement strand
GCCGAAATTGGGTTCTGTTGTTGCTGCTTGGCATGCTGTTTCCTCCGAAACTCGAAGCCCAGCATTTGCGTACCAGCCATGAATTATGGGCCGATTCGGTTTTGCGCACATTGTCGCTGCGCGAAATGGCTGCACAGATGATGATGGTTGCGGCCTGGAGCAATAAGGACGACGCGCATACGGCACAAATTGAAGAACTGATTCACCGCGAACACATTGGCGGGCTGATTTTCTTTCAGGGCACCGCCGCTAAACAAGTTTGGCTCACCAACTATTACCAGCAAATCAGCAAGATTCCCATGCTCATCGGCATTGACGGTGAATGGGGGCTGGCCATGCGGCTGAAAGACCTGGAACGTTATCCGTTTGCCATGACCCTCGGGGCGGCAGGCAGCGAAGGGCTGGCATTCCGCACCGGCGCAGCTATGGGTCGCGAGTGCCGACGTATTGGCGTGCATATCGACTTCGCGCCCGTGGTTGACGTAAACACCAACCCGGCGAATCCCATCATCGGATTCCGCAGCTTCGGCGAACGCGCAGCGCAGGTGCAAAGGCTGGCCAATGCGTTTATCCGCGGCATGCAAAGTGAAGGCGTGATGGCCTGCGCCAAACATTTCCCCGGACACGGCGACACCGAAACAGATTCACACCAGGATCTGCCTTTCCTGGGGTTCGACAGAAAGCGGCTGGACAGTCTGGAACTTGCACCTTTCCGCGCAGCCATAGCCCAGGATGTGGCTTCCATCATGGTTGGACATCTGGAAGTGCCTGCGCTGGACAGCACGCCGAACCGCCCGGCCAGCCTGTCGCCAAAGGTGGTCCAGGAACTGCTGCGCGGCGAACTTGGTTTCGAAGGCCTGATCATTACCGATGCCCTGAATATGAAAGGCGTGAAACGCTATTTCCCTCCGGGATATGCCGAATACGAAGCCTTTATGGCTGGAAACGACATCTTGTTGTTTCCGGAAAATGTTCCATTGGCCCTGGACCTGATTACCGCAGCTGTGGACAGCGGTCTGGTGGACAGTTCTGAAGTGGCAGCCCGCGCGTTTCGCATCCTGTGCGCAAAAAGCCGGCAAGGGCTGAACCATTACCAGCCGGCCATCACTAGCCATCTGGATCTTTCCTTCTCTTTCAACAACAAGGGACAGTTTCTGGAGGAAGCCGCCAATAAAGGAATCACGCTGGTTTCCGACTACGACAAACTGATTCCCCTAAATGCCAACCATCCATTCCGCATGGCGAGCCTTGCCGTGGGTAAATCTGACTATTACCGCTTTCAGGATGAACTGAACCGCTACCACAAAACCGACCGTTTTCTGGCCGAGCGCACAGACGGCTACGGAACGTTCAAAGCGCTGGAAGACACTTTGGCAAGCTACGACCTGGTGGTGCTTTCCCTGCATGACGCCGGCTTGTGGGGCAAGAAGGCTGTTCAGGTGCCGCAAGCCCTGCTGCAAAGCATCCGCAACCTGAATGAGCGCACGCGCCTCATCGTGGTAAACTTCGGAAACCTTTATCAGCTGGGGCAAATGCCGAACATCAACAATGCCATTTCTGCTTTTGAAGACCATCCCGCATTTCATATTCATACCGCGGCAGCGCTGTTTGGCATCGAACCGTTTGCAGGCCGGCTTCCGGCGGGGGTAAGTGCACAATGGCAACCCGGCACGGGCATTTCCACAGCTGCGTTGCTGCATCCAAAGATTCCCGCCGCGGGACCCACAGACTGCAAACCCGACAGCCTGATTTTGCGCAAAATTGATGCGATGTTGCAGCGCATCACCAGCTCAGGCGCCGCACCGGGCGGACAGCTGCTGGTGGTACAAAAAGGACGGAAAGTGCTGGAACGGAATTTCGGCAGTTTTGATTATTCCGGACAACGTCCGGTAAGTGCCGATGACCTGTACGATGTTGCTTCCATCACCAAAACTGCCGCTACCACCCTCGCCTTCATGAAGCTGTATGAGGAAGGAAAACTGCACCTGAGCGACCGCCTGGAACAATTCCTTCCGGAGTTTGACAGCAGCAACAAACGCGGAATCACCCTGGAACAGCTGTTGCTCCACGAAGCCGGACTACAGGCATGGATTCCATTCTACCAGGATTTGATGACGCATCCTGAATACCTGCTGGACCGCAGCCACGCCGGCTGTGGCTGTCTTCAGGTTGCAGAAGGCGTACACATGGACTCGGCCTATCTGCAGCTCATCCACAAACGCATTTTGGAATCACCCGTTCAGGAACGCGGGCGTTATGTGTACAGCGATTTGGGCATGATGTTACTTCAACGTGTGATTGAACGCGTTAGCGATATGCGACTGAACGAATATGTGCATCGCCACTTTTATGAGCCTATGGGACTGCAGCGTATCAGCTTCCTTCCACTGGAGAAATACGACCGCAACATGATTGCGCCAAGCACCAACGACCAAACCTTCCGGAAGCAGGTATTGCGTGGATTTGTGCATGACCCAGCCGCAGCCATGCTGGGCGGGGTAAGCGGACATGCCGGCTTGTTTTCAAACGCCTCTGACCTTGCAGCGGTTTATGTGATGCTGCTGAATGGCGGCTATTACAACGGAACCCGTTTTCTCAAACCTGAAACCATAGCACGCTTCACCAAAAAACAGCACCAAACATCACGCCGGGGATTGGGCTTCGACAAACCGGAAACCAATCCGCGACTGGCAAGTCCTGCCAGCAGTTATTGTTCTCCGGAAACCTTCGGACATACCGGTTTTACAGGAACTGCGGTTTGGGCCGACCCGAAAGAACAGCTGATTTTTGTATTCCTGAGCAATCGCATATTCCCGGATGAAGGGAACAACAGCCTGGCGAAGAGCAACTTCCGAACGGAGTTGCAGCGTTTGGTGTATGAAGCACTGAATTGAACGTGCACTGCACGGTGCTGCCTATTTTTGCTGCATGAAAGTTGAAGCGGCCTCCTTGTCAGTTCAGAAGTTACACCAGTTGTTACTGGGCGCCATTGG
>JBDKIU010000045.1:0-12193 GCA_039796915.1 Bacteroidota bacterium | reverse complement strand
ACCACATTGAAGTTGTTGTTGAAATTCGGACCAGCCTGATCTGGAGTGAACGCATTCGGAATGAACACAATGATGTCCGGTCCGATTTTCAGGGTGCGTACCGCAGTATCCTTACAGCCCTTGTCAGAGCTGACAATCAGTTGCACCAGATAGGTTGCGGTATCCTTGCCGTAGGCAAATGAAGGATCGCGTTGCGTGCTGGTATCTATCGCCTTTCCAGATCCAAAATTCCACATATTGCGCAGCAGTGAATTGTCGGCAATAGCACTCTGGTTGAAGAATTGGAATTTAGGCAGTGCAATGGTGGTATAATACTGAGGATCAGAAGTAAACTGAGCCACCGGAACCGGCCAAACATCTACGTAGTCAGGCTTGCTCACGGTTGTTTCACAAGGACCGGCTGTATTCGTTACGGTCAGCGTTACGGTGTATTTACCCCAGCTGCTGTAGATAATACCTGGAGCATTGGCCTGGGTAGAAGTATCACCATTGCCAAAGTTCCATTTGTAACTCAGCGTGGAAGCTGGAAGGTTGGACACGTTTGAAGTAAAGGAACTCACCAAAGGCTCGCACCCTTGCAGCGGATCTCCGGTGAAGTCAACCTGCGGATAAGGATGGATGTTCACCAGGATGCTGTCGCGAACTGTAGGACAAACATTCGCTGCGGGCGCTACGTTCTGCACCTTCAGCATCACGGAGCGGGTAGCTTTGTCCGAAGCGCCGGGAGTGTACACGCTGGTTGTATCCTGAGCGCTGAATGAACCATCGCCCATGCTGGTCCACTGTACACCCGGAGACCAACGGAGTCTGCTGTTCAATGAAAGTGTCTGATCGTCGCAGATGCTGCCTGGCTTCGGTGTGAGGATGTTCAGGGAAGGCATGCTCTGCACCAGAATCTGGAAGCTGTCGCGTATGCTGCAGCCAAATGGATCGGTGTATTTGTACACCAGTGAATAAGGACCTTCAACCAGCGAAACATTATCTGTTCCGGGTGTGAACACGCTGTTACCAGCGCCGCTCAGTCGCTTGCCAGTCCAGGCACCGGTTCCGCCTACAGGAGATACAAATGTGGGCGCAAGGTTGATTGGTGGGTCAATGCTGCAAACACGCATATTGGCCGGCATGGTCATTTTGGGCAGCTGCTTCACCACCAGAGTTCCGCTGTCAGTTGCCAGACAGCCTGTGGCCAGGTGCACGTATTTAAACTCCCAGTCTCCATCACCGCTGGCAGGAACGAAATAACGGCCGTTCAATACTGCAGCATTCAGTCCCGGATCTGTGCGGTCACCATTTCTGGCGATGGCGAACCAACGTCCACCAACCGGATCTGTAACTCCGTTCAGTGTTACGTATTGGTTGAGGTCAACAGTATCGTCATTCAGACATACCTGCGGGAAGCTCAACACTTTCGCCTTTGGCTCTCCCACAATATCGATTTTGGTGGTATCGCGGGTGAAGCATCCGGTAATAGGATCCTGGATGAAGAAGGCCATGTCATAGGTTCCCGCGTAGAAGTCTTCAGTGACGTCACCGAAGCAGAACTCAAAGTTTGGTGGCAGGCCAGTTCCCTGATTTCTGTCTTTAATCAGGGTTGAAGCCGGAACGCCACTGGGAGCCCCAAAGATGTTCCAGTTATACAATGCACCGGTTTTCACCTTAGGAATGATGATGGATGAATCCATAAGGGCACACCCTTTATCCTGGCAATAGAGTCTGTCTCGAAGCTGAACAATGGGGTTGCCGTTGGTGGTTAAACGGAAACTGTCTTTGTTGAAGCAACCTGTAGCAGGGTCGGTGAATGATACCCAGATCATATCTGAACGACGGTTCCCGCCTTGCAGATCTGAGTTTTTGATTCTGCTGGTTCTGTAGATGTAACTGCTGCCAAGGAAATCGACCATCAGGGTATCCTTAGGACACCAATAGCGCACATTCTTGCCGAATTTACTTTCCAATCCGGTTTCCAGTCCAAGGTTTCGGTCACCGTAGTCGTAGCAACGCGCCGGAACTGAAGACCTGAGGTCTGGCAATTTCAGCACCTTCACACAAACGGTGTCTTTATCTTCACAAGTATGTTTATCCTGAGTTACAGACAGGTACAATTCATAACATTGGTCTGTGCTCGGGAAGATTCGAATGGAGTTTAAAGTCCCCATTGGAATATTGGAGGTAATATTATGCCAGGTATAATTCAGCTTTTGAGTAGCAGGCTGTCCGTTGGCAAAAATCAGGAGCGTGTCTTTAAAACACAGGTTCTTATCAGGACCAGCTTTTGAAACAACCGTGTCGTTTACAAAGAGGTTCACGGTATCAAAGCCAAAGCATTTCCACTTGGTTTCTGTCACACGAACCGAATAACGATTGGCTTTATGCACCAACAATGTGCGCGTGGTGTCCATGGTAGGATACCAGAGGTAGCGCACGGTATCCGCGTGTTGCGCATCAAACGTGGTATTCTCGTAGGTACAAATGCGTTGGTCCGGACCCAAATCAACGATGGGCAAAGGCTTCATGAACACCTTGATGGTATCATCGTCCACGCAGCCATTGTTGTCGGTAATCAACAGGGCAATGGTTGAATCGGAAGTGATTTTTGCCGTGAACGTATTCAGGGTATCACCACTGCGGTGGTTGTGTGGTGTGGCCCAGCGGAAGCGGTAAGGAGCCGGGCCGTTCGTGATGCGCGGTGCAAAGGTGATGCTGGAACCATAGCAGGCGAAGGTATCCGCACCGAAAGCCAGCTCTGCGGTAAACACCGGAGGAATCACTACCGTATCGTAATAAATGGTAGGACAATCTTCCGGGTTATTGATCATGTGGGTAATGATGTACTTCCCTCCCCGCTTAAACTGAACGGTATCTGTTTGCTTGGTGTTGATGGGGAAGATTTGCACTTTGTTCAGGCTGTCGCGGATTTCCCAGCGGTAGCTTGGACGACCTTTGAAGTTTGCTTCTGGCTGGCTGTGGAAGGCAAACCTACCGCACTTCAGGTTGGTGTAAGTTCTTTTGGCAAGCGCCCTTTTCTTCACCTTCACACGGAAACCGCGGATGGAAGTAGCGGGACGAGGGCAATTGTCGTCGGCAGCAGTAACGGTGAACGTGTAGAATACGTCACTGGCCTGGCCCATGCGGGTTTGCCAGCAGAATTCAGCCGTTTTTTCACGGTCTTTGGGGTTGGTGATGGTGAAGGTTGCACCGGGAATACCGCGGTTCCACTTCATCTGCACCGTATCAGCTTTGGTTTGGAAAGGCGTAAACTGTTTATCCGTTCCGTCGATCTTGAAACATATCTTATCTCCTTCACATACCGAGTAGGTGTTGTTTCCTTTGATTTCCGGCGGGTTGTTCGGTCCGCAGTTGGTTACAATCAACTGCATATCTCGTCGTGTTCGACCAATCAGTTCCCACTTCTTGGTGGCACTGTCTCGCCGGAATTCATCAATTTGTATCACCACCACACCCACTTCAGAGCAGTCGGTAGGCGTAAAGATGATGTCACCGGTTTCTTGGTCCAGGAAAAAACCTCTTGGAGGCTTTGCGTTGGGCGCAGGTGTGCAGTTCTTCTGACCTGGGACAGGGCAGTATGGAGTCATTGGAATGGTTGCTGAAAAACCACTTCCATAGGATACAGAAGTAGAAAGCGTCTGCAAACCATTCACCAGAGAGTAAGACAAAGAATCAAAATCTGCTGTATCTACCGCACCGTTGTTGAAGTAAAAAGGCTGGTTGCAGCAGAGGTAAGCCACCGGTTCGTTACTCAGACTGGGGCTGCTGTTGCATTTGTTGCCGATTTTGCAGATGTCCAGCATACAGGTTGTGATGAAGTCCTGGCTGGACTGGCCTGTGGTGATGGCACCGTTACGGCAGCACTGTCCGATGTAAAAAGTAATCTGGCAACAATTGTTCTTCTTAAAGTTTGCCCAGGGGTTTTGATTCAGGTCAATGGTTGCCTCGTAGGTATGCTCTTCCACACCTTCCTTACCGGTGGTGGTGTTTTGAGGACTGCAGGGTGCAGATGTTGCCTTACAAACCGGCGTAATGTCCCTGATTTTGGTACGGGTCATGGCAAGACTCGTGCTGGAACAACCCGCTGCCGTGGCACCCGTGGTTGGACTGTTAAAGGAAATACCACGACAGTCGCGGTACACCTTCGCAATGATCTTGTACTTCCCGTTCCCCAGACAGATATAGCTCATATCCGCTCCCATCATGTGCGACGCGAGCGCCGCAGGAGCCGACAAAGCCAATCCAAGAATAGCAAGAATATATTTTTTCATGGGTATGTTTTTTTCGATAGATGATGTTTTTAGTTCTGAACCTTTGTTATGATGCCCCGGGAGCTCTGATTCTCTGATGTTGCAACCAACAGCATCAGGCCCTCTTCTGGCAAATTTTTCAAATTAAAGGAAGACGCATTCAAAATACAATAGCTCCCCAACTTAACTCCATTGAGCCTGTAAAAGTCCAGTTGCATGGCCGCATTGGGGCGCGGAGGCCGCAATTCCAGCATCGTTCCTTTTTGCAGGAACAAAGGCGACTGAACTTGAGGCTTACCTGACTGGTTTGCCAGCAATCGGGAAGCATTTTGTCTGTATTTCTGAAGCTGTGCAGACACCTGTTTCGGATCATTGCCTATTCCGTTGAGGGCAGCCACGGATACTTCCACGAGCATGGAAGCTCCTGCAGGTAAATCAAAATCGTCCGTGCTGATTAATCCTGTTCTTCGTCCGGGGAAATTCGCCGCTTCCCATTCATTCCAGGTGGATGCAAACTGTGGATCTGTGCCATTGCTGTACACAAAACCGGCAGGCAGCAATCCATCCAGACCGGCGTTTCCGTAAGCCAGAGGCTTTCCTGTTTTCCAACGCGCACGCGCCAGATTGTAATAATCAGAAATCAACACAGGCTGACCCTTTACGGCATCCGCGCCGGCTTCAAAATACATGGAAGCACCGGCTTGTTTGTTGAGCAGCATCAGCGCGCAGGCCGGAATTCCCGAGCCAAACAGCGGGTCCTGAGCAGCTCCGTTATAGGCAACCAGCGCATGGTTCCCCACATCGGTCAGCAGAAAATCATCGCCATTGCTGCCAACGGCAAAATCCGCAACCAAGGAAAACCTCATTCCGTAGTAGGAAACAAGAGAACGGTTGTGGATGGTAAATCGCATGATGAGGCCTGCATCTTGTAATCCGTCGCCTTCAAAAGCACGCACCAACTGCTGAACCTCTATTCCCGGAGCTTTTCCGGTGCCGGGTTTCACATGTTTTTGGTCATTGGACAGCGTGTAGGCACAAGTATTTCCGGTGAAATACGGATAATCGCCTGCATCAGGATTGTAGGTTCCATTCTGATCAAAATCCACGTATGGCGCCAACACGGGATCAAAACCCTGCTTGCCATTTGCGGGCCAGCGCATCAGCGCACGGGGCACCTGATATCCTGGCGTCCTGAATGTTTGTCGGTGACTGCCAATGGTTGCCGCATCTGCGGTGAAAACTTCGTTCCAATCTGCAGTATTGGCCGGCAAACTGCCGCGCAAACCCAAGGGGCCGGGTTGAAAATCCGTAGAATCAGAGAATACATCCTGTACGCTGCCGACCATCGTTCCACTTCCGTCCTTGGCGGTAAGCCAGTAACCCAGTTTCTGAATCAGCGGCATAGCTGTCGCATGGTGCACAACACGCAAGCCGGCCTGGTTCTGTTTACCCCAGCTTCCGTCGGCACAAATGAGCGCATCCAGTCCGGCACTTTGCATCCGGGCAGTATCCGTTTGCGCATGCAAAGCATCCAACAGAAACAAGGGCGCTATGGACCAGAAATGCTTCATCTTCCGGGGCGGAAACTGATTCCCATATTCATGCCTAACTGAAGCGTATGATGTGCAGAAGTTGCTTTTGAGAGGTTAAGTAAGCCGTAATTCAGGCGTGGTTCAACAGTAAAGAAGATCCCAGGTGCCAATGTTTTGCGCATGCCCAGACCAAATTCGCTGTTGAGCTGAAACCTGCGGAGAAACCGCAAATCTTCCATGAATGCCACCGATCCGTCGGCCTGCATGCGCATCCCGGAAGACCGGAGCACATAACCTGGGGCAAGAGATCCGAACACATAAACTCCAGAACCTTGCAAGGCGTATTGAATGCCCACCGGCATGCTAAACAAACGGGTTCTGTTTGAAGCGGTGTAACGCGCATGGTGAACGCTGTGCAGCATTACAGTATCATGCACTGAAATGGTACGATCCGGCAGGCCTGGCTCTTTAATAGTTACATTTTTTACATCCGTGAGCATCCGGGTTTCTTCCGTTTGCTGCAGCCAGTCAAACCTGCTGCGCTGCTCGGAATATTTCAGGCCTGCAAACCAGCGGAATTGTGCATTCAGCTGCCTTCCTGCGCGGATGCCAGCCTGTAGGGCACTCGCCTTTTGTTCGGTTTGATGCAACAGCTGATTGTAAGCGGGATTCGCTGCCCGTACCTGCATCCAGGCTGGTTCTGTCATCACCTCAAACAACCAGGTATTGGTGGTGATACGTCTGCCGCCGTGCATGGACGAACGCTCGGAAGGCTGAGGTCTTTCTGTTCCTGACAGCAAACGGTTGATGACCTGGCTGTTCAGATCCACCGGCTTCCAGTCTTCGATTCCCGACTGTTGCAGCGCGCTTAAGGGTGGATAAACCGTCCATGAACCTTCGGACGGAACAGCATCAGTCAGTAATTTATCGAATGGCAGGCTGCGGAATTGCGCTTGTTTTGGGGTTCCTGAACGGCGCCTGTTTGCCTGTGAAGCAGCGTGCGTTGTTTGTGCGGGCGTATGCGTTCGCTGCGTCTCTGCCGGCGGGAACGCTTGGCCAGAGGCAGATGGTTCCGCGGTTGCGTTTGGTACAGCCGATGTGGAAGGATTTTTCGCCTCCGGCTGCATCCTTGCGGCATGTTCTGTTTCTGAAGCAGTGGCCACTTCTTCCACCATTACCGGACGGAAAAAGAACCAGCCGCCCACCAGCAAAAAGGCACCAACAACGCCGGCAATACCAAGTCGCAACAGGCGACTGCGTTTTCTGCGCATCCGCCGGGCAAACACTTGTGTCAACAAGCCCTCATCGACAGGAGCTTCCATCTGAAGCAGCCGTTTTTTGAAATTCACCGGCTTGTTCATGCGTGTCCCTCCTGTTGGTTTTTAATGAGTCTCTGCAAAAACTTGCGCGCTTTAGAAAGCTGCGACCTCGAAGATGCTTCTTCAATTTCCAGCATCTGCGCGATTTCCTTATGACTTAAATCCTCAATGACATGAAGGTTAAACACCAGCCGGTAACCGTCGGGCAATTTGGAAATCAAGGCAAACAGCGCTTCTGTTTCCATGGCATCGAGCACGGAATCAGGCACTTCCTGTTCCAGCGCGTCTTCTTCGAGCGATGAGGTGAAGCGTCTGCTGCGGATTTTATTGATAGAAGTATTCACCGCAATGCGACGCACCCATCCTTCCAGAGATCCCTGGTGGTTGAAACTGCCTATGTGGTCAAATACCTTCATAAATGTTTCCATCAAAGCGTCTTCCGCATCTTCACGATTCTGACAGTACCTGAGGCATACAGCCATCATTTTTCCGGACATGCGCTGGTATAGAGCTTCCTGAAACTTTCTCAGTTCCTTTTTGCATCCCTCCACCAACTCCTGTTCTGTCATTCAACGTGTTCATTGTACGCCTTGTGAGCTAAAGACTCATAAGCGTTGCATTTCGCTGCCTCGAAAATTGATTTTTTTTTGAAAACATGCATCAAAAACCTGTAACTACTTGATAATCAAGGGCAAAAAAACATCCGTAAGCGAAGCAGCTCTTGGCGAAGATGCTAATTTTGCACACACATGAGTTTTGTCATTCACCATGAAGCACTGCAATCGTTTGTGCATGATGTTTTTCTGCACATGGGATGCTCTTCACAAGATGCGGCAACCGCAACCTCGGTATTGCTCAAGGCAGATTTGCGCGGCATCGACTCACACGGCGTGGCCAGGCTCAGCGGATATATTCGTCTTTGGCAGGCCGGAAGAATCAATCCGAAGCCAAACATGCAGCTGGTTGCCGAAACGCCCAGCACCGGCACCCTGGATGCTGATGCTGCGCTCGGCCTGGTCAGCGCACCGCATGCCATGAATATAGCCATTGAAAAAGCGAAAAATTGTGGTTCCGGCTGGATTGCGGTACGCAACAGCAACCATTTTGGCATTGCCGCCTACCACGCCATGATGGCACTGGAACACGACATGATTGGATTTGCGCTTACCAATGCAAGTCCTTTGGTAACACCGGCCAAAGGTGCCGAGCGTATGCTGGGAACCAATCCTATTTGCTGGGCATTTCCCGCAGGCGCGGAAGCACCGGTAATTCTGGACATGGCAACTTCTGCAGCCAGCAATGGCAAGCTGGAAATTGCCGAAAGAAAAAATAAGGAAATTCCAGAAGGTTGGCTGGTGAGCCGTGATGGCAACGCCAGTCATAATCCATCAGCACTCAAAGACGGCGGCATGCTGTTGCCCTTGGGCAGCGACATGGAGCACGGTTCTTACAAAGGTTATGGCTTATCGGCTTCGGTGGACATCCTCAGCGGCGTGCTCAGCGGCGCAAATTACGGCCCGTGGGTGCCGCCGTTTGTGGCTTTTTTGCCCGTTTTGCCGGATTTGCCGGGGGCCGGTATCGGCCATTTTGTGGGCGCCATGCGTGTGGATGGTTTCAGGCCGGTGGATGCTTTTAAAGAACATCTGGATCAGTGGATCCGCCGCTTCAGAGATACCAGGCCGGCAGCTTCCGGAAACCCGGTAATTATTCCAGGTGCGCCGGAGCAGGAAATGTATGAAACACGCCTGCGCGAAGGTATTCCGCTGAACGACAAAGTGCTCGCCGACTTAACCCAGCTTGGACAATCCCTGAACATTCAATTCCCAACATCCTGATGGAAGCAACAAAAAGAAATAAACTCATCGTAGCGGTCATATTTCTGCTGGCCGTTTTGGGCAGCGGTTATGTGATGTTTCGCGGGTACGTGTATAATGCCCCGCTCATCAAGAAAGAAGAGCTGCGTGGCCGCACGCAATACGACCTTGAACTGATCGACAGCCTGGAGGAAGCCAACAAGAAAAAACGTTGATCCGGCTTATTGCCTCACCAGCCGGTGCACGCTGCTTGTGCCTTCCATTTCCAGCTTCAGAAAGAATATACCTGCAGCCAATCCCTGTAAGTCAATCTGACGACCCGCAGCCACATTCCCGCTGCGCAATTCTTTCCCGTCACTGCTCATGATTGTGAATTGGACCGCTCCAGGATTAAGTCCGCGAATCTGTAGCACATCGGTTGCGGGGTTCGGGAAGATTTCTATTTTTTGCTGTGGAAGCGCTGAAACCTCACTGGCGCTGCCGTAAACGTCGCTGCAATTGGCAGGCTCCAGCATAGGCAGCAGTCCGCAGGCGCGGAAGGTGAAATTGCGCGATTGCTTCACTACAAAAGAAGCGGCCTGAACTTCCTCATGGGTGATGCTGTCGCGTTTGTTCCATTTGATGGCCGGCAGTTGGTGCACGATGGGATGCATGGTTTGTCCTTCTTCAGAAACATGACCCAGTTGCAGCGAATGCCCCAGTTCGTGCATCAGCACATAACGGAACTTGGCAAACCCGTCTGGCGTTGCTCCGGTGCCATAGTAGTAGTTGGTTCTGCCGGAAAAGCGGATGTCCTGCGCACGCACGTAGTAAAAGGTCTCCGAACCAAGGATGCAGGAACTCCACAACTGCTCGTAGCGCGCTACAACGCCCGATGCCAATTCGCTGCCCGCCGTATCAAAAGCAATAGACTGAACCTGGTCTCCAAGGTTGAAGCGTGCAGATGTGCCACGCTGTTCCAGGGTATAATGCACGCCGGTGCGACAGCGAAAATGACGGAACACATCTTCAATAGCCTGCTTTGCATCGCTGTTGTTCCGTAAGTCGTGATGCATGGTCCAGAAATAGCCGCCTGCCCCATTTTGGTTGTTCAGGTAAAAAAGGTCTGCGGGGTTGAACTGCCTCATCGAAACGTTTGCCAGAATGCGCAGGCTGTCGGAAGATTCCTGCGCACCCGAACCACTTACCACCCTGATTAAGGTGCTGTATCCGGAAGGAATTTCCACTTCAATCCTGGTATCGCTCCAGGAAATATAGCGGAAGGTGGCAGAAAGCGTTTCATCGCTAAATCCCATTCCATAGGGATTAAAAGCCACATAGCTGTTTCCTCTGGTATTGCCAAAACCGCTGCCTGTGATGGTCAGCACCTGTCCGATTCCGGCCACGGCCGTTTTAGGACTAAAGCTAATGGCTCCGGCACGCAGCGGCTGTGCTTGTACTGCTGGTCTGGGAACTTCGTCACGTTCAGCGCGTACTTCAGGAAGCGCAAGGAAATCACTGGCAACACCGAGTCGTTTGCCATCATAATCGAAATAAACGCCTTCCTGCTTCCGCAGTAAACCCTGCAAACTGGCATAAGGCAACAAGGCACCTTTGGTGGCATCGCGGTAAAGAAACCAAACACCTTCGGTGCCCTGAAGCGGCATCAGGGTATTGGTATAACTCATGCCTTCCCCATCAAACATGCCGCCTTCAGAAACCATTTCAATCACTGGAGGCAAAGATGAAAAGCCTTTCCAGGCGACTTCCGGCACCAGAAAATTACGTGTGTAAATGCGTCCGTCGCGAACATCGCGGAAACACTCCTGCCTGAGCAGTTTTGCAGAAACAATCACATCTGCCGCAGCAATACGCTCTGACAAAGGAATATGCACCAATGAACAGAAATCCTGTGCAGGAAGCATGCGCAGCCCGGCAAGAATCGCCGTGCAGAGTAAGGTGAACTTCTTCATAAAGCATCAGCCCGAAGGGCCTCCGCCTCAAAGATACTGATCCATCAGTTTTTCCATCAGCACGGAATCTGAGAGCTTTGATTCCAGCTGATTTGAAATGATGTGTTCGAGCAGGGCATTGTTGCGACCGCCCTGATCCAGCGCGAATTTGTAGGGTTCCTGACTGAAGGCCACCAGTTCATACTGACTGCGGAAGCGGTGCGGATAAAGTTCGGTCAGTTCATGCTCTACATGTTTTTTATGCAGGAAGTCGGCATCACCCACCAGGTCGCGCATTTCTACGAAGTTCTGCAGCGCCAGACTGGCAATGGCGTCGGCGTTGGGTTTGCGCAACTCCTGATAAGCGGCAAAGGCTCTTGGCACATCGCCGCCGTAGGTTTCAATACAGTCGTCCATCACCAGGCAATCTTCAAAAGAGCAATTCATACCCTGACCATAGAAAGGCACAATGGCATGGGCTGCATCGCCCAACAAGGCAGTTTTACCTTTTACCCAAGGGAAGCTGCGCACGGTTACCAGGTTGCCGGTGGGATTTTGGTTAAAATCCCTGAGGTAATGTGGCATCAGCGGAACCGCATCCGGGAAATTTTGATTCATAAATTGCTCCACGGCATGATCATCCTTCAGGCTGGCAAAACTTGTTTCGCCTTCCCAGGGGAAGAACAATGTACAGGTAAAGCTGCCGTCAGGGTTGGGCAGGGCAATCAGCATATACGAAGCTCTTGGCCAGATGTGGAGGCAATTTTTCTCCATGGCGAAGCCACCATCGGCGGTTGGCAGAATTTCCAGTTCTTTATAGCCGTGCTCAATATAATCCTGCGAATAATTGAACCTGCCTGAACGTTGGAACGCATCGCGCACCGCGCTGTATGCACCGTCGGTACCGATGAGGTAATCGCCGCTGAAGCTCACCACGGTTCCTTCGTTGTCGATAAAATCGGCGGTAGCGCTCTCCAGATCTGCCTGGGTACAACGATGATTGAAGTATAAATGAATGTTCGGGTATTTATCCGCCAGCTGCAGCAATTGCACGTTCAAGCCGCCGCGCGATACCGAATAAATGGCCTGACCATCTTTGCCGTAAGGTTGATAGCTGAGGCTGCCATCCACGGCGTGCATCATCCGGCCATACATGGGAACAGCTTCTTCCAACACCGGAATATCGAGCCCAACGCGCTCCAGGGCGCGGATGCCACGATTGCTCAGCGCAAGGTTGATGCTGCGACCACCCTGGTATTGTCCTCCGCGCATGTCGGGACGACGTTCAAACAAATGCACTTCATAACCACGCTTGGCCAGATAAACCGCCAACAATGAGCC
>JBDKIU010000044.1:0-17902 GCA_039796915.1 Bacteroidota bacterium | reverse complement strand
TTGAGCGCCACGATTAAACCATGCTCTTTGCCGTTTTTATCTTTCCACACCTGATAAATCACGCCTCCACCATATTCTTCACCTATGTAATGTAAGAAACCCTGCGTTGAGCTGATTACATTTCCTGAAATACTAATTCCCTGCCCCGCGCTCAACTTGTTTTGTTTACCATTCCATCTGCCTGTATCTGCAGCGGTAATTCCCTTGGCCACGGAAGCAGAAAAAACCGGATCCGTTTCGGTGTAATTGCTCAGTTTTCGGTTCCAGCGCGCGGTATCAGTAGCAGTAATTCCTGCTGCCGTTGAAGCCTTAAATGCAGGGTCTGCTTCTTTGATTCCGCCACTCAGACTTTGTGCCGTTTTTGCGTATAATGCATAGGGTACACTAAGCAATTGGCTGGCACCCGTAATGGTATAGTTGGTTCCGCCCGCCGGATCAGTTTCCGTTTTGAGAAAGAAAGGTCCGTTTTCCCAATTGATGGAAGCAAAAGTTCCGTTAACCGGAATACCGGAACCTATTTCAAGTGTCACTATTCCATTGGCATTGGTTGATGGATTCGGATTGTAAATTTCAACATATACAAGACTGCCACTGATGGAACCCTGCAAGATGCTGGTGCGCATGCCAATGGGCTTATTGGTAATCAGAGCTCCACTATTGTTTCGCACCAATGCCTGATAACTCATTTTTTCGGGTGCCTGTGCAAGACCAGCATTGATCAATGACATTAAAAAAGCCGCCAGCCCGATGGCTCTGAACATGTATGATTTTCTCATATCAGATTTTGTTGATGATTTTGATGGCATAGGTGATTTGGTTCGCTTCATCCCGTATCTGCATAAAATAACATGCAGGTGTGAGCCATGAAACATTGAGTGGAGTTCGTGAAGCTGAAACTGGTCCAGAGTGAATCAATTTGCCGTGCATGTCAAAAAGCCGGTAAGTTAAATTCATGCTGTTGAAGAACTCGGTTTCAACTACCAGAACTTCTGAGGCGGGATTGGGATAGACGGAAACTAATCCCTCGTTTTGTATTGGCCCTACAGATAAAGTAAGAATTTCATAGGCCTGTTGAATTCCTTGCGCTTCACTGCCAGAGCTTCCCTTGTTGCTGGTGTAAAAAACCTGACCAATGCTGAAAGAGACGCTCCCCTCAGCAGCAGAAGCATTACCTCCTCCGGAATTCAGAGATTCCTGTGCGGATGATACGCTAAAACCCGAAATAAAAAGAGCAGATAATACTACACCTTTCCGCGTCAACAACTTAGGTCTATGCACCAGTATCTTCATTTCTGTTGTTTTTTCTGAAATTTATAGAGGGCCAATTTAGTGCCGATGAATTCAAAAGTAGTAATATTCTGTTGCTTCTTGAGGCATGCGATTACCTGAGCAGTGATAATTCACAAATAACATTCAATAACTCCGCTCCCGTAAAAAAACCAATAACTCCTGCAAATCCTGAGCAGCATGGGCACTGAGCGCTGTGGCTTCCAAAATATCCGCGGCCTGTTTGTAGTAGGTATTGCTGAGGGCAAGCAATCCGCTGTCGGCGCCGGTTTGCTGCATCAGTTCGCGTACGGCGGCAATTTTCTCTTCGCTGCGCGCAGCATCCTGAACGGTTTTCCAATGCAGCAGGGCTTGTTGAACCTCTTCGCCGCCGGTATTGAAGGCGTGGATCCAGAGCCAGGTTTTCTTGTTGGCCAGGATGTCGCCACCCGGCTGCTTTCCGGTTTGTGCAGGATTGCCAAAGGAATCAAGGTAATCGTCGCGGAGCTGAAATCCGAGTCCGGCAGCCACGGCGAAGTCGTAAAGTTTGTTGGCCATTTCAGCGTCTGCACCGCTTGCCAGCGCGCCCATGCCAATGGAACAACCCAGCAGCACAGCCGTTTTCAGCCGAATCATTTCCAGATATTCCGCCTCTGAAACATCGCTGCGTGCTTCAAAATCCATGTCCATCTGCTGTCCATCGCATACTTCTCCGGCGGTTTTCAGGAACAGTTTCGCCAGCGCATCGGTATGCACCGGATGTTTCAGCACCATTTTCATAGCTTCCACCAGCATATTGTCGCCGGCCAGAATAGCTGTCGGCATATTCCAGCGCAGATGCACCGTAGGTTTTCCCCGGCGCACCGGCGCGGCATCCATGATGTCGTCATGCACCAGCGAAAAGTTGTGAAAGGTTTCAACAGCCAAAGCAATGCCGTGCACCTGTTCGGGCGGAGCGCCGCAGGCTTCCGCACCCAGATAAACCAAAGCCGGACGGATGCGCTTTCCGCCCAGATCCATGATGTAGTTCATGGGTTCGTATAATGTAGCTGGATTACCTGAGAATAAGTGTCCGCTGCGGTAGGCTTCGAACGATGTGGCGAGTTCGAGGAGTTTCTTCATGATTCTACCATGATAAAGTCAATCTGGCGGCTTTCCCGGCTGGCCGATTTCACCTTCACGCGCACCTTTTGTCCGAAGACGTACGTATTCCCGAAACGCCGTCCAATCACAGCCTGTTCTTTTTGATGATACATATACTGATCTTCTTTGAGCGATGGAATCCTGACCATGCCTTCACATTTGTTGTCTATAAGTTCTACATAAATACCCCAGTCTGTAAGGCCGGATATGACGCCGTCATACTCCTGCCCTACCTGCGATTCAAGGTATTCAGCCATCTTGTAGCGGGTGCTGGCGCGCTCGGCTTCTGCGGCCTGGTGTTCCATGTTGGAACTGTGTTTGGCCAGCTGCTCGATGCGTTGCGCATGATACGCTGCGGGCGCAGATTTCCCTTCCAGGTAATGATGCAACAGTCGATGTGCCAGCAAATCGGGGTAGCGTCTGATGGGCGAAGTAAAATGGGTATAATGTGCAAACCCGAGTCCGAAGTGTGAGGTTTTTTGTCCGGTATAAACCGCTTTAGCCATGCTTCTCACGGCCATGTTCTGCAACAGCGCTTCTTCCGGCTTTCCGGCAATCTGTTCCATCAGTCGGTTCAGGTCGCGTTTCAGCACTTTTTCATTGTCCACCTGCAGACTGTAGCCAAACTTGCGGCACATCAAAACCAGGTCGTTGAGTTTGTCTTCCTGCGGAAGGTCGTGAATGCGGTAAATGAAGGGAAATCTGCCGGTTTCGCGGTTTCGTTCATGGATATGAAACGCCACTTCCCTGTTGGCCAGCAGCATAAATTCTTCAATCAGTTTATGGGCGTCTTTGCGCTGTTTGATGGTGATGCCCACCGGACGGCCTTTTGCATCCAGCCTGAAGCGCACCTCGGTGGTTTCAAAATTCACCGAACCGGTTTGCATGCGCTCCTGATTCAGGATTTTGGCAAGCCGGTTTACCGTTGCCAGTTCCTCGGCAAAATCGCCTGTTCCGGTTTCCAGCACTTCCTGGGCTTCTTCGTAGGTGAATCGTCGGTCGCTGTAAATCACTGTTTTCCCGAACCAGCGTGCTACCACTTTAGCATCCTGATCCAGTTCAAATACGGCAGAAAAAGCCAGCCGGTTTTCGTGTGGCCGAAGCGAACACAGGTTGTTGCTCAGTTTTTCAGGCAGCATCGGAATGGTGCGATCTACGAGGTAAACCGAGGTTCCGCGTTGGGCTGCTTCGAGGTCTATCGGGTCGCCGTCCTGCACGTAATGCGACACATCGGCAATGTGCACGCCAATTTCCACATTGCCGTTGTCGAGGCGACGGAAGCTGATGGCATCGTCAAAATCCTTGGCATCTGCCGGGTCGATGGTAAAGGTGAGGATGTTTCTGAAGTCGCGGCGTTTTTTGATTTCCACCTCAGAAATCACGTCAGGTATTTCAGCGCAGTGGGCATCGGTGGCGGGAAGAAATGCCAGTGGAAAGCCAAATTCCGCTACGATGGCATGCATTTCCGTATCGTTGTCGCCGGGCTTTCCGAGCAGGTGCAGCAATTTGCCCTGCGGATTGCGTCGATGTTCAGGCCAGTCGGTGATTTCCACCACGGCTTTATGTCCGTCGAGCGATTCATCGGCCTTCATGTCCACCAGAATATCCACGCCCATCTTTTGGTTGTCGGGAAGCAGAAAAACGTGGTTCTTGAATACGTCGAGTACGCCGGTATAAGGTCCGCGGTGGCGTTGCAGCACGCGCATCACTTCACCCACAGACTCTTTGCGTTTCGCCGGACGCACGCGTGCTTCCACGATGTCTCCGGGCAGCGAACGATTGCGTTTTCCTTTAGGCACAAAAACATCGTCGCCGCTGTCCTGTAATATCCAGCCGTCACCACTGCGTGTTACTTCCAGCTTCCCGGTAACCGTATGTAATTCGGGCTGTAGGTAATATTTACCGCGGTCCAGCGACTTGATTTGTCCCTGAGCGGCCATCTGTTCCAGCCAGGCCGGCACATGCTTGTGTTGTTCGAAAAAATCAGCCGGCAAACGGCGACTTACCTGTTTATGATTCAGGGGTTTCCCGCCTGCATCCCGCAGAATTTCAAGGATGGCTGCCTGAATGGATGAGTTCCCTGTCACCACGCAAAGGTAATTCCGGATGTTCTTAATCGCAGAAGCAGGAGAATTTGCCTTCATTCATCTATTATTGAAGGAATAACAGTGACATGCAACTAAACATCTACCCGCTTCTGGTTGCCATAGGTTTGTGTTCCGCACCGCTGCATGCGCAAACCGATCAGGATGCTTTATGGATGCCAGCCAAGAATATTTGTGGCGGATTTGTTTACCAGTACGGCAGCTGGAATCATTATTGGGAAGGAAAACTGTACCGTGAAAATGAGAACATCGGCACCTTCAGCAGTCATGCTGTGATGGCCATGGCCAACTACGGCATCAATGACAACCTCAACCTGATTGTGGCCTTGCCCTGGGTACATAACAAAGTTTCAGCAGGCACGCTCATCGGCCAGCAGGGCATTCAGGATTTGAGCGCCGCACTCAAACAATACCTTTTGGGTAGAAACCTGGGAAAGAACTACAGCCTGCATCTGGCCGGAGTGGCAGGAATAAGCACGCCGCTTTCCGATTATGTAGCCGATTACCTGCCCTTGTCCATCGGCATGCGCAGCACCAATGGCTTCGCTCGACTGATTGCCGATGTGGTGAAACAAAAATGGTATGCAACAGCAACTGCGTCGTTCATGCTGCGTTCCAACATCAAGATTGACCGCACCGCTTATTATACCACCGAAATGAATTACGGAAATGTGGTAAACATGCCTGCTTTGGCAACCGTGCAGCTGCGTTTGGGTTACCGAAAGAGCGCTGATCATTATATCGAACTGCTTACCGAACACATGGAAACCATCGGAGGATTTGACATTCGCCGCAACGATATGCCCTTCCCCAGCAACAATATGGATTTATTACGCACAGGAATAAACGCCAAATGGGGCTTGGGCAGCAGTGGCCTGAGCCTGATGGGTTCCGGAATGTACACTTTGGCGGGCCGGAATATGGGACGCAGCACCACGTTCAGTCTGGGTGTGGTTTATCAAACTGATTTCTCCAAAAAAGTACACGTTCAACCCTGAGCCCGATGAAACACTTAAACCTCAGCTATTTTGCCACTTGTGCCCTTTTGATGGCTTCAGGTTGCGTGCGCAACGATGAGCCTTATCGCGTCAGCTTTCCAATGCTGAATCCTGCACATGCAGACACAGGTGCGGGTTCCTGGAAAACCATCCTGCTGAAAGCACCGGATGAAGTGGCCGTAGCCACTCCCACGGCAAGTACGGCAGCCGATTATCGGCTGGAACTGCAGGAAATACTTGCACGACAAGAGCAAAAGACCAAAAAAGATGAAGCCGCACTGGAATATTGGGGTGCCGGAACAGTATTGCGCTGGAACGAAATTCTACGTGAACTGGTGGCTAAATACAACCTGCCCACGGTAGCCAATCCCGATGGCAGCTATCCTATTCCCAGCAACAACAATCCGCTGGCCTATCCATATTTTCCCTTTTCCAATCCGCCTTATGCTGCAAGGGCTTATGCCTATGTGTCAGCAGCACAATACGATGCTTTGGTAGCGGCCACACATTACCGACAAAAATTCCGCCGGCCCAACCCTTCCAAAGCAAATACGTCCATACAGGAATTGATTCCTGTGGCAGGCAATTACAGCTATCCTTCCGACGACATTACCGCCGCCGGCGCAGCTGTGGCCCTGATGAAGCTGTTGTTTCCCGGTGAACAGGCTTATCTGGAAGGCAAACTCCAGGAATGCATCAATACTATGATTCTGTCGGGAACCTGCGTACGCAGCGATGCCGATGCTGGCGAGAAGCTGGGCCGGGACGTAGCTGCGAAATTCATTGCACGTGCCCGCACCGACCGGGCAGGAAGCACGGTAGGAACTCCGGCAGACTGGAAGAAACTGGAAGACAATGCCATCGCCCGTGGTGAAATACCATGGATCAGTCAGGAAACGCCAAAAAGACCGCCCATGCTGCCTTTATTCGGAAAAGTAAGCGGGTTTCTGGTAGATTCAGCTGCCATGGTGGGCAACCGTCCCGCGCCTCCGCCCAGCATCCACTCAGAACAATTCAAAAGAGAATTGGCCGAAGTGAAAGCATACAGCAAGAGCGCAACCCGCGAGCAGTTCCGGATTGTGCATTTCTGGGGAGACGGTGTGGGCACCTATACACCGCCCGGCCACTGGAATGCAATTGCCTGTGAAGATTTCGCCAAAGAACACTTCAGCGAAGTGCGCTGGGCGCGAAATCTGGCCCTGTTAAACATGAGCATGATGGATGCAGTTATCTGTTGCTGGGACGCTAAATTTTATTACTTCAACCCAAGGCCCAGCCAGATTGACCCGGAAATTAAAACACTCACCGGATTGCCCAATTTCCCTTCCTATACCAGTGGCCACAGCACCTTCAGCGGCGCTGCTGCTACCCTGTTGGGGCATATCATACCACAACGCGCAGCGGCCTACAATGCAATGGCTTTAGAAGCAAGTTTGTCGAGATTATATGGAGCCATTCATTACCGCAGCGATATAGAAACGGGAATGAATATGGGCATCTCGATTGGAACAAAGGCCGTACAGCGTGCACAGACCGACGGAGCCGAATAATACCTAAAAACCCAGGATGTATCCAGTTCCCATCAGCGCAATACAGGCGCCGGCGATGGTTGAACCGTACAGTGTGTAGTACAAGGCAGGTCCGCCATGGCCTATCAACAAGGTTACCACGCAACTGCCGAAGCACAGCATGCCGCCAAACAGCAGGAATCCCATGCCCAGTTTCCGCAGCCGGGCATAATGAGATTTTTTAATTTCTCCCAGAAAAACCGCAGCCTCTTCAGATTCAGGAGCCGCTTCATTTAAATACGCTTCAACATATTGAATGCTGCGTTCTTTTTTGTAAATGCTGTAGGCATGTTCCTTAATGGCGTCCATGTTTTCCATAGGCAATGAATAAAGCAAGATAGCAAAAACAATGGAAAGGCAAGGCTTGTGCATTGTATGTTTGCAGCCCGCATGGAGCCTGACAAAAATTATCATCCCGCAGCCGTTGAACAGAAGTGGTATTCCTATTGGATGGAACAGGGTTATTTTCGCTCTGTTCCCGACCATCGTGAACCTTATACCGTGCTGATTCCGCCGCCGAATGTCACCGGCGTATTGCACATGGGCCACATGCTGAACAATACCATCCAGGACATTCTGATCCGGAAGGCGCGCATGGAAGGGAAAAATGCATGCTGGGTTCCAGGAACAGACCATGCGAGCATTGCCACCGAAGCCAAAGTGGTGCGCATGCTGGCCGAACAAGGCATCCGGAAGTCAGACCTCACCCGTGACGAATTCTTAGGACACGCCTGGGAATGGACCCACAAATACGGCGGCATCATTCTGGAACAGCTGAAGAAACTTGGTGCCAGCTGCGACTGGGAACGCACACGTTTCACCATGGAACCTTCACTTTATGATGCGGTGATAGAAGTGTTTATCGACCTTTACGGAAAAGGACTGATTTACCGCGGAACCCGTATGGTAAACTGGGATCCGGTAGGTAAAACCACCCTGAGCGATGAAGAAGTTATTTACAAGCAGGAACAGAGCACGCTCTATTACCTGAAATATTTTACTCCGGATGGCAACGACTTTGTCACTATTGCCACCACGCGTCCGGAAACCATCATGGGCGACGTAGCCATTGCCACCAGTCCCGGTGATCCGCGCTACGCCTCATGGATCGGCAAAACCGTGCTTGTTCCGCTGATAGGCAGGGAAATTCCCATCATTGCCGATGAAGAAGTGGATGCCTCGTTTGGCACCGGCTGCCTGAAGGTGACGCCTTGCCACGATATAGTAGATTACCGCATCGGGCAAAGACATCAGCTGCCGCTGATTGATGCCCTGAATGCCGATGGAACCATTTCTGAAGCTGCCGGAATTTATGTGGGCGAAGACCGCTTCATCGTGCGAAAAAAAATCGCTAAAGAACTGGAAGCGAAAGGCCATCTGCTGAAAAGTGAACAGGTTCAAAACAATGTAGGCCACAGCGAGCGCACGGATGCCGTGATTGAGCCGCGCATCTCCACCCAATGGTTCATGGACATGCAGGCCTTCATGAAACGCAATCCTGAAGTGCTGGAACATGTGATGAACGACACCATTCAGTTCTTCCCGTCAAAACTCAAAAACACCTATCGGCACTGGATTGAAAACATCAAAGACTGGAACATCAGCCGACAGTTGTGGTGGGGACACCGCATTCCGGCATGGTACACACCCGAAGGTGATTTTGAGGTAGCAGCAAGCGCAGAAGATGCCGCTGCGAAATTCCAGGCGCGAAACATCGCCGTGCATGCTTCAGAACTTAAACAGGATGAAGATGTGCTGGATACCTGGTTCAGCAGCTGGCTGTGGCCCATTTCGGTATTCGATGGATTCACCGAAGCCGGCAAAAAAGACCTGGATTATTACTATCCTACCAACGATTTGGTGACGGCTCCGGAAATCATGTTCTTCTGGGTAGCCCGCATGATCATGGCCGGGTATGAATACAAGCGCGAGCTGCCGTTCAAAAACGTGTATTACACGGGAATTGTGCGCGACAAGCTGCGCAGGAAAATGAGCAAAAGCCTGGGCAACAGCCCTGATCCGCTGGATCTGATTGCGCAGTTTGGTGCCGATGGCGTTCGTATGGGCATGTTGCTGAGCGCACCGGCCGGAAACGACATCCTGTTCGACGAGTCGCAGGTGGCGCAGGGCCGAAACTTCTGCAACAAGCTGTGGAACGCATGGCGCCTGATCAGCGGCTGGGAAGTTGTAGCGGACAGCACGGTGTCTGAAGAAATACAAAAAGACGCACAGGTTTCAGCCGCCTGGTTTGATGCGCGCCTGAATGCGGCTATGGCTGAAATGCATGAGCATTTTGCTGCTTACCGACTCAGCGATGCCCTGATGTGCGCCTACAAGCTGGTTTGGGATGATTTCTGTTCCTGGTACCTGGAAATGGTGAAGCCTGCTTATGGTTCGCCCATACACCGCAGTGCGCTGGAACAGACCAAGAAATTCTTCGATGTATTGATGCGTCTGTTGCATCCGTTCATGCCGTTCATCACAGAAGAGTTGTATCATGCGGTGCATGAAGGCAACCCTGAAAAACCGTGTATCCTCAGCAGCTATCCGCTGCCTCAGCGTGCAGAAGCACCAAGTGAACGTCCGCTGAAACTGATCAGCGAAGTGCGACAGGTACGCAACAGTAAAGGATTGTCACCGAAGGAATCCTTAGATGTAAGCATCATCACCACGCAGGCAAATACCTATCAGGCATTTGCCGGAATCATCAGCAAACTGGCCAACTGCAGACTCAACATCAATGGCGAGAAGCCTGGCAATGCCGTGGTTTGTTTGGTAGAAACCGATGAACTGCATATAGGCTTGCCGGCAGGCTTGAATATTGAAGAAGAAAAAGCAGCCATCCGCAAGGAGCTGGAATACCTGCATGGATTTCTTCGTAGCGTTGATGCCAAACTGAGCAACGAACGCTTTGTGGCCAATGCCAAAGGTGATGTAGTAGAAAAAGAGCGTCAGAAGAAAGCCGACGCGGAAGAGAAAATCCGCAATCTGCAATCCAATCTGAACCAACTGGAAGGGCAATAAGCCCTTCCTTTTACCTGCTTAAGATTCCGGTTCTTCCGGTTTCACCGGCGGGGTTTCGGTAAAATTCCCGTCCGCGTCCACATACATAATCATACTTTCCCAGCTGGCTGTGGGCGTATTTTTCTTATCCAGCCGTTTTTCGAATTTCTCTTTTTGTTTTTTGCGCTTTTTGTCGGCAATCTGTTTTTTGTTGAATGTGCTTTTTGATTTGGCCATAGGTTTTTTGTTCAGGTATTCCGCAGCATGCCGAAGACCTGAACGCCTTTACAGGCAAAGGAATCACAACACTTTACAGATTACGGGAAGCCGAATTGATTAAACTTCCTGCTGCGAAGGTCGGGAATAATCAGGGCTGAACCTAATAAAGGGTAACATGATTTACGTTCCATCAAGGCATGACGGATGCAACAAAGCGGTGCCAATGTCCGGATGGGTAGTGCTTATGCCGTGGTTTAGCGCTTGCCGAAACGTCGGAAAATTTCCTCTTCCAGGCTGTTTCTGTGGTCAGGATGTGCAATGTCAAGCAAGGCGTAGGCGCGTTGCTTCAGGTTCTTGCCAAACACATAAGCAGTTCCGTGCTCGGTAACTACATAATGCACGTGCGCCCGTGTGGTGACTACGCCGGCGCCTTGTTTCAGAAAGGGTACTATTCGCGAAGTGCCCTGATGTGTAGTAGAAGGCATGGCGATGATGGGTTTTCCGCCTTCCGACAAAGCCGCACCGCGCATAAAATCCATTTGTCCGCCCACACCTGAATACTGCAGAATACCAATAGAATCGGCACAAACCTGTCCGGTAAAATCAACCTCGATGGCGCTGTTGATGGCCACCACCTTCGGATTTCTTTTGATGACGTCCGGATCATTCACATAATCAGCTTCCAGAAAGGCAAAACCAGGATTATCGTCGATGAAATCGTATAACCATTTGCTGCCGAACGCAAACGAGGCCACCACTTTGCGGCGGTGTTTTCTTTTGAAACGGTTGGTGATCACACCTCTTTGCAGCAATTCTACCACGCCGTCCGAGAACATTTCGGTATGGATGCCCAGGTCGCGGTGGCCTGACAACTCATGCAGCACCGCATCGGGCACGCTGCCAATGCCCATTTGCAGGGTAGCGCCATCTTCAATCAATGCGGCCACATTTTTTCCAATCTTTCGTTCCACTTCACTTCCCGCTCCGGCATAAGAACATTCTGGCAAGGAATCTTCACAAGAAACCAGGGCATGCAGTTCACGGATATGCACCAGGCCATCGCCAAGGGTACGCGGCATGTTGGGATTCACCTGCGCGATGACGTATTTGGCGTTTTTCACGGCACTGCGCGCCACATCTACAGAAACTCCCAAGGAACAATATCCGTGTTTATCTGGCGGGGAAACATGAACCAGTGCCACATCCAGGGGCAAAATGCCACGATCAAAAAGGCGGCTGATTTCAGACAAAAACACCGGGATATAATCGCCATGTTCCCCGTTCACGGCATCGCGCACATTGGCGGAAACGAAGAGTGAATTGATGTAGAAACTTTCTGGATGTGCCGTTACTGGCAATCCCATGTCACCAAAGGTACTGATGGCCACCAGTTCAACCTGTTTTAATTCCGCGGCCCTTGCTGCAAGTGCGCGGGTAAGCGTAAGCGGTGTAGCTGCGCTGCCCTGAATAAAAACCCTGTCGCCGCTTTTTACAGCGCTGATGGCCTCTGCCGCCGTTAGATATGCCGGTTTCACCGCTGCAAAATAGCCAGAAGCAGGCGCTTTGCCGGAATGAATTTCACCATTAACTTTTTGGTAGAAATTTCATTCGGCTGCAAAGTGAAAAGCATGGGCATCCTTCAAAAACGGCAACTGCCTGCGATACAGCTTCAGCGCGTCGGGATTCAGTGAGGCTTTGAGGATGGTTTCTTCCCCATCCAGCGCCCGGCATAAGTTTGTTCCTGCATAATCGTACAGTGCGGAATGTCCGCTGTGGGCCACGCCATTTCCATCCACACCCACGCGGTTTACCCCGGCCACAAAAAATTGGTTCTCCACGGCGCGGGCCGGCAACAGAATATCCCAGTGTTTGATGCGTGTATCCGGCCAGTTGGCGGTAAACAACGCCAGATGTGCATCATTTCGGTTGCGGCACCATTCCGGAAAACGCAGGTCGTAACAAACATATAAAGCAATACGCCAGTCGCGCCATTCCACGATGGTTTGCGTATGACCGGGCTGATAATGCCGGTGTTCGCTGCCCAGACTGAACAGGTGTTTTTTATCGTAATACTGAAGTTTGCCATCGGGAAACACAAACAGGAAGCGGTTGACAAACCCGTCTTCATGCCGCATCATCAGCGAACCCGCCACGGCGGCATCCAGTCGGGCTGCCCAATCCTTCATGCACTGCACTGCACGCCCTTCCATGCTGGCGGCAAATAGTTCCGGGCGCATGGAAAAACCCGAAGAGAACATTTCAGGAAGCACGTACAAATCAGCGCCGGGATTGGCCGTAAGCAGCGCCTCGGCACGTCCAAGATTTACTTCCTCCTGCTCCCAGGCCAGCGCCATCTGTACCAGCGCTATGTTCAAGGGTTTCATACAGCATCGGAAATGCGGCTGAGCAACTTCGCAGCCTGTTCGAGGGTGGCATCTTCCTTGGCAAAACAGAACCGCAGCAAATGATGGTCAGATTTATCGCGGTAGAACACCGAAACGGGTATGGACGCTATTTTGTGTTCACGAATCCAGGATCGGGCAATTTCTGTGTCGGGCTCCCGGCTGATTTTCTCATAGCCCAAGAGCTGGAAATAGGTTCCCTGACAGGGATAAAGCTTAAATCGGGTTCCCTTCAGCAGGCTGCGGAAGTAATCGCGCTTTTGCTGGTAAAACTGGGGCAATTTGAGGTAATCATCCACTTCATCCAGATAATCGGCCAGGGCATGCTGAATGGGCGTATTGGCTGCAAAAGCCATGTATTGATAGATTTTACGGAATTCCTGGGTCAGGTTTTCCGGAGCCAGCACAAAGCCCATCTTCCATCCGGTATTGTGGTAGGTTTTTCCGAAAGAACCCACGATGAAGCTGCGCGCAGCCAGCTTTGGAAACCGGGCAACGCTCTGATGTTCCAGTCCATCGAAGATGATGTGTTCGTACACTTCATCGCTCAGGATGACGATGTCGGTATTTTCAACCAGTTTTTCCAGCTTGAGCAAATCGGCGGCACTCAAAACGGCGCCGGTGGGATTATGCGGGCTGTTGATGATGATGAGCCGCGTGCGGAAGTTGATGCGGTTTTTCACCTCATTCCAGTCCACCGAGAAATCATGCGGATTCAATTTCACAAATACCGGCTTGCCCCCGTTCATTTCCACGGCGGGGGCATAGGAATCGTAGGCCGGTTCGATGATGATGACTTCATCATTTTCGCGCACCACGGCACTGATGGCTGCATACAAACCAATGGTAGCTCCGGGCACGATGGTGATTTCCACTTCCGGATCGTAAGAAGCGGAATACATGTGCGCAACTTTGTCCGACAATTTCTGACGCAGCGCCGGCACACCAGGCATGGGCGCATATTGGTTCAGGCCCTGAGTCATGTAGTGGTTCACCAGGCTGATGAGCTTTGGCGAACAAGGGAAATCAGGAAATCCCTGCGCCATATTCAATGCCTGATGTTCACGCGCCATGGCCGACATTACCGTGAAGATGGTTGTTCCGGCCAGCGGCAGCTTGGTAGGAAGGTTTCCCTGAAATTGCATCATTCAAAAATAAACAGCTTGCGCAGCTTTTCTCCTGTTCAGCCCAACAGTTCCTCGTCGCGCACCAGCATCAGGATGGCATTCTGGGGAACGATGGCATATTGTTCTTTATTGAATTCCACTTCCCAGGCATTCTTCTGAAGAAAAACCGCCAAATCACCTTCTACCGGCTGCAGCGGCAAATACTGCACTTCCTGATGACGAGGCTTCCAGGATTCTTCCGGATCCATCAGTGCCGGTATGGGATAGCCGGGTCCCACTTTCACCACATAACCGGAAATGATGGGTTCCTGAGCAACAACTCCCGGAGGTAAAAACAATCCACTTCCCGTTTTTTCCCTGGGCGCCAAAGGCTTGATCAGGATTCGGTCGCCTACCAGGATGATCTTCTTGAGCGCGTCTGCATCTAGTTCCAGTGACATCGTCGCAAAAATAATCCGTAAGTCCGCAGGCATGGTATATGCTGCAGAAAGCGCTTAATTTTGTGCTCCATTACCCATGATTTACCGATTTAAAGTCTGGTTTGAAGAAGATGAAGACATTGTCCGCTGGATTGATGTGCAGTCTTCCAACACCTTCCTGGATTTCCACAACTGCATCCTGGATTCTATTGGCTTCGACAAGAAAGAGCCTGCCTCTTTTTATATGAGCGACGACAACTGGAAGAAGCGTCTGGAAGTTACGCTGGTGGATATGGGTCTGGAAGAAAGTGATCAGGCTGAACCCAAGCCGCTGATGAAGGATGCGCGCATGCGCGATTACGTAAACGATCCGCATCAGCGCTTTGTGTACGTATATGACTTCATCCAGATGTGGACTTTATACTGCGAGCTGACGCAAATTCTGGAAGACGAAAAAGGGAAAACCTATCCCTGCCTGTTTCGTTCCCTGGGTAAAGCGCCCAGACAACATGAAGGTGCCAGCCGCTTTAAAATCGTAGATGATGCAGAGTTTGAAGAACTCGCTGCACGTATGATTGCCGGCCGTAAAGGCGATGGCCCTGCTGCCGAGGAAGAACTGCTCGTGGATGATGAGGACGACGATGATGATGACGACCTTGGCTTCGGCGACAGTGACGAATACGATGAAGGCGAGCTGGGCGGCGGCTTCCACGAGGAAGAAGAGCGCTGATTCACATGGCTGAACGGCCCACGCTGTTGTTGATTGCCGGTCCTACGGCCGGAGGAAAAACAGCCCTGGCTGTAGCTTTATCGGAACAGCTGGGCGGCATTCCCATCATCTCTACAGATTCTCGACAGTTTTATCAGGAACTGAATATCGGTGTGGCTCGTCCAACCGCAGAAGAATTATCCAGGGCCCGACATTATTTCATTGCCGACCGGTCGGTCACAACACCGCTCAACGCCGGTAATTATGCTGCGGAAGCTGGTGAACTGCTGGCCAAGCTGTTTGAAAAACAACCGGTGGTTATTGCCGTGGGCGGAAGTGGTTTGTACATCCGCGCACTCACGGAAGGATTCGACGCACTTCCGGAAATCCCGGAAGCCTTACAGGAAACCATTCGCCACCTGGAGCCACAGGATCAGCTGGAGCTGCTGCTGCGCCGGGATCCTGAAGCGGCAGCACAGGTTGCTACCGACAATCCACGCCGGGTTCAACGGGCATTGGAATTGGTTCTTGCCACAGGACAACCTTTATCGGCACTACGGCAGGGTAAACGGAAAGAAAACAACTTCCAGGTATTGGGATTTGGCATCGATCCGGGCCGGGAACGCTTATATCAACACATTGAACAGCGCACGGCCCAATTGCTGCGCGACGGATTGAAGGAAGAAGCAGCGGCAGTGAAACATCTGTCGCATTTGCCGGCACTGCAAACGGTAGGTTATACAGAGATGTTTGCGCACCTCGACGGAATCTATGACCTGCAAACCACCCAAAACCTAATCGCCATGAACACCCGCCGCTATGCAAAACGTCAATACACCTGGTTCCGAAACCAAATGGAACTGGAATGGCTGAATCCCGGCGACATAAATGCCGCTACCGACTTAATTTTGAAACGATTATCACAACCCTATGGAATTTGAAATAAGTACACAAATCCTTCTCGGATTACTCACCTTAACCATCCTGGAAGTTATTCTGGGCATCGACAACGTCATTTTTATCTCCATCCTGGCGGGGAAATTACCCAAGGAACACCAGGCTGCCACGCGCCGCAACGGACTGATCATCGGGATGGTGGTGCGCATTGTCATGCTTTTGGGAATTTCTGTAATCCTCGCCTTACAGGAACCATTGCTTCAGGTATGGAGCTATTCGTTCACCGGTAAAGACCTGGTACTGCTTGGCGGTGGTATTTTCCTGATTTACCAGAGCGTTCGCGAAATCCACGAGAAGCTGGAAACCAATCGGGATGAAGAAATCGGGAAGAAAACCAAAGATGTGCGCAACGTGATGTTGCAGTTATTCCTCCTGAACCTGGTATTTTCTATTGATTCCGTCATTACTGCCGTGGGTATGGTAAAACAGCTTTGGGTGATGATCACAGCTGTACTTTTAAGTATGGTGGTGATGCTGCTGGCCGCGGGTCCCATTTCCGGATTTGTCAACAAACATCCTTCCATCAAAATCCTGGCACTGAGTTTCCTGATCCTGATTGGCGTATCGCTGGTGGCTGAAGGATTCCATGCCCATTTCGACAAAGGTTACATCTACAGTTCTATGGCTTTTGCTTTTGCTGTGGAAATGATTAACCTGCGTGCGACCAGAAAAACTACCTGAAACATTCCTGCGGATGATTCCGCCTGAACAAAAAAAGCCCCGCTGTTGGCGGGGCTTTTTTTATGGCTTTTTTCTTCATTCATCAGTGCTGAACCTGCACTTTGAAATGGTTATTTCCATTTACCTGAAGCACATACATGCCAGATTTCAGCCCCGACACATCCACAGGAATTTGGGCATCAGATTGGGCTAAACGCTGTTCGTAAACTGTACGACCGCTCAGATCAATCAAACGGATATGAACGGCACCCATGCTGTTCAGCGGTTCCAGATACACCATTTTATGCGCGGGATTGGGATACATACGCCAGGCTGCAGCCGCAATCTCCTGCACTCCTGTAGCTGAAGGCACACTGAAGTCCTGCGTTCCATCGGTCACATCATCTTCGTCACCCTGATCGGCTTTCACACCCATGCCTCTGCGTGCAAATGTTTCCCAGATCAGCTGGCTGTTCGCACCTTTATTGTTGATGGAATCGGCTTTGAGGATGGCGTTTCGTGCATCGATAAATCCGGGATTGCATTTCTGCAGCTTCATCCCATCAACCACCAACTGAATGCAAATGTTGTTGCCGCCTTTGCCGGTGCTCAGATTTTCATCAAATCCGTAGCGTGCAACCAGGTTCCAGTATAAATCCCAAAGCGTGCTGCACCAGATTTCTCCGACATAATGCGGAGATACCCTTGTTCCGCTGAGCGCCCTGCTGATGTTGTTATATGTATGCGGATTCACAGCCATATTGGTGCTGTAAGGATAAGTGCGGATACCCGCGCCGCTTACCGGTTGGCCGAGCAGGTAGGTTCCAATGCCTCTGGGTGAAGAACCAACATCACCTTTGCGCGCGGTAAACGACAAAGAGAAGAAATCGCTCCAGCCCTCGCCCATCTGCTCTGCATTGGTCAGGCCATTGGAATTGGCAGGGCCGCAGGTAAGTCTGTTGGAAACACCATGACCGTATTCGTGGGTAATCACGCCGTGGTCAAGGTCGGAATCAAAAGTTTTTCCGGCAGCGCTGCTGTCGTATAAAGTCGCCGTTGCCGTGCCTGCGCTGATGGAAGAAGAGAGCGTGGTGCCGTTGGCCTGGCTGATCATCAGTGCGGGAATATTGACGCCGCTTCCGCTGCCACTCATGGCAAAAGGCGCACCTGACTGGTTGTTCACCACAATCACCGCTTTAGCACCGGCATTCTGGGCGTTCAGCACCTTGTTCGGGAAAATGCAGTCACCGCGTTCAACAACGGCAATGTTGCCTTTAAGTTCAGCACTATTTTGCAGCGCAGCACAGCCGCGTCGTGCATTGGCGG
>JBDKIU010000043.1:0-5878 GCA_039796915.1 Bacteroidota bacterium | reverse complement strand
CATCAAAGCTGGTATAGGTCAGCTCCGGCCATTGTTCGCGGGTATGTTCAAAGGAAGGATTGTGGATGAGGTTCAGGTTTTCAGGCAATCGCCAGTTGCTGTCGGCCAGAATATCCGGATTTTGGAAGGGCGCATCGCTGATGCCCAGGAAGGCTTCGTCGCCCTGCTCCTGCTGTCCGGGCTTGCTGAGCGTGGTACGCATACTCAGTATTCCACCATACTGCAGATAGGTTCGGTAGGGCGTTGCGTCGCGGCTGATGCTGATCTGAAAGCTGTCCTTGCCGGTTCGCGTGATGTCCCAGCGCTCGCCTTCCCACGCATAAACACCTTCATGCACATAGGCTGAAAAGGTTTGGGTGCCAACTTCATCGCCGCGTTTTTGGTAGCGCTCGGTTTTCAAAAGCACGCCAGTGCTGTCGTACCAGTTCCAGGTGCCCGCAGGTCTGTTGTTCCCGTCCTTTTTTCGCTGGTAGCTTACTTCCTGCGCTTTTTGTCCGTTCTCATAATAGAAAATCCACTTGCCCCTTTTGTAGCGTTCAGCGACAGGCTTCTTGCCGGGTTCTTTCTTATATCCAATGGAGGAAGAATAGTTGCCTGCGCTTTTCAGGGTTCCGTCGGGCCAGTAGCTGCGCGGAGGCAATTTCACCGCACATGCACTCGTGCACAGTAAAAACAGGAGAACACCCGGGCGCGGCATGGCGGTAAAACGCAGAATTATAGCCGTAATTGCTCAGCGGATGAACACCAGTTTGCTCATGTAGCTGTCGCTACCGTCGCGGTTGATGCTGAAAATCAGGTAGATGCCGCTGGCCGGCTTGTCGCCGTTCAGCTTGCGGCAGTTCCAGGTGGCGGTGCCGCCGTTGGCGCGGGTTTCATACACCACATTCCCGTTGATGTCTGTGATTTTCACCTCGGCATCGGCGGGAAGGCCCTGAATCATCACCTGGCCTTCGTATCCGGGCCGCACCGGATTTGGAAACACCTTCACGGTTCCATGCACATCCCTGGCTGGAGTTGCGTCGCCGCGCCAGGAGCTGATGCCTTCGCTGCTGCCGAAAAACACTTCTCCGGTTTCTTCCATGATGCCGATGCTTTGGATTTCGTTGGACAAGAGCGGGCTGTTTTCTTTGGTGAAGTGCCGCAATACCTTGAGGCCATTTTCTGCCACCAGATACGCACCGTTATTGGTGCCCACCCATTTCCGTCCGCCGCCATCCACCGTGATGCAGTTGATTACCTGCGTGCCAAGCAGGTAGCCGGTGGTTCCGCCTTCCACAATCACAAATCGTTCGGCATTCACGGGTTTGTTGTTGGGAAACACCTGGTCGGGACGGGTAAACACGGCAAGCCCCTGATCGGTGCCCACCCAAATGTATCCATAGCGATCGGTGGCGATGCAGCTCACTTCGCTGCTGGGCAAACCTCCGTTGTCGGCCTGATTGTTCAGGAACCGCTGACGGTCATCGGCCAGCAAATCCGGCGTTCCATTATCGTCATACACCATCAAGCCCACCGGGCCATTGGGTCCGGTGCTGGAATTGTTGTACGCCAGCATCCACTTTTGTCCGTAGTCATCCACAACCAACTGTCCCACATTGTTGTTCAGCAGGCTGAAGCTTTTCCAGCCTCCGGATTTCAGCAACACATTCAGGCCGGTGGCGCTGCCAAAGTTGCTCACCCAAAGGTTGCCGTTTCGGTCGGTAGCCATTCCGGTAACGCGTGTCCAGATGGTATTGGCAAACTTGCGCAGGTTGCTGTTGCTGCTGTCGATGCGCAGGCGCGGCTCAGTTCCGCTGAAAAACACCATTCCGAAGGAATGCGTTCCCAGAAACACACGTTTCGTTTCCGGTTCGGCATAGGCGACCGTCCAGTCATACAGGCCATCGGTAATGGGATTGGGCCCGCGGTTGATCCAGCGGTTTTCGTGGAAGATGGCGTATCCGTTGTTGTTGAAGGCGTTGCCGAAGGTGCTTGAAGTTCCGCCTCCGGTGACATAAAGCGTACGGCCCACGGAAGCCATCTGGTACGATTGCTTGAAGGCCGGCCCGTTGGGGAAGAAGCTCACCTCGTTGCCGTTGATTTTTTTGATGAGCCCGTAGGTATTCAGCACAAACCACACGAAGCCTTCCCGATCCACAATTCCCCGGTTGATCAGGTTTACCGGAATGATGCTCTTGGCCGTGCCGTTGTCGCTGATGATTCTTCCTTCCGCAAAAACATACAGCTTTCCGTAATACACGCCGATATTGGCAATAGTATCCTGCCTGCCGTCGTAGTAATCTGACCAGGAACCCTGCTCGTATTTCTGCACCACCTTGTTCAGGTCGCAAACCAGGGCATTGTTCCAGTTCACCATGTTCTTGCAGACCACGCCGCTGCGCAGCTGTTTCCAGTTGTTGTAGTCGCTGAGGTTGCGCGAGCCATCGTAAGGCGCGTAGAGGATGGATCCGGAAACGGCGGCAAACAGGGTGTCGTTGACTACCGCCGTAGCGGCAACGGCAACCGTGCTTCCACCCGGGCCGATGCTGGTATAGGAATCGGTGAAAATTTCCCGCTCAAGATCGAGGATTAAGATGCCGAGTCCTGTGGAGATGATGGCCTCGTTGCCCCGGAAATGCACGTGGCGGATGGCTTTATCGCCCTGCAATGAAGAATTGAGCACATCGGGCAGATTGATGATTCGGTTGTCGTTTTTGATCAGGTCGATGTTCCCGTTGCGGTAACCGATGAGCACCATGTCGGCATCGGGCTGGTAATCCATAAAGGCAATTCCCACATCGCTGAACCCATCCACGGCAGAGAGCCTGCGTATTTCACCATCGGCCTTGCCCACGCTGAACAAACCGTTTTCGCTGGCCGCCAGGATGCGTTCGGGCGTTTCGGCCAGGTGCTTACAATCCGCGTAGGGAACGTGCACACGCCAGGAGCCAAAGGGAATATCAGCATCGCCCTGAGCCAGAAGCAAGCCGGCCCGCAAAAGACCCAAAGTCAACCACCAATACCTCATGTTTTTGAAAAAAGATGCTGCGAAATTCATTCGCAAAATAAGGCGTATCAGGCGAATACGCTGATTTTCTGACCAAATGGCGGTAAGTTTGCCCCCTTATTATGTGGGACAAAATTGCAAGTGCGGTGATGCGCTACCGCGTGTGGTGGCTGCTCATCATCCTCGGTCTTACAGGTTTTATGGGTTACCATGCCAGCAAGATTCAGCTGGCATACGACATGCAGAAGCTGGTTCCCAAAACCGACAAAGACTTCATCACATACATTGACTTCAAGAAGAAATTCGGAGAAGACGGCAACAAGCTGATTATTGGCGTCCAGACGGACAACTTCTGGAAACTGGACTATTTCAGGCGCTTCTCGGCCTTATGCGACAGCCTGTCGAACATTCCCGGTGTTACAGATGTGATTTCGCCAACCCGCGTGGTTTCCCTGCAAGTTGACGACAGCCTGCAGCAGTTTGTCACCCAGCCGCTGTTTCACAAAGACATCCAAACACAGGAAGCACTGGATTCGCTGTATGAAGCGTTCGAAAACCTGCGCTTCTACGACAAACTCATCTTCAACAAAGACAGTGGCGTGGCCCTCTGTATTGTTTCCATAGAGCAGAAGGTGCTGGACAGTGAAATCCGCAATGCCTTGCTGCGTAAAGCTTTCGACCACTGCGACAAATTCGCCAACGACAATAAAACCACCATCCACTACTCAGGACTTCCCTACATCCGCAACGAGTTCAGCACGAAGGTTAAAAATGAAATCACCTTGTTCACCGTGATTGCCTTTGGCATCACCGCGTTGCTGATTCTGTTGTTCTTCAGAAGTCTTACCACCCTGCTGATTTCGATGTTCTTCATCGCCATCGGCGTGATTTGGTGTTTGGGAATTTCCCAACTGTACGGCTTCAAAATCACCATGCTGATTGGCACCCTGCCCACGCTGTTGGTGGTGATTGGCGTTCAGAATACCATCTACCTCATCAACAAATACCACGATGAGTACCGCCGTCATGGCAACAAGATGAAATCGCTCACGCGCATCATTTCCCGCATTGGCGTAGCGAGTTTCCTCATCAACATCACCACAGCGATTGGCTTTGGCGTGTTCTATTTCACCGAATCGGCGGTGTTGGAACAATTCGGCATTGTGGCATTCTGGGCCATCAACGCCATTTTTGTGATTACCCTGGTGGGACTGCCCATTGCGTACAGCTTCCTGCCTGCGCCCAGTTCCAAACAAATCCAGCACCTGGAAAACCGAAACATCACCCGTTTTCTGGAATGGGTGCGGTTCATGGTCTTCCACCACAAGCGCCGGATTTACTTCTGGAGCATCGCGCTGACGGTGTTTGCAGGCATCTACATGTGGCGCCTGAAGCCATTGGCGTTTATGGTGGACGATATTCCCCACAACTCCAAACTGTATCAGGATCTGGAATTCTTCCAGAAGCACTTCAAAGGCGTGATGCCGTTTGAAATTGTGGTGGAATGCACCGAAGAAAACGGAGCCAAGAACTACACCACGCTGAACAAGATTTACGCCCTGCAGAAGAAACTGGAGAAGTTCCCCGAGCTAAGCAAGCCCATTTCGCTGGTAGAAATGGTGCGCTTTGCCAACCAGACCATCCACGACGGCGAACCGAAATACTACCGCTTGCCGCCATCCACAGAGCTGGGGCAGATTGCGATGTATATGCCCGAACCATCCGCAGGTCGGAAGAACCTGATGGCCGGGCTGGTGGACAAAGACTATCACGAACTGCGGGTGAGTTATCAGATGGCCGATGTGGGCAGCGTGCGCATGAAGGAAATCACCGATGAGGTGCACCACATCATTGATGAGATGTTCCCCAAAGAGCAATTCGACGTCCACATCACCGGAACCTCGGCCATCTTCCTGAAAGGCAACTCGTACCTGTACGACTCACTGCTCAGCTCCACCTTCTGGGCCCTGGTGATGATTGCCTTCACTATGGGATTGCTGTTCCCATCGCTGAAAATGATCATCATTTCGCTGATTCCGAACTGCATTCCGCTGATCATCACCGCCGGAATCATGGGCTATTTCCAAATTCCGCTGAAGCCCAGCACCATCCTGGTATTCTCCATCTCGTTCGGAATTGCGGTGGATGCCACCATCCATTTTGTCACAACCTTCCGGCGAGAATTGAAACACAGCGACAAGAGCCTGCGCGAAACCCTCAGCCATGTGATCATGGAAGTAGGCCACAGCATGATTTACACCAATATTGCGCTGTTTGCCGGCTTCATGATTTTCGTGTTCAGTGATTTCCAGGGAACCAAGGCTTTGGGCTGGCTGACCGGTACTACGCTGCTGGTGGGCATGTTCGCCAACCTGTTCCTGCTGCCCGCGCTCATCCTCAGCTTTGAAAAAGGACTGAATCCGAAGGAAGAACTCAGCGAATCTGTCATCGACCTTCCGGAAGAAGAAGAAGACGAAGCGTAAGCTTGTCGAAGGGCAATTCCGTGTATGATGGTGGGGTTCGACTCCCCCGCATCTCTACGCTTCGCTCCGATTGCGGGGCAAGCTGCTCACCCACCGGCCACTTCCCAATCTGTCATGGTGCCTGCCCTTACCGAATTGCGTTAGCAATGAGCAGTGGGGGAGCCTGTCGAAGGGCGATTCCGTGTATGATGGTGGGCTCCGCTCACCCACCTGCCACTTCCCAATCTGTCATGGTGTGACTTGTCCTGAAATGAGTTTACACCGATAAACGTGTAACTATGAAACAGCGCATCAAATACAAAACACCGTCACAATTCACAGTTGAAGAACAACATTTAATCATTAACGAGTACTTGACCAGTGGTCAAACAAAAGATTCCGTATGGCTTAAGTATGTCGGGAAAAAGGA
>JBDKIU010000042.1:0-12368 GCA_039796915.1 Bacteroidota bacterium | reverse complement strand
AGTTTGATCCCTTGAGTGATGTTCATGGTCCACAACAATGATTGCGCGCCAACCATCATTGCTTTTTGATATTCCGGTAGTTTGATGCGGGCCATTCCTGAAATAAGCGGCAGCGCCAGTTGTGTGGCCACCAGCAGGTCGGAGCATTTTGCCGCTTTTGGGCGATACTGATAAGCAAACCAATGATCCGGTCCCAGTTTAAATTCCGGTCTTACCGCCGGAACAGGAAGCGATTTTTGCCGGAAGTGCAGGTATTGGAATAATCCCTGAACCGCCAGGCCTGAACTGCCCAGTCCAAGGTCAAGTTTCGGACGAAACTGGTATGCCTGTGCCCTCAAAGTTCCGGGTGTCTGGAAACAAGTTCCGAACATCATAAGTGTCATCATGACACTAAGATTTAACGAAAAAAAGTGTTTCCACTTTACCTTGGCATGCAGCGCAAACCCGCGCCGGCATTGATCATCACCTTGGAGCATGATTTTCATTCCTGAATCGCAAAGATTCATCAATTTTCGGAGTCGATGGTTTTTAAAAATGTACCTTTGCTGCGCTAATCAAAGCCCTCATTATTCATGAAGAACACAGAAATTCTGAACCACATTGCCCAAAAGGCAGGGAAATTGTATCAGAACCTCAGCACCGACGAACTGGTTGCGCAGGCTATTGAGCGAAAAGAAGGTATCATTACCGATACCGGTGCACTGGCAGCAGACACCGGCGCGTTCACCGGCCGTTCACCAAAGGATAAGTTCGTAGTAAAAGACACCAATACCGAATCTACGGTTTGGTGGGGTTCTGTGAATCAGCCTTTTGGTTCGGATCAGTTCGATGCATTGCTCGGCAAAGTATTGCGTCATCTTGAAAACAAGACGCTGTTTCACCGTCGCGCCTACGCTTGTGCAGATCCGCGTTTTCGTCTGAACATCGATGTTGTTACAGAAAGTGCATATCAGAACCTTTTTGCCAAACACCTCTTCCTGCGCCCCAGCACAGAAGAAATTTTAAATGAACCTGTTGAATGGCTCATCCTTGCTGCTCCTTCATTTCACGCAGTGCCTGCTGAAGATGGTACCCGACAGCATAACTTCACCATCGTGGATTTCACCAGAAAGATTGTACTGATTGGTGGATCAGGATATACAGGTGAAATCAAGAAAAGCATCTTTACCGTGTTGAACTATGTGCTTCCTCAGGAGCGCAATACCCTGAGCATGCACTGTTCGGCCAATATTGGTGAACGTGGTGATACCTCTATTTTCTTTGGATTGAGCGGAACCGGAAAAACCACTTTGAGTGCTGATCCTGCCAGAAAGCTGATTGGTGATGATGAGCACGGTTGGTCCGATGACGATATCTTCAATTTTGAAGGTGGTTGCTATGCAAAATGCGTTAACCTTACTGAAGAAAAAGAACCCCAAATCTGGAATGCCATCAGACATGGAGCGTTGGTTGAGAACGTACGTTTCGTAGAAGGAACCAATACCGTTGATTACGACGATATTTCTGTTACTGAGAATACGCGTGTTGCTTATCCCATCAATCATATTGACAATGCCGCAGTTCCTTCAGTTGGGAAGACGCCGAAAAACATCTTCTTCCTTACTGCGGATGCATTTGGCGTATTGCCACCCATCAGCCGTTTGACTCCGGGTCAGGCCATGTACCATTTCATCAGTGGATATACCGCTAAGGTGGCTGGAACAGAAGCTGGTGTTACAGAACCACAGGCTACGTTTTCAGCTTGCTTCGGTAAAGCGTTCCTTCCATTGCATCCTGGGAAATATGCGCTGATGCTCGGTGACAAACTGCATCATCACCCGCACATTCGTGTATGGCTGGTGAATACAGGTTGGACCGGCGGCCCCTATGGCGTAGGGTCAAGGATGAAACTTGCCTACACCCGCGCAATGATTACCGCTGCCCTGAATGATGAATTGGAAAATGTGGAATATCAGAACCATCCTGTTTTTGGCATCAGCATGCCACTTTCCTGTCCCGGCGTACCTTCAGAACTGCTGAATCCAAGAAATACCTGGGAGGATAAAGCTGCTTATGATGCAAAAGCAAACCACCTGGCGCGTTTGTTCAATGAGAATTTCGCAGGTTTTGCCAGCGGCGTAAACGATGAAGTGAAGGCTGCAGCACCGAAAGAACAGGCTTCTGCCTAAATCATATTTTACATCAATGGAAGCCGGTTGCCTGTGGTAGCCGGCTTCTTTTTTTTTAGAGGGCTTCAGCAACAACAAATGTGCTGCCGCCAATGTAGATGAAGTCTTGCGGACCGGCATTGGATTTAGCTTCCTGAATGGCTGCTGCAACACTTGGAAATGCCTTGCCCATGAGACCTGAAGCCGCAAATTTTTGCTGTAAAATGGTGACGTCCAAACCGCGATCCAGATTTGGTTTGCAGAAATAGTAATGGGCATGTTCTGGAAATAAGGGAAGGATGCGTTCCAGGTCTTTTTCCTTAACAAATCCCAAGACCATGTGTAAGGATTGATAAGAACAGCTTTCTATTTGGTTCATGACCTCGCGCAGACCAGGTTCATTGTGCGCAGTGTCAGCCACAATTTGCGGTCCTTCCGGCTGCAGGATGTCCCAACGACCGCGTAATCCGCTGAGTTCCGAAACCTGATGCAACGCGTGTTGCACTTGTTTATCGTCCAGTTGCCAGCCGTATTCTTGCAACATGCGTACTGCTTCCCAAACCGTACGCATGTTTTTTTGTTGGTAAAAGCCTTTCAGGGAACCTTCAAAAATGCGACCTGTCCATTCGGGGTTTTCAGAAGCAACACGCATAGGAGCGCCACATTCTTCACTTTTACGTTGAAATACCGGGCCGCTTACTTCATCCCATTCTCCGATAACTACCGGGATGTTGGGTTTGATGATTCCAGCTTTTTCAGCAGCAATATGTGTCAGCGTGGGTCCCAGCAAATCGGCGTGATCCCAGCCAATATTTGTGATTACAGATAATTCTGGGGTAATGATGTTGGTAGAATCTAACCTTCCGCCCAGGCCGACTTCTACAATCGCTACATCCACCTTTTGCGCGGCAAACCAGGTAAATGCCATGGCCACGGTAAGTTCAAAAAATGAGGGGTTGATGCGCTCAATTAATGGAATGGTTTGATTGACAAAGTCCAGAACATAGGCTTCGTCAATCATCGATCCATCAATCCTGATGCGTTCCCTGAAATCTTTCAGATGCGGAGAAGTGTATAGACCGGTTTTCATTCCGTGCCGGTTACACACGGCGGCAAGCATACTGGATACAGAACCCTTACCATTGGTGCCACCTATATGAATGCTCCTGAACTTGCGTTCTGGATTTCCGAGGGCTTCGCTCAGCAGGATGGTATTGGTAATGTCTTTTTTGTAGGCACTGGCTCCCTGATGTTGAAACACGGGAAGTCTGCTGTACAAATATTCAAGGGCTTCGTGGTAGGAGTGAAGTACCATGGCACGCAGAAAATGTGCGTATTTGTCGCGTTAAAAAGCTGAAGACCGCTTAGTATCCTCTTCTCAGTTGAAAGGTAATCTGGCCAATCTGAGGGCAATCGCCATTGGTGATCGCCGTAAATTTCAGATTTCTGATCAGCATCCTTGCAATTTCATCCTGATCGACGGCATTGTATGTGCTGCCGCGAACGTCGGTATCTTCAATGGCTACAACTTGTCCGTTACAGTCGATTTTCAGGCGTACGATGATGTTTCCTTCACCATCTGCGCCAAGCGAACGCAAGTTGGTTGATGGACGAGTTCCCCTAAAGGTACTGTTTCCGATCAGTCCGCCACGCACGCCATTGGGATCATCACCGGTTCCTTGCGGATCTCCCTGATTGCCTCGTTGCACACCGTCGCCGCGTCCATTCAAACCAGTTCCGTTGGGATCTCCGTTTTCCAGCCCGGGTTGTCCGCTTCCGCGGTTGGCGCTTCTGTTGATTGTTGGAAGGTCGGTAGTGGGTTGAACCGGCTGGGGTTTGTCATGCGTTACCACCTCTGCGGGTCTGTCACGCCGCGGCGGATTAATGGGCGGAAGTACCACGGTTGGCTCGGCATCATCCTGAGTCAGCACATCATCGCCACCACCGGTCATCGGCGCAGCACTTTGTTCGGCACTGTATGCTCCGCCAAGTCGGGCAGCCACATCATCCGGACCGCCCATGTAAGCTTCACCAAGACTGATTTCCAAACCACCGGGTTCTTGTGGAAATGGTGGATTGGGTGTTGTAAAACCAATCAGGGTTAGCAACAGGATGAGTAATCCAGTGATGCTCATGGAGCCGGCCATGGCCGCAAGCTCATTTTTCCGTTCCAGTTCCATGTGTACTTATTCCTTAGATACAATTAAGGTAAACGAAGCAACTCTACCCGTGTTCTGATTTTGTGGGCGCGGGTAAATTTGGTGGCATAATTCGCAGCCCCCTGTGGCGTAGGCGCTTCACCAACGATGACCCTGTAAAGTGCACTGCTGTTAGGCCTTCCAACATTTGCACTGATGCCAAGGGTGGCAAGTCTTTTCAATTCTTCAATGGCGGCTTTCTCTGTAATGAAACAGGCAGCAATGACCTTGTAATGTCCTTTTGCTTCCACCAGTTGTTTCAGTTCGGGTTTTACCGAAGCAGCAGTGCGCTGAGGTTCAAGTTTTATTTCCTCTTTCTGCGTTGTTGCCGGTTCAGGGGTATTCAGGGGTGTTTCAGGTCCGATGGAAGCGGTGCTGAGGGCTGGTTGCTGGTCTTTCTTCAGGAAATGGGTAATCCGTATTCCGGCGGCCGTACTCAAACTCAACATTGCAACCGCTGCGGCCACCTTCCAGAGTTGTGTGCGTTTACTTGTATGTTCAGGCTCAGGAGCAATGGAAATAGGCGCGGCTGTGGTGGCGGTAGTTGGCGTGCTGATTACCTGAGTTGGAATGGGTTTTCTGATTTCTCTGGTCAGGGTTTCAACCACAGCTTCCAGCTGCACCGGTTTCAAACCATAAGAAATATCAGAAAGATTCAGCGTTACTGAAGGAAGGAAGAACAGTTTATCGTGTTGATTCAGGTAGAAAGAACCGAGGATCCCAAAAACCTGTTGTTCATGAGAGGCACAGCGGCGAAGTAAATCCTGCACTTCACCATGAACCAGTTCCTGAGCTTCAACATAGGAAATGCCCAATTCGCTGCTCATGGCATTCAGTAAAATACCATCGTCCTGGCGCAGGATGTCGTTAAAGAAAATGGTTCTGCTGTTTGGCTTCAACTGACCGTTAAATCTGTTCAGTGATGCGCTGTGGTCTCTGGTGATAAAGCCTCCAAGACCGGGAACCACCACGCATTCGTGGTGTCGAACCAGCTTCTCGACAAAATAAATCAGGGATTTTTCATGAGCATTCATGCGCATCTGCGAAGATAAGTGATCAGAACGAAATGGCGAGGCCACCTAAAGCGGTGAATCCATAACGGGGGTAACGGTACCAGAACTGGTAGGCATTGCTGGTCATATTGGCCAAGGTAAGCCATACGCGGAAACGTTCGCTGAGTTTGTAATCGGCCATAAGGTTGGCATCAAGGAAACCTTTAACTTTCAGGTTGTTTTGCTTCCCATAAATCTGCTGATAGCGAGATCCCATTCCTGAAATCAGGGCACTCATACGGATTTTATTCCCAATCAGATAGCTGGCGTTCAGGTTGATTTCGGTATTTGGAAGCTGCCAGGCTCTTGCTCCGGATTCAAGATTGTAGGCGTTCAGGTTTGCGCTCAGGGCCAGTTTGAATTGCTCTCCAATGCCGAAGCGCAGTTCAGGATTCAGGCGGGTGATGCCCACATTGTCGTAGATTGGGATAAAACTGTTCAAAGAATCACCTGAATTGACAAACAGCGGCATATTGCTCAAACTTCTGTGGGACAAGGTTACTTTGAATTCACTGTTGTTGGTGATTTTCCCTTTGGCACCACCATAAATGGAGAAGCCTTCATAGGTTTGCCGCACCGGGATACTGTCGTAAATGAACGGATTCATTCGGTTCATTCGACTCAGTGAATTGGTTTCCAGCCCACCGGAAATGCCTCCAAAAACCTGCACGGCATTGGGCATTAGTTCATAGGTAGCGTGTACTGTTGGATTGATGTAGAAGTTCTGCGCAGCACCTTCGGTAAGATAGCTGGCATTGAAGCCAACCCTGATCATGGTTTTTTTCTTTTGAAAGGTGTAGGAAGGCCTGACATCAAAAATGAAGATTTTCTGCTCCAGGGTATCCTGCCTGATTTGCAGGGAGCGCAAACCAAGCGAACCATGGATGGCTCCTTGTTTCAGATGCTTCTGAATGCCCGCATCGGCGCTGATTTCGGCTTCACTCTGGTCAAGGTTTGTTGTAAACTGATTGAATGAAAATCCTGCATGAAAGCCAGCTTTTTTACCCATCTCTTTACTTTCATACCTGCTGGAGAACTTCCACGAGTCGGCAATTTTCCTGGTTTCTACACCTTCCGCGGTAAAGGCCGTATCCATTCCGTAAAAACGAATCATATTGCGGTCGTAGGAAACCATTCCTGTGAAACTGCTTCTGTTAAAGAAACGGCTGCCGCTCAACAGGATGGCATTATCCGAAAAGTCTCTGCTGCTTTTATTCTGGTCAGCGCTCAGGTGGTTCAATTTGATACCATAACTGTAACGGTTGTTTGGTTTGTTGGCCAGGTACACACCCAAGTGTTTGAAGTTGTACATCCCATATCCGGCTTTGGCGTAGTTGGGCGTTCCACTGCTGTCGCCGCTTACTTTCATTTTGGAAGGAGCCTGCACTTTCACCACCCTCCGGGCGTCCCATTGCACGGGATAAATGGTGTACAACAGCCTTGGAACGTCAAATTTCCTTTTTTCCGTTTCCGGGATGAGGTCGATTTTGCGGGCATCTCGAAGGTTGGGTTCGTAAGTCACCTGAACACCGATGGGATCAATCCGGTTAATGGTATCCTGGCCTTGGAGCACACAGGGCAGCATGGCTGCGAAAAAGAAGATTCGACGGATGTTCATCGCTGTTCAAAAGTAAAACGCAGCCCTAGCTTCGTAAACCCGAATATTTCCACATTGGGCTTGCTGTTGTGCTACAAACGAGCCAAGGGTTGCTTTTATTTGCATCCACTTGCAGGATTTTTCCCATAGGTTTTTGATTTTTGGAGAAATAAGCACTAAGTTTGCGCCCTCATTTTTCGAACATGTACGCAGTTGTAGAGATAGCAGGCAAGCAGTTCAAAGTGGCTGAAAATCAGTCCATTTATGTTCACAGGCTGGCCGCGGAAGAAGGTTCAAAGGTTTCCTTCGACCGGGTTTTGCTTGTGGAAAATAACGGCCAAACGAAGGTTGGAACTCCAGTAATCAGCGGAAGCACCGTTGAAGCCAAAGTCATCAGCCACGTTAAGGGTGATAAAGTTCTGGTGTTTAAAAAGAAAAGGCGCAAGGGTTATGCCGTAAAGCGCGGACACCGTCAGCAATTCACCCGTATTCACATTGAATCCATCAAGGCTTAACGCTTAAAGACAATAAAAAATGGCACACAAAAAAGGCGCAGGCAGTAGTAAAAACGGACGCGAATCGCACAGCAAACGCTTGGGCGTGAAAATCTTCGGAGGTCAAAAGGTAATCGCCGGTAACATTATTGTTCGTCAGCGTGGTACCAAACACCATCCCGGAAACAATGTTGGCATCGGCAAAGACCATACATTGTTCGCATTGACTCCCGGCGTGGTTAAATTCCACAAAGGAGCAAACAACAGATCTTTCGTTTCGGTGGTACTTGCTGAAGCTTAATTTCAAACACTACACAGAATATTCTAAGACCGGCCCAGTGCCGGTCTTTATTTTTGTATCCAATTCATGAAGAATCATAGCAGACTTCCAAAGGACAGTTTCACAGTGATGAATGAAATTGTGCTTCCCAACGATACCAACACCCTTGGAAACCTCATGGGTGGCCGCCTCCTTCACTGGATGGATATTTGTGCAGCCATTGCCGCCCAAAAGCACAGCAATCAAATTGTGGTTACGGCATCTGTGGATAGTGTTTCTTTCAAAGAAGCAATTCATCTCGGTGATGTTGTAACGTTACAGGCGCAGGTTTCACGTGCGTTTAACTCCAGCATGGAAGTGTACCTGGAAGTGTTCGCCCAGAATATTCCAAGAAACGAAATTGTACGTTGCAACGAAGCATATTACACCTTTGTGGCGTTGGATAGCCGAAATAAGCCTGTTAAAGTGCCCGCACTTCAGCCTGAAACGGAAGTTGAACAACAACGATTTGAGGGTGCCCTGCGCCGTCGTCAGGTGCGCCTGATCCTTGCTGGGAAAATGAAGCCCGACGAAGCGCAGGAGTTGAAAAACCTCTTCCTGCCGGAATAAAGCTTATTTAATCAATCCGATTTCCCGCAGTCGCTCCAAGAGAAATTCATTGGCGCTGCAATCGGCGTATTTTTTTGGATGGGATTCGTCGATACACGAATCCAGACAGTCCAGGCGGGTTTCCGGACGCGGATGAAGGAAGAACGGAATGCTGTAGCGTGGCGTATTCCAAAGTTCCCGAGGAGGATTTACCACTCGGTGCGTGGTACTCTTCAGGCGGTCGTTGGTGAGGCGCTGCAACATATCACCCACATTCACCACAATATGGTTTGCCACTTCAGTTACAGGAACCCAGTTTCCGCTTTTATCTAAAACTTCCAGTCCGTCTGCGCTGGCGCCAACAAGCAGCGTAATCAGGTTAATGTCTTCGTGTTCTCCGGCTCGGATGGCATCTTTAGGTTCCCCGGTAATGGGTGGATAATGGATGGGGCGAAGGATGCTGTTTCCATAGCGCACCTTATCATCAAAATACTGTTCGTTAAGGTTGAGGTGCAGTGCAATGGCCCGCAGCATTTGAATTCCACAGTGTTCAAGTGCCTGGTAAATGGCTTTGCCGCTCTCGTTAAATCGAGGAATTTCTTGCACCGTTTTATTGGAAGGATAGAAGGAGTAAAGCGGATCGCTTTCCGGAGCATACTGACCAAAATGCCAGAATTCTTTCAAATCACCCGCATTACGGTCTTTGGCGTGTTCCTTTCCAAATCCGGTATAACCACGTTGCCCGCCCCCTGCGGTGTCATCGTATTTGAGTTTTACCGATTCCGGCAGCGCAAAAAAGGATTTTACATCTTCGTAGAGTTGTTCCAGCAGCGCGGCATCAACGCCATGATTGCGTATGGCCACAAATCCTATATCTTCATAGGCGTTGCCTAATTCCTGGACAAAACGCGCTTTTTTAGCGGCGTCATTGCTCAGGAAGTCTGATAAGTCCAGTTTCGGAATGGAGGAAAGTGTTGTTTGGTTTGCCATAGTGATGCTGCAAATGAACATTCAAAAAAAGTTCATTTGAACATGAAATGAATATTTTTAGTGCTGATTTATCGCACCCGAAAAGGCTTTTTCATTAACCGTTGCTGATTTCCATGGAACTGTCCTGCGATTCTTCCATGATGATGCGCACCGAAGTGGGATGCGGTGTCATCCTGATGCCATTCATTTCAACGGCAGCCTGTTTCAGCAGTGCAAAAAAATCCTGAAGTTCCGGGTTGGATGCCAGCGCCTCTTCTATGCGCAGTTGCTCTTCTGCACTGGTTTCTCCATAAGCATAGCGAATAACGTCTTCTTGTGTAATGGTTTGATGCATAGGCGTGAAAATTGTGCTAACGCCCGATGCATGTAATTATTGCCGCTGTGCAGAAAAAACCATCATTTTTCTCAAATTCAGGATGGCATAGCGCATTCGACCTAATGCAGTATTGATGCTGCATCCGGTCAATTCGGCAATTTCCTTGAAGCTCAGTTCGCCATAATGCCTGAGTATCAACACCTCTCGTTGTTCATCAGGCAGTTTTTCTATCAGCGCAATCAGCAGGCTGTTGGTCTGACTGGATTCCATGCGGTCATGTGCATTGGGTTCATCAACTTTGATATAGCCAAACACATCTTTTCCTTCGCTGTCTGTGATGGTGGGCATTTTCTTGCGTCGCCGGATGTGGTCTATGCATAAATTTCTGGCAATCCGAATCACCCAGGGAAGAAACTTACCTTCATGCTGATACTTGCCTTGCCTTAAAGAGTGAATCACCTTGATAAAGGTTTCCTGAAAGATGTCTTCCGCCAGATAACGGTCGTGCACCAACATGTAAATGGAAGTCATCACCTTCTGTTTGTAGCGCCTGATCAACATTTCAAGCGCAGCTTCATTTCCTTCTAAATAGGAAACTACCAGCTTTTGGTCGGGAATTAAGTGTGTGTGCATAGCTAAACCCTTTCTGTTAAGTACGGTTACAGATGAACTTATGCGGAAAGTTTCTGTGGTAAGGGTTTATCTATAGGCTTTAGGTGATTTGTAATCAGCAAGTTAAAAGATCGTTGTGGATAAATCCAAATTTTAAATGGAAAGAATTCAAAAAAAAAAATCGAACAAGTCTGCAAAAACTGGGTCAAACGTCTTTCATCCAGCCATTGGCGAAGTCTGAAGCCGACATCCGTTTTTTTCCTTCCGGTTGCAGTTGAAGTATTTCTATGGCTCCTTCTTTACAGCCCACCAACACCCGATGATGCTCGATTTTCTGCCATTTTCCAGCCTCGAGATGTATTTCGGGTAACGGGCGGCAAGCCAATATCTTCACTTGTCGGTCCTGAAAAATGGTGGTTGCACCAGGTGCAGGAGCCAATCCGCGTACATGATTATGGACAGCAGCACAAGTTTGCTCAAAATTGATGCGGCAATCTTCGGGAAATATTTTCGGCGCCGTATGAAGCGGCCCATGCGCAACCTGCGGAATTGGTTTCAGCTTGTTTTGTTGTATGCCTTCAAGCGTGCGTATCACCAAATCTGCACCTAAAAGCATGAGTCGCTGATACAAACTTCCCGCATCTTCTTCTTCACCTACAGCCAGCGATTCCTGCAACAGGATGTCGCCCGTGTCTATTTCGTGTTTCAGGAAAAAAGTTGTCACGCCGGTTGTTTTGGCTCCATCCATCAGAGCTCTGTTGATGGGCGCTGCGCCCCGGTAATCCGGCAGTAATGAAGCATGCAGGTTGAACGTGCCCAATGGCGGAAGGCTCCAAACCGACAAGGGCAGCATTCGGAAGGCGATGACGACGCCCAGGTCTGGGGCAAGGTTTAACAGCTGTTCGTGAAATTCCGGTGCTTTGAGGTTTACAGGCTGTAATACCGGGATTCCCGCCGCCACAGCAACCTGTTTTACCGCGCTTTCCCGAACTGTCAATCCGCGACCTGCGGGTTTATCAGGGGCCGTTACCACGCCAACAACCTGGAAACCTTGGTCTATGATCCGCTGCAGGCTGCAAGCCGCAAACTCCGGGGTACCGAAAAACAGGATGCGCATAATCTTCAGGGAGCAAATTTGCCTAAATTTGTGTGAAACGCCTCGGGTCGTAATGCGCAGGTTCATTCTAGCCGCTTTGTTCAGCTGTCTTTGTTCGCCTTTGGGGGCGCAGCTGCGCTTTGTGGAGAACCTTGGCCAGTGGCCTGAACAGGTTCGTTTCCGCGCCGATCTTCAGGGCGGTAAGCTATATGTGGAGCGCGATGCTTTGGTGTTTCAGCGCTACGACAAAAGCAAGGCGCAGCGCTGGCATGCAGAAGTTGCAGAAGGTGATTCCCTGCAGATGCACGCCTACCGAATGCGTTTCTGTCATGCTTCAGCCAGTGCACGCGCTGAAGGCACGGACTTGCTTCCCGAGTACTTCAACTTTTTTCACGGAATGGATTCCTCCCGCTGGGCTTCGGGAGCAAGGGCTTTTTCTTCAGTTTGGCTTCGGGATTTATATCCTGGCGTGGATTTGGAGTTGGCCGCAGCAGGGAATGCTTTGAAATACAACCTGCACCTAAGGTCTGGCGCTTCTTTATCGCGCATCGGAATTGTATACGAAGGTGTGCAAAGACCTTTCCTGTTCAAAGGAACGCTGAATATCGAAACCACCTTGGGCATCATACAGGAGCATATTCCACTGGTGTATAATCCGGAACGCGACCCAACGGCGGCTTTTGATGCGGTCTACCAATTGAACGGAGATACCGTGAAGTTTGCGGTTCGCCTGCCAGAAAACTACCTTGGCCCTTTGGTCATAGACCCGTTGCTGGTTTTCTCTACCTACTCTGGCTCTTTAGCTGATAATTTCGGTTGTACCGGAACGTACGATGATTTTGGAAATGCCTACGCCGGAGGTACCGTTTTTGATTTTGGTTTCCCGACAAGCATGGGCAGCTACCAGCCCCGGTTTGGCGGCGGTGATCCGGAGTCGCGCACTGGTTATGGCGGAAGCCGCGATATGGGCATCCTTAAATTTTCTGCCGACGGCAAGC
>JBDKIU010000041.1:0-19621 GCA_039796915.1 Bacteroidota bacterium | reverse complement strand
TTCCGGAGGCTTATCACCCGGTACTGAACAGGATTGCCGAGCGTTTGTTCCTGGAACAAAACGGCGAGGAAGGCTGGTTCTTTCAACGCGGGGAGTTTACTGTGAACGAGAATTTCGACATCGCGCATAACGGCATCCGGTTTTATTACAACATCTACGAGGTAGGCCCTTATGCCACGGGCCTCTCGGAGGTATTTATTCCTTACCGAGAAATTGCCTACATGGTTCCGGCAGAAAGCCTGTTGCGGCGTTTCATGAAGCTTTAATTCCTGTTTCCTTCAGGACCGTTCTACCTCTTCATTATTTTTGTGGCCTTATGCCGGAGGTTCGAATCACCGTAATTGACCGCGAGGGAAAGGAACATCTGCTGGAAGCGCCCACAGACATGAACCTGAACCTGATGGAGGTTTGTCGTATGTATGAACTGCCGGTTGAAGGCCGCTGCGGCGGCATGGCGATGTGTGCCACTTGTCAGGTGTACGTGCTGAGCGAACACGATTTGCCGGAACCTGCTGAGGCAGAACTGGCCATGCTGGATCAGGCGTTCTTCGTGGAAGACAATAGTCGCTTGGGCTGTCAGATTCATATTCACCCGGAGCTGGACGGGCTGAAGGTGCAACTGGCTCCGGAAGGAAACTGAGGCTACAATATTTTTTCAGGGAGCCGCATTTTGGTTTGGGTTCCCGGTGTTTTTCAACGTTCTGTACTGTTTATTTTTTCTTTATGTCTCATACAATTTCTAAAGTTTACATCCATCTTGTTTTTGCTGTTCGTTATCGCCGGCACTCGATTCGTTCTGAGTGGGAAGCGGAACTGCATCGCTACATTACCGGTATTTTCCGCAACAAAGGGCAAGATGTTCTGGCGATCAATGGCATGCCGGATCATCTGCACATCTTTTTTATGATGCGTCCCACGTGTATCCTGGCTGACCTGGTTCGGGAGGTGAAGAAGGCTTCAACGGTGTTCATCAACGGTAAATTTTACCCTGTTACGAAATTCAGATGGCAGGAAGGTTACGGAGCTTTTTCCTACAGCAGCGGTCAGGTGGATACTGTCATTCGCTATATCCAGAATCAAAAAGAGCATCATCAGAAGAAGTCGTTCAAGGAAGAGTATCTGGAATTTCTGGAGTATTTCCAGGTCGCGTATTCCGAGGAGGAATTGTCGCGCTGGCTGGATGGGGCGTGATGTGGAAGTTGCGACCCGGCTAACGACGGGTCGCTGGGCGCGGCCTGCGTTCTGCCAGATGATGCGACCCGTCATTTGACGGGTCGTTGAACGCGCCCAAGGCTAAAATGCGCGGGCCCACGGCACAGTTAAGGTTTATATTTGCTGATTCTCTATGAGCATTCAAGTTCAAGGCTTATCCAAACGCTACGGAACACAATGGGCAGTTAAAGAGCTCAGCTTTTCCGCAGGCAAAGGTGATATCCTTGGTTTTCTTGGGCCCAACGGTGCCGGAAAAAGCACCACCATGAAAATCATCACCTGCTTCATTCCTCCTACCTCGGGCAGTATTTCTGTGTGCGGGTTTGACGTGCGCACGCAAAGCATGCAGGCGCGTCGTCATGTGGGCTACCTTCCGGAACACAATCCGCTGTACCTCGACATGTACGTGCGCGAATACCTCAGCTTCATGGGCGGTTTATGCGGACTGAAAGGCAAAACGCTTCGACAGCGTGTGGACGCCATGATTGAAACTACCGGACTGGAACGCGAACAACATAAATTCATCGCGCAGCTCAGCAAAGGATACCGCCAACGTGTGGGACTTGCGCAGGCCCTTATTCACGACCCGGACGTTCTGATCCTGGATGAACCGACCAGCGGCTTGGATCCAAACCAAGTTGTAGAAATCCGCGAACTCATCCACAGCCTGGGCAAAGAAAAAACCGTGATGCTCAGCACCCATATCATGCAGGAAGTGGAAGCCATCTGCAACCGCGTCATCATCATCAACAAAGGCGAACTGGTTGCCGATGACCGCCTCGAAAACCTGCGCTCCAAAGAACAAAACATACATGCCGTGCGCATCCAGTTTGCCACACAGGTTCCTTTGTCTGTGTTGGAAGAACTGGGCAGCGACGTGCACATCACCATGCTTCAGGCACAACAGTGGCGTCTGGAAAGTGCCGATCCTTCCCTGCGCCAGCGCGCCTCTCAGCTGGCCCTGCGTCACAACCTGGAAGTGCTGGAACTGGTGAGCGAACAAAACAGCCTCGAATCCATCTTTCAAAAATTAACCCGCCATGTGGACCATTCTTAAAAAAGAAGTCAGAAGCTTCCTCAGCGCACTTATTGCCTATATGGTGATGCTGGTATTCCTCATCGCCGTGGGCCTGTTTCTGTGGATTCTGAAAGGATATACCGTTTTTGACCTTGGCGTTGCCGGACTGGACGTGCTGTTTCAGTTCGCGCCACTCCTGTTCATCTTCCTGGTTTCAGCCATCACCATGCGCTCGTTTGCTGAAGAGAAAAGACTGGGAACCCTGGAAACACTCACCACTCATCCTGTGAGCGACTGGGGAATCATTCTCGGCAAATTCTTCGCAGCCCTGGCGCTGGTGGTCTTTGCCTTGTTGCCCACCCTGGTGTATGTGTACACCATCTGGACGCTGGGCGACCCGCGCGGAAACCTCGACACCGGCGCAACCCTGGGAAGTTATACGGGTTTGCTGCTGTTGGGCGCAGCCTTCGTTTCCATGGGGTTATTTGCCAGCGTCTGGGCAGACAACCAAATCGTTGCACTCATTGGCGGCATGGCGCTTTGCTTCTTGTGGTACCAACTGATCGGCATGATTGGCGAATTGCCCAATTTGCCCTTTTTGAGCAATATGCTGGAATGGCTTACCCTTGACTTCCACTACCGCTCCATCAGCAGAGGCGTTCTTGATACCCGAGACATGGTGTACTTTGCCAGCTTCACCGGCCTGTTTCTCTATTTCACCAAATTAAAATTCTCCAGCAGGAAATGGTAACGACTCACAAACTCCGCAACAAGCTACAATCCTAGTCCGAATTGCTGGTGGTGGTATTCGTGGTGGTGCTTGCCAACGTGCTCGCCAACCAATACTACAAACGTTTCGACCTCACTGCGGAAAAACGATATACCCTTTCGGCCACCAGCGAAAAGCTCTGCGGCCAAATCAAGGACCGACTGTATGTGAAGGTGTATCTGGATGGAGAAATGTCCAGTAAATTCAAGCGCTTCCGCAATGAACTACGCGACCTGCTCTACGAATTTCGCGAAGCATCCGGACAGAAAATCGACATCGACTTCACCGATCCACTGGAAGGGAAAGACAACAAGGAGAAGAGCAATATCCTGACCCAGATGGAACAACGCGGCCTGATTCCGGTGCGCGACTTTGACCGGGAAGGCATCGACGAAACCAGTTTCAAACTGGTTGTTCCGGGTGCCGACGTGGTTTATCAGGGCAAGGAATTTAGTGTGAACTTCTTTTTATTCGACGTGGCCAAAGACCCCGAAACCAATGTCAATCAGGCCATTCAGGGGCTGGAATACGAACTGGCCAACATGGTGCGCCGTTGCATTGCAGGCAATCCGAAGAAAATCATCATTGCCGATGGCAGCGGCGAGCTGGATGAAATGCAAACCGCCGATTTGAGTCGTGAACTGAGCCAGTATTATCAGGTGGAACGCATGAACCTGAACGTGGCCGACCCTGAAGCGGCACGCCCGTTTCAGCTGAATCTTACATCTAACCCGGACAGTGCCGGACTGGTGCTGCTGGAACTGATGCAGCGCCGACTCAATGGTGCCGACGGGCTCATCATCGCTAAACCGCGGCAGGATTATACCGATGCCGAACTGTATCTGATTGATCAGTTCATCATGAAGGGCGGAAAGGTGCTGTGGATGGTTGACCCTGTTTCCGCAGAAATAGATTCGCTGGAGCGCAATCCTTCCTTTCTGGCGACGAACCAAAACCTGGATAACATTACCGCGCAGTTGTTTGAATACGGTGTCAGCCTGAATCCGAACCTGCTCATGGATGCCACCTGCAACCGCATTCCTACCCCACGCCGCGAGTTCTTCGACTGGTATTATTTCCCCTTGTTCACCAGCCGCAACCTGGATCATCCGATTGTGAAGAATCTGGGCGCCGTATGGTCGCAATTCCCGGCCACGCTGCGCGCCAAAAGCAGGCCCGACGTAAAAATCACCGACCTGCTGGTGAGCTCGCCCTATACCAAAACCGTTGGCGTGCCGGCAACCATTGATTACGTAAGCACCTACATGCAGTCGCGCGATCCGAAGTTCAGGGAAACCATGAACAGCGGCCTCCAAAGTTGCGGGGTGCTGCTGGAAGGAACCTTTCGCTCCCCGTTTGTGTTCCGCAGAAAACTCACTTCACAGGAGTTCATCAAAGAAACCAACAACAGCATGATCGTGATTGCCGATGGTGATATTGCCCGAAACGGCGTGATGCTGCGCAGCGGAAACCCTTATCCACTGGGCTACGACCGCTTTTCACGAATCACCTTCTCCAACAAAAAGTTCCTGATGAACTGCGTAGATTACCTGCTGGACCAAAACGGCCTCATCGAAATCCGCGGAAAAGAACTCAATGTGAGACTGCTGGACCAAACCCGCATCAAAGACGAACGTTCCTACTGGAAATGGCTGAACATGCTGCTGCCCTTGCTGATCATCCTGATTTTTGGTGCAGCAAACTGGTGGATTCGCCGTTGGAAATACACACGAAAACCCAAGCGTGCCTGAGGTGAAGGAACTCATTTTAATACCGAACAGATGATTATTGTTACCGGAGCCGCCGGATTTATCGGAAGTTGCCTGACCGGCGCATTAAACCAACTGGGATTTCATGACCTCGTGCTGGTAGATCATTTTAGCCAGCCGGAGAAAATGAAAAACCTGGATGGCAAAAAATACCGCTGTCTGGTGCCGCGTGACCAGTTCTTTCACTGGATTCAAGGCAAGGAATCAGAAGTTCAGTTCATCTTTCACATGGGCGCCAGAACCAATACCGCCGAACAGAACCTGGAACTGCTGCACGAACTGAATGTGGCTTATTCACAGGAAATCTGGAACCTGTGTTGCAGGGCGCAGATTCCTTTGATCTATGCCTCTTCTGCCGCCACTTATGGCATGGCTTCCGGTGGCTTTTCCGATGAACCGGCCCTGCTTTCATCCCTGCATCCCATGAATCCATACGGACGCAGCAAGCAGGAGTTTGACCTCTGGGTGATGGCACAACAGGAACAACCTTTCTTCTGGGCCGGCTTCAAATTCTTCAATGTGTTTGGCCCGAATGAATACCATAAAGGACGCATGGCCAGCGTAGTGTTTCATGCCCATCGCCAAATCAGGGAACACGGCATGATGCACCTGTTCCGCTCCCACCGCGCAGGCATTGCCGACGGCGCACAGCAACGCGATTTTATCTATGTGAAAGATGTGCTCAAGGTGCTGATTCACTTCATGCATCACCGCAAAAACAGCGGATTGTACAACCTGGGCACCGGAACGGCCCGCAGTTTCAAAGACTTGAGTCTGGCCGTATTCCACAGCCTCGGAATGCCCCCGCACATTGAGTTTGTGGACACCCCGGAAGATATTCGCGATACCTATCAGTATTTTACCCAGGCCGATACTTCGCGCCTGCTGGCAGCCGGCTATAACGGCGGTTTTACTTCGCTGGAAGCCGCGGTGGATGATTATGTGCGCCACTACCTGAATGAAGCTAAATACCTGTGAACAAAAACTCCGGTCGGATATGGCAATGGCTGCTGCTGCTTGCGGTGCTGTCCTTCGGGACCGGCCTGTGGCTGGACAGCTCCCGTATTTCCGGACCGGCGGCAGGACGTAAGCTCAAAACCAATCTCGAAAGCCATCTGGGCAAACGCCTCGCGCAGATGGAACGCTGGTGCTTTCAGTGGAAAACAGAATCAACGGCAACCACCGCAACATTTCAAAAGCTGCGAAAAGAAGGGATTGCCGCTTTTGCCTGGCGCCATGACAGCCTGCGCCTGTGGAATACCAATGCGCTCCCGGCCCATGAAATCCTGCATACGGAAGGCAGCAGCCTGCAAAAACTTTCCAATGGCTGGTACCTGATTGTACAGGGGAAAAAGCACCGCGACAGCAGCCGCATCAGTTTGGCGCTGCCTGTGCTTTACGATTATCCGGTGCAAAACCAGGTGTTTCGGAATCAGGCCGCCAATATTCCGGGCATCCACGGTTCCTTCCTTATATCGCCCGCGCCCTTTGAAGGCAGCGTTCCGGTGAAACTGCCGGGGCTGAACGCCTTCCACGTGCAGGCCGATGATGATGGCGCGCCGGGCACCGGTTCCTGGCTGCTGCTTTTGGGCATTGCGCTGGCCCTCATCTCTGGTTATTTTCTGCTGAAGAAAACCTTTCCCCAGGAACATCCGCTGGTAGCCATCGTGATTCTGGTTGCCGGCCTGCTGGTACGACAGCTGTTCGGACAAAACCTGCTGCTGGGCGCCTTCCACAACCTGGACATCTTCAGGCCCGAAGTGTACGCTTCCTCCTGGTATTTCCCTTCCCTCGGCGACCTGTTGATCAATACGCTGTTGGTTCTGGGCAGCCTGAATGCCATTTACGACCTGTTCGGTAAATCTATTGCCGCTCCCAGAAATCGCTACGTGCGCTGGCTGGTGGCCCTGCTGATCCACGCGCTCATTTTTGCCTCGGCCAATTTCATGGTCAGCGAAATTGCCAAGCTGGTCATCGACAGCCACATCTCTTTCGACTTCAACGAAATCCACAATGTTGACGCCTATACCCTGTTGGCCTTGCTCATTGTGCTGATGTTTTACCGCATCTTCAAAACATTCACCGACCTGTTCAGTCCGCTGCTGCTGCCCCTGAGTTCGGCCAGCGGCAGCCTGCTGGTTTGTGCCTTGTTTCAGGCGCTGCCCTGGCTGTTTTTCGGTTTTGTACTGGACAATTCCTGGTACCTGATTACCATCTGCTACATCTATTGCGCCTTCTACCTTAGTGGCTACAGCACCTTCTGGAATACACGACAAACAAGCTTTTTCTTCCTGAGGCTGCTGGCGGCCTGCATCAGCATCAGCCTGATTTTCAGCCACTATATTGTTCAGAAAGAACACGATACCCGCAGGCTGCTGGCCAACCGAATTTTATTGCGTACCGAACTCGGGCCCGGCGGCGCGCTGCACACCCTGGAATATCAAATCAACAACGACGCCGCCATCACCGATTACTTCACCTGTGAAGACGTAACCAAGGCAGAATTTGAAAAGCGCCTCCGGCAGATGTACTTGTCGAAGCTGCTGGAAAACTACGAGGTAGTAGTGATGGATTACGACAGCACCGGCCGTTTTTACAGAGAAGAAAATCCACTCGACTACCAAACAGCGCTCAGCCTGTTCCAAAGCGACCTGTGCCAAACGGTGAGCACGCATTTCCGCTACATCAAAGACCATAAGTACAAAGGCAGTTACCTGGGTCGTTTTCCGGTGCAGGCAGGCAACCGAAGGGTTGCGGAGTTTTACGTATTGCTGCAGCCCAAATCAGGATTCGGGCAGGCGAAATATGCCGACATCTTCCGCTCCGGAAACCTGTTCAACCCGGGCATGGACTATACCTACAGTTATGCCATTTATCAATCGGGAACCTTAACCAAACGCCAGGGCGATTTTGGCTTCCCGATCAAACCGGAGGTTTATGCCAGCGATGTGTTCTTCAACAAGGACGGATACTCGCATTACTACTATCGCGACGAAACCGGCGCAGTCATCCAGGTGAGCAAAACAGAAAACAGCCTCAACACCGGCGTTACCATCTTCACCTTTCTGGTAGTGATTTCCCTGATCAGCGTGTTCCTGCTGTACGGACTGCTGTGGCTGTTGAAGGCCATCACCGACCTGCTGCATCGCAACCGCGCCGCACTAAGACTCAGCCGCTGGCTCGAAAAACGCTACGGCTTCCTGGATTCCAAGAATATCTTCCTGGCTTCGCGGATTCAACTGTTCATGGTTCTGGTGGTGTTCTTCAGCTTCATCATCACCTTATACGTGACCCTGAACTATGTGCGGATGTCCAACAACCGCAGGCAGCAGGAATACCTGTGGACCCGCATCCATGACATGGCCAACGTGATCAGCAACAAAGCCAACATCCAGGCCATCTTCGGAACCTACCGGCACAGCCTGTTGTATGAACTCAGCGACTATTACGGCATAGACATCAACCTGTACAATACCGCCGGAGCCTTGGTGCAAACCAGCAACGACCGCATTTTTGATGAAGGATTTACCGGAAACTTCATGCATCCGGATGCCTTCCGCAAACTTCATGATGAAGGCAAAAGCGACCTGATCCAAAACGAAACCCTCGGAAACCTAAACTATTTGTCGGCTTATTACACCCTGTTCGACAATGATCTGAACGTTAAAGGCTACCTGAATCTGCCCTTCTTCGCGCGGGCCCGCGAGCTGAATCGCGAAATCAGCAGCTATGTGGTGGCCCTGGTGCGTTTGTTTGCGCTGGTTTTCGCGTTGTCGGCCATCCTCGCCTATTTCCTGTCGCAGCGCATCACGCGACCGCTGAGTTTAATCAGACGACAGATTGGCCTGGTGAAACTCGGTGCCGGCAACCAGCCAATGGAATGGAAAAACAACGACGAAATTGGACAGCTGGTGCAGGAATACAACAAAATGCTGGTGCAGCTGGAAGAAAGCACAGACCGTCTGGCCGACAGCGAACGACAAGGCGCCTGGCGGGAAATGGCCAAGCAGGTGGCTCATGAAATCAAAAATCCGCTGACGCCCATGAAGCTCAGCCTGCAACACCTGCAATATGCCTGGAACAAGCAGGATGAGCATCTGGATGAAAAATTCCGCAAAACCAGCGCCCTGCTGATCACCCAAATTGATGCGCTGAGTAAAATGGCAGAAGAGTTTAGTTCCTTCGCCAAAATGCCGGAAGCAAGCATTCGCGAACTGTGTCTTCAGGAGGTGTTGCAACAGGCCGTACATCTTTTTGAACAAGAACCGCTGCTGCACATTTCACTCAGCATGCCGGAGCAGCCGATTCAGCTGCGTGCCGACCAGGACCAGCTGCTGCGCGTGTTTACCAACATCATCAAAAACGCTTTGCAGGCCATTTCCGATGGAACCGAAGGAAGGCTGGAAATCCAGCTGCGACCGGCCGACGGCTTTGCCATCTTATCCTTCAAAGACAATGGCCGCGGCATTCCTCCGGAACTCTACGACCGCATCTTCAGTCCGAACTTCAGCACCAAAAACTCCGGAATGGGACTCGGTTTGGCCATCAGCAGAAAAATCATCGAAAGCTTTGGTGGAAGCATCAGCTTCAGCAGTCGCCTGAATCAGGGCAGCACCTTTGTGGTTAAACTGCCCTTAAACCCCATGTAAATCCAAAGCCTCATGCTGCGCCTGTTCCTCTGGATTGCCCTTTTCCACATGTGTGTTCAGGCTCAGGCACAAACAACGTGGCGCTTTGCGGCCCTACCTTGCCAGAATCAATGGCTCCGGCTGGACAGTTTGCCCATCGTTTCCGGCAGCCTCAGCATCCGCTCTGGCGACGGCAGACTGCTTCCCGTCACAGCCATCCTCACGGTTCCTGGAACCGGCCTGGTTCGCTGCGAAACCACTTGCCTGCCCGGCGATTCCCTCTACTACGCCTGGCGAGCCATCACTGCACCGCTTACCCAAAAATTCCAGCTGCTCGACGAGCGCGTCATCCAGCCACTGCCCGAAGGCGAGGGATTCCGACTGCCTGTAGATGTTCCCGCCGCCGCAACGAAAGAAAATGCTTTTGCCGGCGGACCCCGAATCAGCGGCGTGATGTTCCGCGGCCTGAGCGCAGGCAATAACCAGAATGTGGTGCCCAACTCGGGATTGAACCTGCAAATCAGCGGCAACCTGGCTCCGGGAATTGGCATAGAAGCAGCCATCACCGAGCAGGAAGTACCTTTTCAACCGGAAGGCAGCAGCAGCAACCTGCAGGACTTTGACCGCATCTACATGACCCTGAAAAGTGCAGGTCAGAAAATCACCCTCGGCGACTTCCCTCTGAACAGCAGCCCCGGCTATTTCCTGAAGTACCAGAAAAAAGCCAGAGGCGTGTACCTCGAACACCTGAACGCAGACTCCGCTGTTTCCGTGAGCCTGGCTGCCGCTATGTCCCGTGGACGGTTTTCCCGCAATCAGATTCAGGGCCTGGAACGCATTCAGGGACCGTACCGACTCAGTGGTGCCGCCGGAGAAACGCCGGTAGTGGTGGTTTCTGGCAGTGAAGTGGTTTACCTAGACGGCAAAAAGCTGCAACGCGGCGTGGATCAGGATTATGTGATCGACTACAACCTGGGAGAACTGCACTTCAACCCCAAAAACATCATCACCGCATTCAGCCGCATCGTTGTTGAATTTCAATACAGCGACCGAAACTATACCCGCGCCCTGAATACCGGAAACGTAGTATGGCAACAGTCGCAGTACCGTGTTCAGGCATCGGCATACAGTGAATCAGACCTGAAAAACCAACCCTTGTTTCAGAATCTGGACTTGTACGACAGCAGCCGGAACAAGGATGCCCGCAGCATTCTGGCCGAAGCCGGCAACCAGGCGGAAAAAGCGGTCATCAGCGGCATTCGTCCTTTGCCCGACTTTGATGTTTCCGGAGTGAATTACATCTTCAAAGACAGCCTGGGCATCAGATTCCTTGAATACACGGCGGTTCCCGTGGCCGGTTCCAGCTACTATCGTGCTTCGTTCAGCTTTGTGGGCAACGGAAAAGGGAACTATATCGCCATTCCCGGCGGCAGCAATGGAAGGATTTATCGCTGGGTGGTTCCCGTTGGCGGCGTGCCCGCTGGCAGCTATGAGCCTTTGATTTCACTGGCCTTGCCCACCCGAAACTCCATGATTCAGGTTTCAGGCAGCAGCAACTGGCTGCCCGCAGGACGCATGGCGCGCTGGCGTTCGGAACTCAGCCTCGCTGCTTCCAATGCCGATAAAAACACCTTCTCGCGTTATGGCGACAGCCTGAACCAGGGCAGGGCCGGCATCATCCTTCTGGAAGGAGAACAAAGGCTGAAGCACAGGAAAAAAGACAGCTCCTGGCTGTTGGGCATGCGCCTGAAACACGAACGTACCGGCGCCACCTTTCAGGCCGTGGAGCGTTTTCGCGATGTGGAATTTGAACGCTTCTGGAACCGTGGACTGCAAAACCCCGAATACCGTAAACCGGCTTCCCGGGAATTGCTGTGGCATGGACTGGCCAGCCTGAAAGGAACCCGTGGCTTTTCTCTGGAACAACGCCTCGACGCTTACCAATATGAGGGTTTCCGGGGAACGCACCGACAAACTGCGCTGCAATGGACGCCCGGAAAGTGGCTGTTTTCTGCCACAGATGCAGGACTGAACGGCCTGTACACCAACGTGCGAAACCAATTCAGACGCAACAGCGCTCAGGTTGGCTACCGACATTCCGGACTCAGCCAGGGCCTGCTGTGGGAATGGGAACAAAATGCTGCAAGAAATACCGATGATTCGCTGCTGCCGCAACGCTCCTACCGCTTTCAGCAAAGCGCTTATTATCTGGATTGGGTGACGAAACGCGGCTGGACTTACGGCGGCAGGCTGGGCAACCGCCTGGATTACATCATAGACCGGCAGCAATTCAAAAAGGCGAGCTCCGGATGGAACGGCAGCCTGAATATGCGATACCAATCGGAACAGGGTGCCTACTGGAACCTGCAACTGCACCGGCGCAGCCTGAACCGCTTCGACAGCAGCCTGCTGTTGCCTTCCGGACCGGATGGAAGTCAGTGGATGCTGCGTTCCGAATGGCTCACCGAAAACTCCTGGCTGCGTACCAACGGGTTTATACAATCGGCCTCCGGCCGCGAACAACGACGGCAGTACGTATATGTGGAAGTTCCGGCGGGCCAAGGCAACTTCTCCTGGGTGGATTACAACGAAAACAAGATTCAGGAACAGAATGAATTCGAGCCCGCGGTATTCCGCGACCAGGCCAGATTCATCCGGCTGCTGCTGCCCCTTCCCGATTTTGTAGCATCACGCAACAACGATTATACGCTGAACGCCGAGCTGACAGCTCCGGAACACTGGCGGATGCTTCGCCGGCTCAGCAGCAGCCACAGCTTTGTGTTCAGCGGAAAGAACAACAACAGCCAACTCGTGGCTTCCCTGTTGCCCGAGGCCCTGTTCCGTGAATCTGCCAACGGCTCGTATTTGTCTGGCAGGGCCATGCACCGGCACAGCCTGTTCTACAACAAATACGAAGGGCGGCTTTCCCTGGAATACACGTTTCAGAAGCAGGAACAGAATGCCTTGCTGGGCAATGGCAACGAACGCAGAAAGAACAGCCGGCACATCAGCACGCTGCGTCTTTCCGGTTCCGGACCCTGGCTCTGGAATCAATATCTGGAACTCAGTGAAACCGGAGCACGTTCCGATTTCTTCGAAGCCAACAACTACGCCTTCCGGCAATTCAGTATTGAAGAGAAAATCACCTACAATGGCCAGCGGAATTTCCGCATCAGCCTGTTTGGGAAATACCTGCCATTTCAGTTTACCGACAACAGTTTGCGCAGCGGATCGCAATGGGACGCCGGATCTGAATGTCAGCTTGGCGTGTTTGGCAGCAGCAACATGGAAGCGTCTTTATCCTACAGCCGCATCGAATTTCTCGGACCGCTCGGCGGACCTGCTGCTTTTGACGTGCTGCGCGGACTTCAGCCGGGCAACAACCTCAGATGGAACATGGCCCTGCGCATGAAAACCGGAGACCATGTACAAATTGACTTTGGTTATGAAGGAAGAAAAATTGCTGCGCTGAACACCATCCACAACGGACGAGTTGAGGCGCGTTACCTGTTTTGATCAGATGCTGTTTCCACCGTGTAGGATAGGTAAACTTCGGCCGTCCAGGCCAGACTTACCGCCAATGGAATGAAGAATAAATACGGGTATGGAACCTGAATGAACAAGGTAAACACCCACAAATACACGTGCAGGCTGCCCATCAAAAATACCGGAAGCGGCATCTTCGCACGGTAGCTTCGGAAATACAGCCAGATGAATACAGCAACGGTGAGCAGTGCCATGCATACGTGCAGCAGCCGCACCACTTCTATACGTTCGGCAAGCGTACCGGGAATCATTCGATAGCACCAATACGCAAAACCAAGTCCTCTGCTGATTTGAAACGGATCGTCACCAGCCTGCTGCCACGATTGTCCGGACCATTCCTTATGCGCGGCCAGGGCATAATAATCCTGTGCGTTCATGAACGATTGTGGCCGTTCCAGCAAAAATGGAAATACGTAGAGCAACAAAATCCCCGACAGCACGGGAATACCCACCTTCAGAATGAACGGAAATCCGCGTTGCTGCCACAACACCACAACGGCGAGCGGCAACCATAACACCAGAGAAAATCGACTCAACAAAATGCAAACAAGCGCTGCCGCTGCCAGCCAGGGATTGATGGTTTTCAGGCTGCGGCAAAAAAGCAGATAATATCCGGCCAGCAGCAATTCGATGGAATAGCCCATGTCATCCCGCTGAAACAACAACAAGAGCGCCATGAACACCACCGGACCATAAGCCAGCAACGAGGCGGTACGCGGATGCGCTGTGGAATGTTGCAAGGGACGGATAAACACCAGCGCCAACACATAAAAAAGCACCAGCGACCAAACACGGGCATCCATGCCAATCCATTCAGAAACCACAAAGGGCAACCAGTGCATAGGCAAATATGTTGGGGCGAGGTAATAACCGAATTCCGTGATGGTATCATACGGCACGGCGCCCGTGAGCAGGCGTTTTACAAAAAGCTGCACGGTAGGAATCACATCGCTGTGCGCAGCGTCGAGCAGGTAGGCATCAACCACGCCGGCATACCAGAACAAACCTGCAACCATCGCCAGAAACAGGCCCGGCGTGAGCCACGGAACAGGAACTGAAGCAGTGACAGACCTTGCCACTAAACGTTGTTTGCCGATGTACCAAAACGGAACGATGGCCGCCGCCAAAGAAATCAAAGGCCCCAACCAATGGCCGAAGATTCCGGGTTTTACTACTGTAACCAGAAGCTGAACCAAAAGACTTCCCAGAAGCACGATGGTGCTTTGTTTGCGGACGTTGAATGTTGGATTCATGGCTTGAGCTAAACACAAAGCAGCCCGTCATTGCTGACGGGCTGCTTTGTTGTCTTGCAGACAAGGTTATTTCAGGTTCAGCTTGGCAGAGCCAATCATGTAGCCTTCGGTATAGATTTCGATGTTGTAATTGCCTTTTCTGAAACCATTGATGGGCTTCCAGCGGGAAGTAAATTCCTTCTCGGCACGCTCAAACACGAACGGAATGGAATACGTGTACAGGCTTTCTTTTCCGTCGTACATCATCTTGCCTGATTCGTTGCCCGGATTGGCGATGGTTACACCTTCGGGACCGGTCACCTTCACGTAAAGTGTGCGCGGACCTTCAGCGGCTTCATTATTCTCGGCCACCTTCATGATGATGCGCAACACTTCTGCAGATCCGGCCTTGTCGGTAGTGCCTTCTTTTTCACTCATGAATTTCTTCTTCATGGCATCCACGCGCATAGAAGCGGCCTTCAATCGCTCGGCAATGGATTTCAGGCGCTGAGCTTCCTTCTGCAGTGTGGCATTTTTCTGGGCCGCTGCCGTGAGTTCTTCTTTCTGTGCCTGATTGCTCAGTTCCAGTTTATTGTTGATTTCCTTGAGCTCAGTATTTTCCTGCTCCAGCTTCGCAATGTAAGCCTGCATCTCTTCAATTTTCTTCTTGAGGTCGCGCTTGTCTGATTCGCTGGAATTCTTTTCGCGCTGCATCTTGGCAACCAGGCGGCTCAACTCTTCTTTCTTCCCTGCCAGTTCGGCGCTGATGGCTACATTTTTACTTGCCAGCTGCACGCTGTCGGCCTGATATTTTGCGAGGAGTGAACGCGCATCCATCAACAAACGCTCTTTCTCCATGTTGATTTTTTGTTCGGTAACCAACTGGCCCTGAACCTGCGTTTTGTCTTTATCACCCTTCCTCCACATATACAGCAGACCAAGGTTCAGGGTAAGCAGAACCCCAATAATCGAGTACAACAGCACTCTGCTCTTTTTGTCTTTTTCCTGAGCCGGGAAGTTGCTTCGGTTTTCCATGTTTCAGATGTACGTTATTTGCGCAAAGTTACACATACAATATTCAAGCCAACACCCGAAAAAACGATGAGAATTATTGAAGAACCACTGCCCGGACTTTTGTTGATTGAACCCAGGGTATTCCGCGATGCACGCGGTTATTTCTTCGAAAGTTTCAGCCAGAAAGCGTTGGAACAGCTCGGCGTTCGCGTTCCTTTCGTGCAGGACAACCAAAGTTTGTCGCAGAAAGGCGTGCTGCGCGGACTGCATTTCCAGGCTGCACCTGCGGCACAGGACAAGCTAGTTCGTGTGATTTCCGGGGCGGTGCTCGATGTTGCCGTGGATGTGCGGAAAGGCTCGCCTACCTACGGTCAACATTTTGCGGTGGAATTAAGCGGCAGCAACTTCCTGATGCTCTTCATCCCGAAAGGTTTTGCCCATGGATTCCAAACCCTGGAAGATCAAACCGTTTTCTCGTATAAGTGCAGCGATTATTACCATCCGGAAACGGAAGGCGGACTGCGTTGGGACGACGCGCATGTGGGCATTCCGTGGCGCAGCGAACAGGCTTTGGTTTCCGAAAAAGACCAAAAACTGCCGCTGTGGGATCAGTTTGAAAGCCCGTTTACTTATGGACAGATTTAAGCTTCAGGCGCTCAACGCATAGCTGCGTCCCTGTCCGGCATGGCTGATGTTGACCTTCAGTACCGGCATTCCTTCCAACAATACTTCCGCCCTCGAAGGCCATTCTATGAAGCAGAGATGCGTGCTGTCGAGGTATTCGAAAATGCCGATGTCCAGCAGTTCCTGTGGATCATCGATGCGGTACCAGTCGAAGTGGTAAATTGTTGTTTCGCCGGCACGGTATTCATTCACCAGCGAAAACGTGGGACTGTTCACCGCGTGCTGCACGCCCAACTTCCGGCACAACTCCTGAATGAGCGTGGTTTTACCTGCGCCGAGGGTTCCGCTGAACGCAATGATGCGGAACTGCGGCAGAAACTCCAGGATGGATGCAGCCACTTCAGAAACTACGGCCGCTCCTTCCCCGCTGATGTGGAAGGGCAATGGCCTCATTTTGCCTCCAGGATGATGAACGGAATCAACATTTCTTCCAGGCTGATGCCGCCATGCTGGAAGGTATTCTTGTAATAATTCACGTAGTGGTTGTAGTTGTTGGGGTAAGCGAAGAAATCAGCTTCCTTGGCAAAAACCCAGGTGGAACTCATGTGCAGACGGGGCAGAAATGCGGCCTCCGGCTTTTTGATTTCATATACTTCCTTAGGATTGTACGACAAGGTTTTACCCTGTTTGTAGCGCAGGTTCGTGGTGGTGTTGCGGTCGCCCACAATTTTCACCGGATCTTTCACGCGCACTGATCCGTGGTCTGTGCTGATGATCACCTTGGCACTTTTTTCAGAAATCCGCTGCATCGCTTCCCACAGCGGAGCGTGTTTGAACCAGGTCACCATGAGGCTGCGGTAGGCTTCTTCATCTTCGGCCAGTTCGCGCACCACATGGCTGTCGGTTCGGGCATGACTCAGCGTATCAACAAAATTGTACACAATCACATTGAACTTGTTGTGCATGAGGTTGGGAATGGCATCTACCAAATCCTTGGCCCCCTGAAGATTGGTAACCTTGGTATAAGAGCATTTCACTTCGCGGCGCAGACGTTTGAAAAAATCTTCCAGGAAGAAATCTTCAAACTGATTCCGTCCGCCTTCATCTTCATCATTGCTCCATTTATCCGGGAAGCGCTTTTCGATTTCCGAAGGCATCATGCCTGAGAAAATGGCATTCCGGCAGTATTGCGTGGTGGTCGGCAGAATGCTCAGGTATAAATCTTCTTCTTCCTGGCGAAATCTTTCGCGCACCAGCGGAGCGATGCTGCGCCAGTGGTCGAAGCGCAGGTTGTCAATCAGGATGAAAAACACCGGATCGGGACCCTGAAGTTCGGGCAGAATCAATCGCCGCATCAGGCTGTGACTCATCACCGGCCCTTCATCGCCTTTGGCTTGCAGGAACGACAGGTAATGTTCGGAGACAAACTTGCTGAAACTGCGGTTGGCGTCGGTCCATTGTGTGTCGAGCACCTGCTTCATGGCCTGTTCGCCGGCAGCGGCCAGTTCAAGTTCCCAGTGCACGAGTTTGCGGTACACCTGCTTCCAGCCTTCGATATCAAGGCGGCCACCCACCAAATTGCCAATTTCCATGAACTCCTGCTGGTAGCGCTGCATGGCGGTCTGGCTTTGCAAACGGCGCTCATCCAGATTCTTTTTGATGGCCAGCAGAATCTGATTGGGATTCACCGGCTTGATGAGGTAATCGGCAATTTTGCTGCCAATGGCCTGCTCCATGATGTGTTCTTCCTCGCTGCGGGTAATCATTACCACAGGAACATCCGGCTTCACCGCCTTCACTTCCTGAAGCACCTGAAGTCCGCTGATGCCAGGCATGTGTTCATCCAGAAATACAATATCAAAATCCTCTCGCTTGCATAAAGCAATGGCTTCCCGGCCATTATTCACGGTATGCACTTCATAGCCCTTGCCTTTCAAAAACAACACATGGGGCTTCAGCAGATCGATTTCATCGTCTGCCCATAAAATTCTAGTCATTGCCATACGAAGGTACCTGCACTAACGCAGGAATATTGAAAAAATTGACCCTTGAACCAAAATACCTGCGGAACCTTAAAGGATCAGCATGGCATCTCCGTAGCACAGGAAACGATACTTCTTCTTCATCGCTTCTTTGTATGCTTCCAGAATCAAATCATAACCACCAAAAGCGGTAGCCATCATGTACAAGGGCGATTCAGGCTGGTGGAAGTTGGTGATGAACGCATTCGGAATGGCCACTTCGTAAGGCGGGAAAATGAACTTATCCGTCCAGCCGGCACTGGGATTCAGCGTACGCGAAGCGCTCACGCTGCTTTCCATGGCACGAACGGTGCTGCTGCCAACCGCAACGATGTTCTTCTTCTTCTTCAAACCTTCATTCACAATGGCCGCGCAGGTTTCATCAATAGAATAAAACTCCGAATCCATCTTATGCTTGGTGAGGTCTTCCACTTCTACCGGACGGAAGGCACCCAGTCCCAGGTGCAGGGTGATTTCTGCGAATTTGATTCCTTTGATGTCCAGACGCATCATCAGCTCTTTGGTGATGTGCAGCTGAGCAGCCGGAGCAGCAACCGCGCCTTCGTTTTTGGCGAAAATGCTCTGATACCACTGCTCGTCTTCTGCCTTCACCGGACGTTCGATGTATTTCGGGATGGGCGTTTCGCCGAGCTTCTTCACCATTTTGGAGAACTCTTCGTCGTTGCCGTCAAACAGGAAACGAATGGTTCTTCCGCGGGACGTAGTATTGTCCACCACTTCTGCCACCAGCTCGTCGTTGCCGAAGTACAGCTTATTGCCAACCCTGATTTTACGCGCCGGATCTACCAGCACATCCCACAAACGCAATTCATTGTTCAGCTCACGGAGCAGGAACACTTCAATCTGTGCGCCGGTCTTTTCCTTGTTTCCGTACATCCGCGCGGGAAACACTTTGGTGTTGTTCACCACAAATACATCGTCTTCATTGAAGATGTCCAACACGTCACGGAACTTCAGGTGCTCGATCTTTCCTTCTTTCCGGTGAATAACCATCAACTTGCTGTCGTGGCGAGTGCCCAGAGGCTCCTGAGCCACAAAGTTGGAGGGCAGATCAAATTTGAATTGAGATAATTTCATGCGGATATAGTTCTCCCAAAATCGGGCCGCAAATATATGCCAAAATTGCGCTTTGCCTCCCCTGCTGCTTTTGACCGTCCATACAGCCTAAAACCTTGGGGCAGCCCTACGTGTTCAGACCCATGTGCATGAGGAAAGCCAGGATTGAATCCTGTTCGGAAAGGTCAACCTTGCTGCTGTTGTTGCAGTTCCGCGCAGCGTGAACCGCAACAACAAACTGCTCAGGCGTTGCGTGCAGCGAAATTGGAGGACACCACCAATTCTTTTCCGCCGTGGCTGTAATCGTAGAATCCTTTGCCGCTCTTCACACCCAGATTTCCGGCAGCAACCATATTCACCAACAAGGGACATGGCGCATATTTGGGGTTTCCGAAGCCGTCGTGCAGCACTTCCAGGATGGCTTTACACACATCGAGTCCGATGAAGTCTGCCAGCTGCAGCGGTCCCATTGGATGCGCCATTCCGAGCTTCATGATGGTGTCAATTTCTGCCACGCCGGCAACGCCTTCATACAAACTGCTGATGGCTTCGTTGATCATGGGCATCAGGATGCGGTTGGCAATGAATCCCGGATAATCGTTGGCCAGGGCCGGAACTTTGCCGATGTTTTTGCTGAGCGTGATGATGGTTTCGGTGACTTCTTTGCTGGTATTGAACCCGGCAATCACTTCCACGAGCTTCATCACCGGA
>JBDKIU010000040.1:0-15711 GCA_039796915.1 Bacteroidota bacterium | reverse complement strand
AATCGGCGCTGATGCTGGGTTTCATCCGTTCCAAAGTTAATTACTTCCGGCTTTGGCGTTTCAGCTGGGCCACGAGTCCGCTTTGCGCCACCTCGGCATTCTGTACATGCAGGTAATCACCGCCACCGGCCGTGGCCACCTGCTGCAGAAACTCCAACGGCTTCAGTGCGTTTCCAAAACCAATGGTGCTCAGCATGATTCCCTGGTTTCGATAGGTTTCCACCAGCTTCAGCAGCTCATCGTTGCTCATGGTTCCGGCGGTAAACACTCCATCGGTAGCTACGATAACCTGATTGTTTCCGCCTTTGATCTGTTCTTTCAGGGCCGTGGCATAAGCCAGTCGAATGGCTGCTGCCCCGTTGGTTCCGCCTGCGGGCACAAGTTGTTCAATCAAACGCAACAGGCTGTCAGGCTGATGAATCCACGCAGGCGCAAAAATGATAGACGCCGTACCGGCCATGGTAATCAGCGTCACCTTATCCATCGGGCGAAGCGCCTGCGCCATTCCGCTCATGGCCTGTTTCAGGAAGAGCAGCTTGTCTTCCTTCTTCATGGAATAACTTACATCCAGCACCATCACAATGTTGTTGGCATTGTACAGGCGCGGGTCGAGTTGTGTTTGTGACACCGGCGCGGAATCCTGCACGGGCTCTGGCTCTGGCAGCGCTTTCTGCTTGGGTGGCATGGCCATCACAGGTTCATCTTCCGGAATGACCATCGGTTCAGGATCGCGCACTGCGGGCGGCGGCGTCACCACAGCCACCGGAGGTTTCACAGGGTCCAGATACACGACCATCAGCTTTCGGTATGCTTCAAGCAATACTGCCGCGTAATAATCGGCATAACCATCCTTGCGCACTTCAACCATGTATTGCCCAGGAGGGATCAGCATTTCATAGGCAAATCCACTTCGCTCCAGCGGAACCCGTTTTCCACTTTTATAGTTCACCTGAATATGTTCCGGCTGCAGGATCTGATCGGTCTGGCTGTTCCGCACCTCGATGGTAAACACCTTGCTTTGCTCGTCGTGGCTGGCCGGTCCGCTGTTCACGGTTGGGCAACGCAATTGGGCTTCTGGGTCAAAACCCTTGATCCATCCCTTCAGCTGAAAATTGATTGGGTCATTTCTGAGGTTCACATATACCGGAACTTCATGCTGAAATGGTCCTTTCACACGCGGGTAATACACAATCGAAATGGTTCCGGTTTCCCCGGGATCGAGGCTCTTGGAGGAATAGGTAACCTTGTAGTCTTCGTTGTAGAATACAGGCAAAAAAACCAACGGTTTTACTCCGGCATTTCTGATTTGAAACCTGGCCGTATCATTTTTCCAGAAGTTGACTGATCCATAATCCCACACGTTCCGATCCACAGAAATTTGCTGTGCCTTCAAGCCATGCACAAGCAGCGCAAAAAACAAAACCGGTATTATGCAAAGGCGCTTCAACATTACTTTTTACGTTCGTTCAAAAACCAGGCCGATACATGCTCAACGGAAGATTCAGGGTTCCAATTGCATAGCCAAACGGGCGAAATCCTTCCAATGCAGCTGCTCGGCACGTTGCTTGCCCAGCGCTTCCGGAACCTTTACCGGAACACCTTTAAGCGCATTGGAAAGTGTTTTCCTTCGCTGGTTGAATGCTGCTTTTACCACGGTTCGCAACGCATTCCAGCCGCACTCGGGCACATCTTCTTCTTTTCTGACACAACTGATTACCCCGGATTTCACTTTGGGCGGTGGCGTAAATGACCCTTCCTGAACGGTAAAGTTGTATTGCGTTTGATAATACGCCTGAAGCAGCACAGACAGTATCCCATATTCTTTTGAACCTGGTTCAGAACAGAGTCGTCGAGCCACTTCTCTTTGGAACATGCCGCCAAACCATTGGATTTCATTGCGGTGTTCCAATACTTTGAACACAATCTGGCTGCTGATGTTGTACGGATAATTTCCAATCACGGCCGCCTTCCCTGAAGAACCCAGGATGGCGCTGAGGTTGGCCTGCAGTAAATCTGCCTCAAGCAGGAGAAAGGAGTCTTTGTACGGTACGTTGTTCAGCCAGGCTACAGATTCACTGTCCAGTTCAATGCAACATAACGTACCGTGAAAACGCGGGGCAAGATATTTTGTAAGCATGCCCGTTCCGGGCCCAATTTCAATTACAGGACTGCAGGATGCGGGCACAAGCGCAGCAATGGAGGCCGCAATGGCTTCCGAATTCAGAAAATGCTGACCCAGGTGTTTCTTGGGTTTGACGCTGTTCACCATGACTACGGGGCAAAGGTGTTGTTTTGGTATGGAAATTGTATTTCTTTGAGCCAAAAATACGCTTAGACCTATGAAAAAAATCCTGACTATCGTGGCCGCGGGCATCATTGCTACCGGTGCAGCTTTTGCTCAATCACCAGGAAAACCGGCGCCAAAGGCAAATCCGAAGCCTGCCGCCAAACCTAATACCAAGGCAGCTCCGGCAGCGAATAAGCCGAAACCGGCCCTTGTGAACGGTGCAAGCATCGCTTTTGAAAAAATGGAACACGATTTTGGAACCCTGACGATGGGACCTCAGGCCGCTGTTTCTTTCAAGTTCAGCAACAACGGTACTGAAGCTGTGGTGCTTACCGATGTGCATGCATCTTGCGGTTGTACCACTCCTGAATGGCCCCGCGAACCCATTGCTCCGGGTCAGAATTCTGAAATCAAAGCCATCTACAACACTGCCGGAAGACCCGGGTATTTTGAGAAAACCATTTTTGTAACCTACAACGGCAAAACGGTAGAACTCAAAATCAAAGGAACCGTTCAGAACAACGGCAGCGATACACCCAATACCAACGGACAACTTCGTTAATCCACCCAAGCATCAACAACCAACCAATGAAAAATATCCTTCTCACCATTGCCCTTGTGGGTTTCGGATCCTGCACCTTCGCACAAACCGAAACTACACCTGCCAATCAGGTTCTTAAGTTCGAAACCATTTCCCATGATTTTGGAACAGTTTACGAAGGAACCATGGCAACCTACGACTTCAAATTCACCAACACAGGTCAGGCGCCCATCGTACTTTCCAACGTTCAGGCATCCTGCGGCTGCACCACGCCAAAATGGCCCCGCGAACCTATCGCACCCGGCCAGAATGCAGTCATCACTGCCCAATACAACAGCGCCGGCCGTCCCGGTTCCTTCCACAAAACCATCAGCGTTTATTCTGATGCCGGTAACTACACGTTGACCATCACCGGAAATGTGGTTCAAAAACCCGAAAAACCAAAATCACCGGTTATCGTTAACTGAGCATTCAAAAAAAGTCAGCATACAGGCCTTCCCCTTCGGAAGGCCTGTTTTATTTGCACTCATGATGCGTTGGTTTTTGTTAACCCTATGTTGTATCTGCGCCTTTTCGCTCGGTGCACAGGATACCTCAAAAGCGCGCCTGCTCTGCTTTAAAGAGCGCGTATTTGAAATGGATACTTTGGAAGAAGGCGTTATTTCAGAGGCTGTTTTTCATTTTGAAGTATGTGACCGCATGCCTGTGCTGATCCATCAGGTATGGCCCGGTTGCGGCTGTACAGTTGCCGATTATCCCAAAGACACCCTGTTTCCGGGGAAATCATATACCCTGAGCCTGCGCTATTTCAGCGAAGGAAGACCAGGGTTTTTTCTGCGCACGGCGCATGTGTTGTTCCACAGCACCAACCCACTAGACGATAACCCCAATGCGGAAACGCAGCTCAGTATTACAGGATTCGTACATCCCAGAATAGAAACACCGGTCATTGTTCCAGAACAGGCAAAGGAAACGTTACCGCGCCGGCGTCAGCGGAAAAAATCCAGATAACGCTCGCTGAATAAGCCTAAGCTTCCACCAGTATGCAGAAAAACAATCTTCGCATCCGGCGCAATGCTGCCGCGCTCCAGCAAACAGTGCAGGCCCAACCAGGCCTTTCCGGTGTACACCGGGTCAAATAAGATGTTGGTGCGCTGAATTTGTGCTTCGATGAACTTCATCAGCTGCACATCAACCCTGGCAAAGCCACCACATTCAAAACCAGTTTTTAATGTACAGTTCTGATATCCTTTGGCTTCAAGCGCAGCCAATTGTTCCGCCGCATTGAACAGTACCGGAATGCCAATAATGTGGGTGTGAAGGTTGCGTTTGTCTCTGCCGGCAAGCAAGCCCTGCATGGTTGTTCCCGTTGCCGTTGCCAAAACCAGCACATCGGGTTGAAAGGGAAACTCATCCCATATTTCTGCGCATCCGGCAGCTCCGGGATCGCCTGCGCCGCCAACTTCAATAAACATTACCTCCTTACCAGGATGGTGCGTTTTTACCCAGTGCTGGCGGTCGGCAAACTCCTGATGATTCAGATACACTGTTTGCAAACCCCAACGCGCAGCCAGCATACGATAATGATTGTTGGGTTGTTGTCTGCCGAGAACCAGGGCCGTACAGCGCAAGCCCATCACTGCGCAGGCATAAGAAACAGCCAGAATATGGTTGCTGAAAGGCCCGCCTGCAGTGATGATGTGCTGCACCCCGCGTGCCTGAGCCAGTTCCAGATATAGCCGCAGTTTTCGCCACTTATTCCCCGAGATAAACGGATGAATCAAATCATCGCGTTTGATCCACACACGGCAGTCTGAGTCAAGCACGACTTCCTGCAAAACAGACCGATCCGTATGAGGCAGCATCATGGCTGCACACGGAGGATTTCGGCAATGCTTGCCGCCGAAACAGAATGATAACCGGGTTTTGCCCGTTTGAAGATGGAGCGGCCCAGTTCCAAACCTTGTGGCGTTGCGCTCAAAGCATCGTACACCGGTTTAAGGAACTTCCTGCGACCCACACGCACCAAAAAAGATTCCATAGGAACAAATGCCGGTTGATACCAAGCCTTCACAGACAACGTGAACCAGTCACACAAAACCTCTGCATTTCCACTTTTGCTGAAGCCAATAACCTGATCCAGTGCTTCCAGGTCCTGAGCGGAAATGTCCTGAGGCATATTTCTCAAAAAGTGCTGGTACTGCTGCGTTACCCAACCCTGAACCATCAAAGGGTCTGCCTTTCTGGTGGCGCTGTATTTTGCCGCGGCTTCGGCAGCAACTTTCAGCTTTACAGAAGATGGTTTTGGCGCATCTTCAGGAAGACCCAGACCATAGAGCCAATCGTTGAGCTTTGCCTTCACAGCCTCTTCCGCAGTTGCAAAAAGGTGGTCATTGAGGTATGCTTTAAATGCTTCTGTATTGATGGTTTTAAAGGAGAATGATTGGAAATACGCTTTCAGGAACACATCCCAGCGTGACCGTCCGACCAACCGTTCCATGTGTTTCAGAAACAGGAATCCTTTGATGTAGGCAATGTCTGTCAGACCATCATCGGGATTACGCCCTTTCAGGTTGAGGGCCAGCTTGGTATCGTTGGGAGCATCCTTCATCATGCGCTGCACCGTTCGTTCCAGTTCACCAACCTCCAGCTCGGCACACATTTCGGCAAAGTCTTTTCCATAAACAGCCTCCACAATTCTGTTTTCGAAATAGACCGTAAAACCTTCATTCAGCCAGAAATCATTCCAGGTAGCATTGGTTACCAGGTTTCCACTCCAGCTGTGCGCCAGCTCATGCGCCACCAGACTGGTCAGCGAACGGTCGCCGGCAATGATGGTGGGCGTAGCGAAAGTAAGCCTCGGATTTTCCATGCCGCCAAATGGAAAACTGGGTGGCAGCACCAGAACATCGTAACGGCCCCAAGGGTAAGCGCCATAAAGTGCGGTGGCTTTTTGAATCATTGCCGGCATGTCGGCCAACTCCCAGGCTACCGAATCTAAATAGTTTGGTTCGGCATAAACACCACTCAGGCTGTCCAGCGCCTTAAAGGAAAGATCACCCACAGCTAAAGCCATGAGGTAGGATGACACGGGTTGTGGCATTTGAAAATGATATATGCCGCTGTCGTTGCGCTGCTGTGGATTAGATGCGCTCATCAGGGCCAACAGCGATTTTGGACATGAAATGCGTGCACTGTACGTGAATCGTACATCTGGTCTGTCCATCAATGGAATCCATGTGCGTGCTAAAATTGCCTGCGACTGGGTAAACAGGAATGGATGGCGACGGTCGTGTGTTTGCATGGGATTGAGCCATTGCAAAGCCTCCGCAGCGGAGTCTGTATGGTATTGAACCGTCACGCTGCGCGTTCCGGGCTTCAACGAGATCAGCAGCGGGGTGCCAAACAGCGAATCGGTTGCACCGAGCTGGTAATTGGCTTTAACGCCACCATCCAGCCAAACGGCATCAATAGCCAGTCCTTTGGTGTCAAAAATCAACGTACTGTCCTGACCCATTCTTGTCAATTCATGGGTGGCCGTACCACTCAGGTTTTTCTTTGAAAAATCAACCTTCAGGTCCAGATGCAGATGGGTCGTTCGAATTTGATCGGCATTCCCAAAAGAATGGTCTGTTTGCAGCGGCACTACAGGCGGTTTCGGCGCCAAAGATTTGGAAGCGCAGGAATAAAGGAAAAAACCTGCTACAGATACAATGATGTATGGGAATCTGGACATGTGCGCCGCAAATTAAGCAAGGTTGTTCATTCGATGCGATCTGCGTATATCTTCGCGGTTTCCAATACCTAACTAAAATTGGCAACGTTTTTGAAACGAGGACATTTGCTACCTAAAACGAACATCGGCATGAGGCATTTCTTAATGTTAACCTTTTCATGCATCCTCGGAGTGAACTCCTTATGTGCACAGGATGATGGAGGTGAATACTCTGACTTTTACAGTGACACCACTGTAGTTGATTCTATGGCCTCCGGTTATGACGATGGCAGCGGCTCTTCGGATGTTGCCGGACCCATGCGTTTCGAAAAACACGAGCGTTTTCAGGCGCCCTATGACAGTTTGAGGGAGCTGATTTATTACAGCGGTGTGGTTGAAGACCCAAATTGCAATGAATGCTCTGCAGACAGCCTCTACATCCGTGCCCTGCGTTACCTGAAAAACCGTTTCGGCGAAAAAGGCCTGAAGGAGATGACACAGGAAGCCAAGCCCGGGAACAAACTTACCCTCCTGATTAAAGTTCCACTGGTAACCAAACCGCAAATCAATGTGGTCATCAAAGAAGGATTTGTAGAATACAAGATGATTTTGCGTTTCCAGGACAACAGGTACAAATACGAATTCAGCAACTTTGTACATATCAGAGATGTGCAGGGTGCCGCCGGAGGTGTTTCGCGCACGTACGCCGAATATTACCGGCAGGCCAAAACCTATACCCGTGCCAATGATCTGTACCTGATGGGTATGGATATGGAAGTGAAACAAACCGTGGCACAATGCTCCAAAGCACTGAAGGAAAAATGGAAGCCAGACGACGAAGACGATTGGTAATCAACCACTTAGCCTGATTTTAACCTGATTCAAAACACCAAAAGCCACAACCCAACTGTGGCTTTTTTTGTACGGTCTGGGATCTAAACAAGCCAGGCCCTGGCCATTCTAAAGCAAAAAATCTTCGATAGTGCTATTTGCTAAGCAAAACAAAATGTCTATTTTTGCCGTCCCAATTTTTACACAACTTATATACCGTGAACACGCTGAGTTATAAAAGCAGGATGCTCAACAGCGAAACCCGCGACAAAAAATGGTATGTCGTAGACGCTGAAGGCCAGGTACTTGGACGCTTGTCATCGCGCATCGCGTTGATTATCCGCGGCAAGCACAAACCGGGATATACCCCGCATACGGATTGTGGCGACAATGTGATTGTGCTGAATGCCGACAAGGTTGTCATGACTGCCAACAAGGTTGCCAACCGCACCTACCTGCGCCACACCGGCTTTCCGGGTGGACAGCGTTCCCGTACTGCTCAGGAAATCTTGAACCGACATCCGGAACGCCTCATCGAACATGCGGTAAAAGGTATGTTGCCGAAAAATCGTTTGGGACGTCGGTTGTTCACGAACCTGTACGTTTACACAGGAACTGAGCATCCTCACGTTGCCCAGCAACCCAAAGAACTGAAATTAGACCTCTGAAATAAAGGATTATGATCAATACATCCGGAAGGCGCAAAGCAGCAGTAGCCCGTGCATACGTACAGGACGGCAGCGGCGAAATCCTCATCAACGGACGCCCCATGGGCGAATATTTTCCTGTGTTAACCATGCAAGCGAAGGTGAAACAACCCATCCAAATCGCCGGTCAGGAAGATAAAGTAAACATCAAAGTGAACGTACGCGGTGGCGGTGTTTCCGGTCAGGCCGGAGCCGTTTCCCTGGCCATTGCCAAAGCTTTGGTTCAGAGCAACGAAGAAATTCGCAGCTCGCTTCGCCAACACGGTTTACTTACCAGAGATTCCAGAGAGGTTGAACGTAAGAAACCCGGTCAGAAGAAAGCAAGGAAAAGATTCCAATTCAGCAAGCGCTAAACCACAATATGGCTATTACCCAACAAGATCTTCTGGATGCTGGTGTGCATTTTGGCCACCTCACCCGCAAATGGAATCCCAAAATGGCTCCTTACATTTTTATGGAGCAAAACGGGATTCATATTCTGGACCTGAAGAAAACAGAAGCGAAACTCGAAGAAGCGCGTGCTGCTATTCGCAACATCGTGAAATCCGGACGCAAAGTGCTCTTCGTAGCTACCAAAAAGCAGGCTAAAGAAATCATCAGTGAAGTTGCTCAGGGCGCCACAATGCCTTTCGTAACAGAACGTTGGCTTGGCGGTATGCTGACAAACTTCGCCACAGTGCGCAAAAGCATCAAGCGCATGCAGAACATCAATAAAATGATGACTGATGGCACGTTTGAAAACATCAACAAAAAAGAACGCCTGATGCTCACCCGCGAGAAGGCTAAACTTGAGCGGATGCTCGGCGGCATTGAAGAAATGTCAAAATTGCCCGGTGCATTGTTCATCGTTGATATCAAAAGAGAACATATCGCCGTTTCTGAAGCAAGACGTTTGGGAATTCCAACCTTTGCCATTGTTGACTCCAACAGTGATCCAACAACCGTTGATTTCCCTATTCCTGCAAATGATGACGCAAGCAAGAGCATTTACATCATTGCACGCGAAATCGCTGATGCCATCAACGAAGGCCAGCAGGACCGCCGCAGGGAAAAAGACGAAGTGGCTACTGAACAACCCGCTGCACAGGCTTAATCAGGCATTACAGAGCACGTAGAAATGACCACTTCAATTAACGCAGCAGACGTAAACAAACTGCGCCAAATGACCGGCGCAGGTATGATGGATTGTAAAAAAGCACTTGCTGAAAGCAACGGTGATTTTGAAGCAGCCATCGACTTCCTTCGCAAAAAAGGCCAGAAAATCAGTGCCAATCGCGCAGACAGAAAGGCTTCCGAAGGAGCAGTGATTGCCTTAACCAACGCCACCAGAACCACTGGTGTGGTGATTGAACTGAATTGCGAAACAGATTTCGTGGCCAAAAACGAAGATTTCGTAAAGACCGCACGCAGCATCGCTGAATCTGTTCTGGAACATGAACCGGCTGACCTCGAAGCTGTGCAGCAGATGAGCATCAACGGAGTTCCGCTGGCACAGCGTCTTCTGGACGAAATGGCCAAAATCGGCGAGAAGCTGGAAGTAAGCAAATACAGCATCCTGAAAGGAAACAACGTTGTGGCTTACATCCATGCCGGAAATCGTTTGGGTGTGCTGGTGCAAATGAACAATGCGCCCAGCGACGCGAATCTTCAGGCTGGTCGCGACGTAGCCATGCAAATCGCGGCAATGAATCCCGTTGCCGTAGATAAAGATGGCGTAGATACCAACATCATCGAACGCGAGATGGCCATCGGAAGAGAACAGGCCCGCGCAGAAGGCAAGCCAGAAGCAATGATTGATAAAATCGCTGAAGGTAAGCTGCAGAAGTTCTTTAAAGAATCAACGCTCCTGCAACAGGAATTTGTGAAGGACCCCTCCAAAACAGTTGCAAAAATGCTCGGAGAGGTGGAACCAAACCTAACCGTTACGCATTTCGTCCGAGTAGCACTCGGATGAGTTGATTTGATTTTGAAAAGTCCCTCACCGAGGGACTTTTTTTTAGCGCAAAAAGATGAAATACAAACGCATACTACTCAAGCTTAGTGGAGAGTCGCTGATGGGAAATCAATCCTTTGGTATCAGCGCAGAGGTGTTGGAACAATACGCAGCCGAAGTAAAAGCGGCTGTTGCTCTTGGTGTGGAAGTTGCCGTAGTGATTGGCGGCGGTAATATCTTCCGCGGCGTAAATGGCTCTAAAGGTGGCGTTGTTGACCGCGCCACAGGTGATTATATGGGCATGCTCGCAACGGTGATCAATGCCATGGCCATTCAGGGTGCGTTTGAAAAGTCCGGACTCGTTACGAGGCTCCAAACAGCCATTAAAATGGAACAACTTGCTGAACCGTTCATCCGTCGTCGCGCGATGCGGCACCTGGAGAAAGGAAGGGTTGTGATTTTTGGCGCCGGCACCGGAAACCCTTATTTCACCACCGATACAGCCGCATCGCTCCGCGCTATTGAAATAGAGGCAGACGTGATTCTGAAAGGCACCAGGGTTGATGGTATTTATTCTGCAGATCCTGAGAAAGATCCTTCGGCCACAAGATTTGAAACCATCAGCTTTGCACAGGTTTATGAACTTGGGCTGGAAGTGATGGACATGACGGCCATTACACTCTGTCAGGAGAATAAACTTCCCATCATCGTATTTGACATGAATAAGCCCGGAAACCTCAGCAAACTGCTGCAAGGTGAATCTGTCGGCACCCTCGTGTCCTGATGGCCTAAAAAAGCTGTTTCCAGGCGATTTGGAGCGCTGCAATAATAAATACAGCTCCAACAATCACATCCAGTTGGTGTAAGCGTTTAGGCGTTGCCCAGCGCCTGAATTGCTGCGCAGCAATAGATATTCCAGATTCAGTAAGGAATATAGCCACAAGCCCAGCCACAGAAAACTGTATTTTATGATTCAGCGTCAATCCAACGGTTAAAGGATTGTTCAACGCCACAATCCAGATGATCAGATTTCCGGGGTTGACCAGGTTCAGCAGAAATCCGCGCATCACCCTGTTTGTGTACGTGTACTCGCTCTTTATGTTCTCCGTTGGCGCAAGGGATGGTTTACGGCTCATTTGAACCAGGCCCAGCACTACAAAGGCCAGACAACCTGCCCAGGCAAGCATTTCCTGATGCGTTGCATAAAAATCGGCTACTGCATCACTGAAACCCAAGGCTAAAATCAGAAACAACACATCGCAGACAATCACGCCTGCAGCCATGGCCATTCCATAACGAAAACCCTGCTTGATGCTGGTTTGCAGCAGCGAAAAGAACACCGTTCCCAACATCAGGCTCATGGTGAACCCGGCTGCCAATCCCCAAAGTATTGGCTGCAAGGTACTCATGGGCTTAAATGGGTTCGAGTTTGTACTCCCAGTTGGAGTTTTTGTCGCGGTATTTCAGCATTTTTTCCTTCAGCATAATGATTTCAAAACTCATTCTGCCAAAAGAATCATAAGTGACATCTAGATCTGTTCCTCCGTTGTTCAACTGCCAGTTGCCGAAATATTTCTTGTCGCCGATTTGATAAATGGCCGTTCCCTTGTCGGTGTATTCCACCACATGATCATTAAACATGCGTGTGGTGTCCTTGGCATTAATGGTTACGCCGGTAAACTGCCACTTGTTGGAAATCCGCTCTTTACGAGGCCACAACGAAACCATTGGGCCTTCATCGTACTTCTTACAAGAAGCCGCCGATGCAATAACTACTGCTACGGCCGCTGCAAAAATGGTTGCACGCATGGTTCAAAGATAACTGAGCTTGGGTTGATTTTGATTAACGATCACCATCCAACAGATTGCCCAATCCGCCAAGGATGCTGCCTTCCTCTTTTCGTCTGTATGTTCCGTATTCGAGGATGCGCGCCGCCAGTCTGCTCACCGGCAGTGTTTGCAACCACACTTTTCCAGGACCGCGCAGAGTGGCAAAAAACAAACCTTCGCCGCCGAAAATGGTATTTTTGATTCCACCTACAAACTGAATATCGTAATCCACTTCCTGGGTATAGGCTACAATACAACCGGTATCCACTTTCAACACTTCGCCGGGCGCCAGTTGTTTTTCCATGATGTAACCACCGGCATGCACAAAGGCCATTCCATCACCTTCCAACTTCTGCATGATAAAACCTTCGCCGCCAAACAACCCGGTTCCCAATTTCCGCTGGAACTCAATTCCAACACTTACACCTTTCGCAGCACACAGGAAGGCGTCCTTCTGACAAATCACCTTACCACCCATTTGCGCCAAATCAAGAGGAATGATTTTCCCGGCATAAGGTGCCGCAAAACTTACCCTCTTCTTGCCCGCACTTACGTTGGTAAAGGCCGTCATGAACAAGCTTTCGCCGGTCAACAGGCGCTTTCCTGCACCAACAAGTTTATTAAAAAAGCCGCCCTGCTGCCTGCTTCCATCACCGAAAATGGTTTCCATCTGCATGCCGTCTTCCATCATCATGAAAGAGCCACTTTCTGCAACAACCGTTTCCTGTGGATCAAGTTCTATTTCCACACACTGCATTTCTTCGCCATACAGGCGGTAATCGATTTCGTGATTGCTGATCATTGTGCTTCAAATTTACAACGGGCCATCAGAAACGCGTCTCACCTCAGCTTAAAACGAAAGCCCTTTCGATGAACTAAACCGCCGCAGCTGGTTTGTTTTTGGATTTTCTAAAGGAAAACATCTATACTCGTGGTATTAAATCAAGCAACATGAAAAAAATTGCACTCATCGCCCTTGGCACTCTTTTTCTGACCGCATGTTCCAAGGAAAAAGCGCTGGAAAGTCGTCTTGACAACCAAACCTGGAACATCGCCAAATACGAATTTCAACTGAGCAATAATGGTGTTGTTGACCCAGGTCAGTCCGTTTCTGTTGAAAATGTAGGCACCGTTGATTTGAAAAAAGACGGAACCGGAACTTTTAAGGTTTCAGCAGGCGGCAATACAGAAAGCTATACCATTGACAGCTGGAGCATCCCTGCAGAAGCCAAAGTGGATATGAGTGTTACCGATGATGCCACCAAAGGCAAGGCTACCTGGAACTTCAGCGTAACCACCAACGAACGGAAAAAACAAGTGTGGACCCGTGAAGTAAAACAGGGGAATTTCCTGTTCACATTCACTTATACCCTCACCCGCTGATTCTTCAAAACATCAAAAAGGCCGCATCCAACATGCGGCCTTTTTCATTTAATACCAAACCCTCCAATTTCGCCCCACAATGCCTGTACAAACGATGATGCGCCAGCTTTTCTTCCTGCTGTTTTCCCTGTTCACCAGTGGTTTACATGCACAACAAAAACTCAGCACCTATGAAACCATTCGCAACAGCGATTGGGAATACACCTATTGGAGCAATGATCCGCTCAAAACAAGATTTTACAAACTTCAAAACGGTTTAACGGTAATCACTTCCCAAAACAAGGCTAAACCACGCATTCAAACGATGGTGGCCGTGAAAACCGGGAGCAAAAACGACCCGGCAGACAATACCGGTCTGGCGCATTACCTTGAACACATGTTGTTTAAAGGTACCGACAAATACGGCACCCAGGATTGGCAGAAAGAGCAGGTTTTGCTTGAACAGATTGACCAGCTGTATGATGCTTACAACCAAAGTCGGGATTCTGTAAACCGGAAACGCATTTACCGCGCCATCGATTCCGTATCGGCACTGGCAGCGTCTTTTGCTGTTGCCAACGAATACGACAAGATGTGCCAGAGCATTGGCGCTTCCGGCACAAATGCATTCACCAGCTTTGAGCAAACGGTGTACATCAACGACATTCCTTCCAATGCCCTTCACCAATGGATTTCTTTGGAAGCGGAACGCTTCCGCAACCCTGTTTTACGTTTGTTTCATACCGAACTGGAAGCGGTTTATGAAGAAAAGAACATCTCTCTTGACGACGACATGGACCAAGCCTGGGAAGCCCTGATGGCTGGTTTGTTCCGCAAGCACAACTATGGCCTGCAAACAACCATTGGAACCGTAGAGCATCTGAAAAATCCTTCGCTGAAAGCCATTCGCGACTACTACAAAAAGTACTACGTGCCCAACAATATGGCCATCATTATGGTGGGTGATTTCGACCCTGATGAAGCGGTAAGCATGATTGATGGTCATTTCGGAAACATGCAACCCGCGGCTGTTCCGCCGTATCGCTACGAACCAGAACCGCCACGCGCCACACCGGAAACAAAAACGGTATTTGGACCCGAAGCGGAACAGCTGATGATTGGCTACCGCACACCAGGTGCAGGCACCAAAGAAGCCACCATCGCACGTTTGGTGGACCTGATCCTGAACAATGCTTCCGCAGGACTTATTGACCTGAATCTGGTGAAACAACAAAAAGTGTTGTCTGCCAACAGCGCCGCCGAAGTCCTGAAGGACTACGGCTTGTTTCTGCTTATTGGCCGTCCGAAAGAGGGCCAAAGCCTTGAACAGGTGCGCAGCTTATTGCTCGAGCAGGTGGAATTGGTGAAAAAAGGAGCCTTCGACACGGAGTTGCTGCGTTCCATCATCCTCAATAAGGAAATATCCGAAATCAATGAACTGAAAAGCAATGTTGGCCGTGCCATGATGCTCATGAGTGCCTATACCTCGGATCTGCGCTACGACGCTGCCAGAAATGAGTTGTACGAAATGAGCCGCATCACCAAAGAAGAAATCATGGCTTTTGCCAACGAATACCTGGCCAACGACCGGGTAGAAGTATTCAAAAAAATGGGTACAGCAGCAGTCAGTGCAAAAATCCAAAAGCCGGAAATCAACCAGGTAGCCCTTAACCGCGACAAACAGAGCAGCTGGGCCGCTGACTGGCTCCAGGAAAAATCAGACAGCCTGAAGCCTGTATTCGCTGACTTCAACAAAGACATTCAGAAAGCTGCACTCGGTCAGGTTCCGGTTTGGTATGTGAAGAACAACGACAACCGTTTGTTTAACCTCAATTACGTGCTGGACCTCGGAAGACTCCACATCCGTGAGCTTCCACTGGCCCTGAGTTATTTCAAGTTTCTGGGAACCTCCAACCTCAGCAATGAAGCGCTGAGCCGAAAGTTTTACAGCCTCGGATGTAATTACGGCATTTTCACAGGCGACAAACAGTGCTACATTTCTTTGTCTGGTCCTGAAGAACATTTTGATGCGGCTTTGACGCTGCTGGAAGAACTCTTACAAAAACCGGCCGCCGATAAAGAAGCGCTCAAGAACCTCGTGGACCGCACGATTAAAGAACGTGAAGATTCCAAGCTGGATAAATCCAGCATCAGCCAGGCGCTGTCCAATTATGCGCGTTACGGAAAAGACAATCCCTTCCGATACACGCTCAGCAATGCCGAATTGAAAGCGCTGAAACCAGAAACACTGTTGGGCATCATCAAAAACCTCAACGCCTACCCACATAAGGTCTTTTACTACGGTCAACGTTCCCTGCCCGACCTGATGAACACCTTGGGCGCCCAGCACCGCATTCCCGCAAAAACACTTGCTGCGCCGTCCGTCAAAACCTTTCAGGAAAAAAACCCTGAACAAACGCGGGTTTACTTCGCACACTTCGACATGGTTCAGGCCGATGTGCGCTGGCAGCGCCCAAGCGGCACCTACCAAGCGGGCACAGAAGC
>JBDKIU010000039.1:0-11288 GCA_039796915.1 Bacteroidota bacterium | reverse complement strand
GCGGATTTACCGACTTCGGAAACATCCAGAAAGCACTCGAAGAGCGCAATTTTGAAATCACCACTGCAGAATTCGAACGCCTGCCTACCGACTTCAAAGTGCTCAATGCCGAACAGGGCGCTGACGTTGAAAAGCTGTTGGACAAACTGGAAGAAGATGATGATGTGATCAAAGTCTTCCACAACATGCGCATCGAAGGCTAAACAATGCGCCGCCATCCGGCGTTTTAAGGATGATGCGCGCTTTCTGGTGTTTTATCATTTGCCTGAACCTGGCATGGCATGGCCAGGCTCAAAATCCGGCTCAACAAGAAGCTGCTGCCCTCCGCCCATTGCGCACTGCCGCCATTCTCGATTCCTTGCATCGCTGGAAATTAGATTCTACACGCGTGTATGTCGTTAATTTCTGGGCTACCTGGTGTGGCCCCTGTGTGCAGGAACTACCGCTGTTTCGCGCTGCAGACAGCCTGCTTGGCAAACAAGCCGTTCAGTTTACCTTTTTCAGCTTCGACATGAAAGACCATGCCGTCAAGGCTGCCGCTTTGATGCAAAAACGCGGCTTCCGGAACCCCGGATTCCTGATTGACGAGGTTGACCACGATGCCCTGATCAGAGGTGTTTCTGATTCCTGGCAAGGAAATATTCCCATAACCCTGGTTTTGGGAGCTGGGAAAAATGGCTTTCATGACCAGGCATTTCCAAATCTGGAAGCATTACTCAAATTCATTCAACAACCATGAAAAATCACATCATATTCACCACCGCCCTTGTGGCATTCACCGGTTTCGCCGGGCTGTCCATGAAAAAACAAACTTCTGGCTATGTTGCCGGCGACACGGTCAGCGATTTCCGACTGAAAAATGTTGATGGAAAAAACATGAGCCTTGCAGACGTAAAAGACGCGAAAGGATTCATTGTGGTTTTCACCTGCAATCATTGTCCCTACGCCATCAAGTACGAACAACGCATCATGGATTTGGATAAAAAGTACAAACCACTTGGATTTCCGGTGATCGCCATTAACCCCAACGACAGCGCCAAAGTACCTGATGACAGTTACGAAAACATGCAGAAACGCGCCCGGGAAAAAGGTTATAGCTTCCCATACCTCTACGACCAGACTCAAGAAGTTGCAAAGGCTTATGGCGCGCTGAAAACTCCACATGTTTATCTGCTGGCCAAAGAAAAAGGAAAACTGGTGGTGAAGTATGTGGGCGCCATCGACAACAACTACGAAGATGCGGCTAAGGCAGACCGTCATTTTGTTGCGGAAGCCATTGCAGAAATTCAGGCCGGTAAAAACGTAACCATTACCGGAACACGCGCCATTGGGTGCAGCATCAAGTGGAAGGAGTAAATTCTGCGTATCGGGGTTGCGGAAGGCTATACTGTTCCGCAGCCTCGATGCATGGAACTTCCTTCTTACCTGATTTCATTCCACAATACCCTTTTGTTTAGTTTCATATCCTGCAGAATTCCCGCTTTGGGACTCAGTGTAAACATCCAGCTTTTACGCAAGCCGTCCGGAATCCACTGAAAGCTTATTTGCCAGCAATGTAGGTCGCGCGACACGGTAAACTGACTGAAACTAAAGGCCTTTTTATTGATGATGTAACCGGTATTGTATCCTATTTTCCACTGTGGCGTCAAGCTCAAATCACCACTGATGTTGATGACATTATTGACTACGGGCTTCAACCCGGCTTTATTCAGTGAATAATTGAAATTCAGCGACAAGTTCCAGGGGATGTTGAAATCATAAAAATCGCCGTATCGGTTTTGAATTTCACCCCATTCACCCTCAGTATAACGGTCTCTTCGTGCAGCTTGTGCGGGCGTCTTCTTCCCTTTCAGCACTTCAGGATTTAAACCCGTATTGATGCTCAGCCGCATTTGGTTGAATCGTAAGGGTCTGCGGTTGGCCGTCCATTCAAGGATATTTCGCGGAAGTCCTCTGGAATCGCGGGCATAAGGATCCCAACTTGCATCGAACTGAATGCCTACCTTGCTCAGCAGACGTGTGTTCAAACTCAGTTGCAAGTCGCTCAACTGGAAGCTGTCGGCCAGGAAATTGTATCCGCCCCGCAAGGCAAGATTGTCAATGAGGTTAACATTTTTGGTTTTGGCCGCACTGTCGGTTTTCTTCAGCACTTTCGCCATGAGCACCTGTGCAATGGAAAAGTTCAGACTTCCCTCCTTCCCTGCGGTTGGCCCGCCTAATGCAGAATTTCTGAATACGCTGTAAGATTCACGTTTTCCGGTAGAATCCACCTGTACATTTCGGAAGTACCTGAATCGTGGGCTGGCAAAATCGGGCCGATAAGAAAGATTCAGCGTGGGCGTAATCACATGACGCAGTGCGCGAATGGCGCCCCATTTTAAATTGGTGAATGTTCCGTAGATATTGGTAGAAGCGCTGAGGCTTCCGGCATACGAAGCCGCACGCACAAAACCACGTTCATCGGCATCCACGGCGCGTTTCAGCGCGGTGTCATACACGCGGACGTTTTGCTTCATATACCACCATTCCTGGTAATTCACTGCCGGCGTGATGTTGATTCTGCCTTTGCTCAACTTGACAATGGTGCTTAGTGGTATGCTGTGCTTCATGCCACTTTGCATTTTACTCAGCGCGTCGCGGTATTTATCGGAGAATATGATGGTGTCAAAGGTTGATAAACGGTTCTGAACATCCAGATTATAGGTTAGGTTCAGTTGCCGGATCCAATTTCCCGCAGGTTGATTTTTCCGCAGAAAAGGCTGCCAGCGCTGCATGTTCATGCTGACATTCGGGAGGTTAAAGCTGATGGATCTGTTTGCTGTATTCTGGTTGTGCGTAGCCGCGATGTTCAGGTTAAAACGATTGTTCAGAAAGGTTTTTCCATAACTCACGCTCGAGTTGAACTGACTTTGCACGATGGCTCTGGGATCATTAGAGTTGATGCGCTTAAACCCCGGGGTTCCTAAATCTACGGATGCTGAAAAACGGGTGCCGGGCCGCACATTCTGATGCAGGCTGTAGGCCCATTGCAGATTGAAATCGCGCTGTCGGAAAAAGGTATTGCTTGTTTTTTCACCCTGAGAATACACAGAAAACCCAAGGTTGAAATTTCCTTGGTACCGATAACGTTTCACAAAACGCGTAACTGCCGAAACCCGATAATCCCCATTGAAAAAAGCCGCCCCGCTGAGGGTCAGGTCGCGGTGTTCGCCCAATCCAGTGTAGTAGCCCAGATTTTCCAGGTAAAAACCACCTCTGTTTTGCTGAAATCCATAACTGGGAAACAAAACGCCATTCCGTCGGCCTTTTTTGGTTGGAACCAAGCCAAAAGGCAGCGCCAGCGGTGTTGGTAAATCTTCCACCACCAGATTGGCCGGACCAAAAATTACTTTGTTATTCGGAATGACTTTGAGCCGGCGCGCATCCAGATAAAAGTGCGGATGCGGCGCATTACAGGTGGTTAATTTCCCCCGATCGGCCAGAAAAGAGCCATCTGCATTTCGGAATACCTGCCTGCAGGAAACGATGGCTTCATCTTCCACCAGGCGCAAACCATAAACCTTGCCTTTGCGTGTTTCACTGTTGTAACGCATACTGTCGGCGGTGTAAGCATCATCGCCGTCGTGCAGTTTAGGCTGGAAGGCATAGCGGCCAAGACTGTCGGCACCTCCACGCGCATACAATTCTTTTCTGCGTAAATCGGCCCTGATGTAATAGGCCTCCAGTTCCACAGTCCCGTATTTCAGATACGCATTGCGGTACAGGTGTACGACCTGATTTTTCAAATCGAAAATGATGGAATCATCGGCCTTGTAATCCACTTCCAGATCAAGACCAGATTTCTTCGTAGCCAGCTTCCCGCTGTCGTCCACATTTACGGACAAAGGGCGGAAAGTCAATGCAGCCTTTAGTTCAGGCATGCCCGCAATCCAAAAATGCCAGACCATAAACATGGTGAGTGGCATAAGTTTTGAACGCGATGGGAGCAACATGAAAGGGCGCAAATTACTTTCGGAAGTTCAAAGAGCAGTACACAGAATAAACTTACTTGCTTCACCCATGTTCAAGAAACTCCCCCTGGCCATCTTCCTTTTCTTCCTCGCGGTTTCATTCTTTTCATTCCAAAGGCAACATGCGCCTATCAGCGGAAAAGTTTCCGTTATTGTCATCGATGCAGGCCATGGAGGCAAGGATCCGGGATGCAGTGGTGCCGGTGAAATTTTCGAAAAACAAGTTACGCTGGGTGTTGCATTGAAGCTGGGAAAACTTATCCAGGACAGCCTGAAAGATGTAAAGGTTCTGTACACGCGTAAAACGGATGAATTCATTGAACTGTACAAACGACCCGAACTGGCTAACAAAAACAGTGCCGACCTGTTTATTTCCATTCATTGCAATTCCAACAAGAACACCAGCGCGGCGGGCTCTGAAACCTACCTCATGGGTTTACACAAAACCGAAGGCAACCTCAGCGTAGCCAAAAGGGAAAATGCAGCCATTACCCTGGAGCAGAATTACCAAAGCAACGCCTCTTACGGAGGATTTGACCCGGAAAGTCCGGAAGGACATATCATTTTCACCCTGGTGCAAAATGCCTACATGGAAGCCAGTTCCGGTTTTGCTTCCAAAGTAGAATACCACATCGCCAAAACCGGAAAAATCAAAAGCCGGGGTGTGAAACAAGCCGGATTTCTGGTGCTGTGGCAAACCGCCATGCCCAGTGTTTTAGTAGAACTTGGTTTTCTGACGAATTCCGCCGACCGGGCCGTACTGAAAACAGTTGATGGACAGAAACAAATAGCACAAGCTTTGTTCAGAGCAGTACGCGATTACAAAAAAGAACGCGAAGCCAGACTTCCCAAAACCACACCGGAACCCACACCCAAACCGCATCGCGACAGCTTAAACAGATAAGTCTCTTTGGCTATTGGCTGAAGAAAGTATCTTTGAACCCAATCAAACTATAGCGTTTTGAAAATCAGCAACGAGAGTAAAGTAGGCGCATTAACCGCAGTTGCCATCACCATCCTGGTTCTGGGCTACAACTACCTGTCAGGCAAAGATGATGTGTTTAGCGAAGGAAGGGTTTTCTACGCTGTTTACGACAATGTGCGCGGCCTGAACGAAGGTGCCGCCGTTACTTACAATGGTGTGCGCATCGGTCAGGTAAAGAAAGTATCCCTTAATGCCCAAAACCATAAAATCGTTTCCAGGATTGAAATCTATTCTGAACTTGACATCCCAAAAGATTCCCGTCTTAAAATCGTCGTAGAAATTCTTGGTGACAAACGAATGGAACTGCTGCTTGGCACCAAACCACAATACGCCCAGCACGGAGATACACTTACCGGTATTCTGGAAACAGACATGACCGAAAAAGTGAATCAAAAACTTGGACCCATTGCAGAACAAGCCGACAGCGTATTGCAGCGCTTTAACGCAATTCTCAGCAGGCCTTCACTCGTGCAGTTTGAAGACAGACTTCCAGGAACGCTTTCTGCACTGCAAAAAACCATTGAAGAAGTCAATGGCCTGATCCAACAAAGCAAGCCTGGTGTGGAAGGCAGCATCAGCAACATCAAACAGCTTACCGAAAACCTGAAATCCTACAATCAAAGCATTTCTTCTTCCCTGAAAAGCTTTGAGCGCATCGGAAAAGAAGCCGACAGCGTGGACATTTCTGCGATGATGTCCCAATTGCAGGAAACCATTAACAACCTGAGTTCCGTAATCAACAAAATCAACAGTGGCGAAGGAAGTCTTGGACAATTGGCCACCAACGAATCATTGTACAACAACCTTGTAAAAACCAGCTCCGAGCTGACCTGTCTGATGAACGACATCCGTAGTCATCCGGACAAATACCTTCCCCTGCCCTGGGGCAAACGCAAAAGAGCGAAAGCAACGGAAGCCAGCAACAAGGCTCCATGCGTACCACAACCCTGAACAAAGCAACATCGCATCATCGCCCAAACGCGATAAAAAAAGCCTACTCAAGCGTTTTGAGTGGGCTTTTTTGTTGGATGACATAAATCATAGTCCTTTTATTTAAAATCATTCTAAACAATTTGGGAATTCAACCCAAATGTTCATTTATTTGCGCCCCGAAACTTATTTATAATCTTTCTAAATAATGATTCAACCTTTGAGTTTTCAGGGAGTATCCAAGGTTTTAGAACCAGAGAAAAATGAGTCACGAGGTGATTCAACAGATGCTTCCCCAAATACAAAAGAATCGTTTCCGGAAAGCATATAGAAGAGGCGAACTGAGCACCAGCCACAAAAAACACAACATGAAAAAACGCCAAATCATGCTCCTGATCCTGCCATTCACTGGGTTGGGAATTCAGGCACAAACCCTCGTGATGGACAGCACCAAACTCACGGACATGGACCAGGTAACCATCATCAGCGGTAAAGGCAGGATGAAAATCGGGTCGGGATCATACATCGACAACAAAACCTTGAGCATGCTGAATCAGCCGAACATTAACCACGTGCTTCGGCTGGTTCCCGGGGTGAATATCAGGGATGAAGAGGGATACGGATTAAGGCCGAATATCGGATTGCGGGGAACTTCGGTAAACCGCAGTGCAAAAATCACCCTGATGGAAGACGGTATTTTGATTGCACCGGCGCCTTATGCCGATCCTTCGGCATATTACTTTCCAACCTTTGCACGCATGCATGGCGTAGAAGTGCTGAAAGGAAGCAGCCAGATTAAATACGGTCCTTATACCATAGGCGGCGCCATCAACCTTCTTTCAACCCCAATTCCGCAGGCCTTTAAAGGGTTTGCACAGCTTTCCTATGGAAGTTTTGGCACCAGCCAGCAAAGGATTTGGGTTGGCGACAGCAGGAAACATTTCGACTATGTTGTTGAATTCAATCGCTTGGCCAGTAATGGATTTAAAAAACTGGATGGTGGCGGAAATACGGGTTTCGACCGCCGTGATGTGATGGGTAAGTTTCGTTGGCATACAGCCGCCAACGCACGTTTGCCGCAATCCATCAGCCTGAAGGTGGTGCAGATGTCGGAACTGGGAAATGAAAGTTACCTGGGATTAACCTACGATGATTTTCAGGCAACACCGCTGCGCCGATATGCGGCCACGCAAAAGGACCAGCTAAACATGAACCATCACCATGTTTCTCTGAACCACATCATCGCACCAAACCGCAACCTGAGCATAAACACCAAAGCATATTATTCCGGAACCTTCAGGGATTGGGCAAGGGTGAACTCCATAGGTGGAACGGCGTTGAACAGCATTCTGGCCGATCCATACAAATACAAAAGGGCCTACGGCATCATGGTGGGCGATTCCAATGGAACCGTAGAATATCAAAGTGCCGCCAGAACCTATTTCTCCAGAGGCATTGAATCACAAGTTCAGTATCGGATGCAATGGCGTGAAGTGGAAACCAAAGCACAATTGGGGATTCGCTACCACGAAGATCAGGCGAACAGATACGCCACCCGATCAGCCTATGCCATGGACCAAGGTTTGATGCGGCTTACTGCTGCGGGCATTCAGGGAAATCAGGAAAACCAAATTCGAAATGCCAACAGCCTGGCCATATTTTTCAACTACAGCCTTCAATTTAAAGGCCTGGTGGTAACTCCGGGCATTCGCTATGAACGTATCCATTTTGAATTCCTGAACTACGGAACCAATGATTTGGCAAGACTTGGAACCGCGCTGCAAAAAGCCACCAACCACATGAACATGTTCATTCCCGGTGTAGGAATCAATTACAAACTGGATCGGCAAATGGATATTTATGCAGGCGTGCACAAGGGATTTTCACCTCCCGGAATGCCTGCCCTCCAAACAGGAACCGATCAGGCAAGACCTGAAACCGCCATCAACTACGAAATTGGCTACCGGTATGAACTTGGCAGCACACGCGTTGACATTGCCGCTTTCCGAAGTGAGTACGACAATATTCTGGGATCCGACAATATGTCCGGCGGCGGTGCTGGAACCGGTGCCATGTTCAATGCCGGAAATGCGCTGATTCAGGGCATAGAGCTGAGTTTCACCACCGACTTAATCAAACATGGACCCTGGAAACTTCCACTGCAGTTGAATTACACCTTCACAGATGCAAGGTTCAAAGACAGTTTCCGCAATGCCGGCGGCGACTGGGGCAATGGTATGATTTACCGGGGCGACCAAATTCCGTTTATTCCGGCCCACGCCCTGACCCTGAATCTGGGATTTGAACATAAAAAATGCGCCGCCAATATCAGCGGTCGTTACGTAGGTGCCACCCGCACAAAACCCGGTCAGGGAAGCCTGCTCAATCCTTCAGCAGAAAACACATACAACCAGGTGAACAGCATCGCTGCATTCCTGTTGCTTGACTTTTCAATAAATTACAGGCTGGGCGGCGGATTCACCTGTTTCAGCACCATCAACAATTTCACCAACAACAGAAGCATCGTAACCAACCTTCCCAACGGTTACAGGCCCAATATGCCTATGAGCTTTATGCTTGGCTTGAAGGCAGATATTCGTTAACCGCCTCCATAAGATTTCATCAAGGCAGGTATTCCGGGATTCACGGCCTTGGCGTGCATGCCTTTACTTTGCAGGCATGTTTGGAATCCTGAGACGCCTCCTATTTCTGCTTCCTCCGGAACAGGCCCACTCGGCAACCATGCGTTTGCTGCACATGGCCTGTTCCATTCCCGGACTGCGCCACATCCTGAAGCAACAATGGCGAACAACATCCCAGCCGGTTTCCTGCATGGGTTTAAACTTTCGCAACCCCGTAGGTTTGGCCGCAGGTTTTGATAAAGATGCCAAACATCTGGAGGTGTTTGAAGCCATGGGATTCGGATTTGTAGAAGTTGGAACGGTCACGCCAAAACCTCAGCCGGGCAATCCCAAACCACGACTGTTTCGTCTTGTTCAGGATCAGGCCATCATCAACAGGATGGGATTCAACAATGAAGGAATGGAGGCGATGGCTTCACGATTGGAAAATTTCAAATCTGATCAATTGATCGTTGGGGTGAACATTGGAAAAAATAAAGAAACTCCGAATGAATCAGCCCTTGACGATTACCTGAAATGCTTCCATCGGCTGTACCACCTGTGCGATTATATGGTGGTGAATGTAAGCTCTCCGAATACGCCCGGATTACGGGCGCTGCAAGATAAAGAACCCCTCACGCGTATCATGAAATCGCTGATGGAAGCCCGCGAACAGCTGACCAGCCAGGGCGCGGCAAGAAAACCATTACTGCTTAAAATCGCACCCGATCTGCATGAACAACAGCTGGATGATGTGGCCGCGCTGAGCCTTGAAACAGGTATCGATGGCCTGGTGGTTTCCAATACGACATTAAGTCGTGAAGGCCTGAGTATTCCCCCGCAAAAAATAGAACACATAGGCGCCGGAGGTTTGAGTGGCGCACCACTCACAGCAAAAGCACAACAAAAACTGGAATACCTGGCCAAACGCTTACCGCATGGATTCCCGATCATTGGCGTTGGTGGGATCATGAATCCTCAGGATGCATTACAGCGAAAACAAGCCGGCGCAGCGCTGGTGCAGCTGTATACGGGTTTCATTTACCGTGGCCCATCGCTGGTTCAGGGCATCGTTCAGCAGTGGAAATCCTGATTCATGTACCATCCAAAAGCGCCATTCAAATACCCCGGCAATTGGAAGATTACAGGAGTCATCCTGAACTAATTTGCGTAAACTTGTTGCCCTGCCATGTCATTCTGGAAGCACATCCGAAGAAGGAAAAATCTTGCATCGCTGAGCCTTGAGCCAGGCGCTGATGCGCTTAGCATGCGGCGCGTTTTGGGAGTCAGAGACCTCACGTCCATGGGGATTGCCGCCATCATCGGTGCGGGTATTTTTGGCACCATCGGGAAAGCCGCCCATGACGGCGGTCCGGCCATCATCCTATTATTCATTTTCACCGGAATTACCTGTGGACTTTCTGCACTTAGTTATGCCCGGTTTGCCAGCATTGCTCCGGTTAGTGGAAGCGCCTACACTTACGCCTATCTGAGTTTTGGCGAACTGTTGGCCTGGATCATCGGTTGGGATTTGCTGTTGGAATACGCCATTGGAAACATTGCTGTGGCCATTTCCTGGAGTGATTATTTCACCGGACTCTTCCAGGGCAATTCATGGTTCACCATTCCCTCGTGGATGACCATGGATTATTTAAGCGCGAAAAGAGCTTTTGATGCAGGATTAACGGGCACAGACGCCTACGCCGCTTATACCCAGGCGCCCCAATTTATGGGCGTTCATCTGGTTGCAGATATTCCAGCCCTGTTGATTGTATTTCTGGTAACCTGGCTTTGTTATGTGGGCATTCATGAAACCCGGCGCGCCGGCAATCTCATGGTGGTGCTAAAACTTGCCGTGATTGCCCTGGTGGTTGTGGTTGGGGCTTTCTTTGTCAATACCGAAAACTGGATTCCCTTTGCACCGAACCATTTTGGCGGCATCATGAGTGGTGTTTCTGCGGTGTTTTTCGCCTACATCGGTTTCGATGCGCTCAGCACTACAGCGGAAGAATGCAAAAATCCACAGCGTGACCTGCCCCGAGGGATGTTCTATTCTTTGCTGATTTGTACGGTATTGTACATCCTGATTACGCTGGTATTAACAGGAATGGTGCCCTACCACAAACTGAATGTGGGTGATCCGCTGGCTTTTGTTTTCAGTGAAGCCGGACTCAATGGAATGAAAGGCATCATCGCGGTGAGTGCGCTCATCGCCATGACCAGCGTGCTGCTGGTATTTCAACTGGGACAACCGCGCATCTGGATGAGCATGAGCAGAGATGGTTTATTGCCTAAGATTTTCTCTCGTTTGCATCCACGCTATCATACGCCCGGTTTCAGCACCATTGTTACCGGATTTCTGGTGGCCATCCCGGCGCTGTTCATGAACCTCACAGAAGTTACGGACCTTACCAGCATCGGCACCTTGTTCGCCTTTGTGCTGGTGAACGCGGGAGTTATACTCATGGATCGAAAAACCGATGCTCCAAAGTCGGGTTTCCGGATTCCTTACATCCCGGGTTGGTGGGCCTTGTTGCCCTTGTGCATGACCCTGCTTTCGCTGGCCATGGTTTATCCTGAACGCGCCATGGAATCCTGCGGTTTGGGACCTCAAACGCATTGGCTGGTGCTGATGCCCAGGATGTTGCTGCTTGCTACACTCCTGCTGCTAACCATCAGCTCTTTCTTTACACGCATTTCGCTCATCCCCAGCCTGGGCCTGCTGAGCTGTTTGTACCTCAT
>JBDKIU010000038.1:0-9538 GCA_039796915.1 Bacteroidota bacterium | reverse complement strand
TCCAGCAACTTGCTTCAAGCAGAGGCCTGGCCGGCATGGACGAAGTTTGGGTGCTTGAGCATTCCCTTACCGATACCAATACCCTGTTTGCCGGCACCGAGAAAGGATTATACCGCAGCGTCAATGCAGGCAAAAGCTGGGAATTGGTGTACAACAATGCCCGCGCCTCAGACATTATTTGTTTTCCGGATGGCCGTGTGTTGTTTACACGCATCAGCACAGGCATTTACATCAGCGACAGCGCCGGCAAAGTTGGCACATTCAAACAAATCAGCGATGCCGACATTCCTGCTCAGGGTGCGTACGGCCGCATCGAAGTCGATTACTGCAAACGATTCCCCAATGTGGTTTATGCCTTGTTTGAAGGACCAAGTTTCAGCAGCAATGCCACGGCGTTCATGAAAAGTTCCGACGGTGGCCGAACCTGGATCCGCAGAACCGTGCCTACTTCTATCGGCAGTGGATATCAGAATTTCTGCGTGATGTTGGGAGCTTCGCCTACCGACAGCAACCGAGTGGTTACCGGAGGCGTAAACATGGCGATCACCACGAATGGCGGCAGCTCCTGGTCCAACAGCCCAACCGGACATGCAGACCATCACGTAGTTGCCAAAATGAGTGTGAATCAGGATAATTATCTGGTGGGAAGCGATGGCGGCGTGTGGAGACATCGCTGGTCCGCACCTTCTGCAAACCCGGTAGACCTGAACAGAGGTTACCGCACCACACAGTTTTATGCGGGCGGCTTTGGCATGAGTGGCGATAAGGTGATTGGCGGAACCCAGGACAATGGCACACACCTCACCAGAGGAAACCTGTTGTCTTCTAAGTTGTACGGCGCAGATGGTGCTTACGCGCACATCGGATTACAAGACGGCTCGGTGGCTTATGGCTCAACCCAGAACGACGGTATCTTCAGGATCGACAACTTCGAAGAAGCCGGGCAGTTCATCAGCGGCATCAGCAGCGACAGCTTTACCATTGAAGGCGTGGACTTTATCAATGCCTACCAGATGAATAAGGCCGACCAATATCAACTGTTCTACCGCACAAATGCTGGCATTCATTTCACCCAGGACGGCGGCGACAGCTGGCGCAAAATGACCAAGCGGCTCGTCAACCTGAAGGCCATCGGTGTTTCCAACGAAAAGAACCCAACCGTATATTTTGGTGGCGCGTCCGCTTCTTTTTACCGCGCAGACTCCATCCTGACCAAAGGATTTTTCAGGGAAGTGAATCTGAGCAATACCGTGCCCTCCTCAGTTACCAACGACATGCTGAAATGCATCATCGTGCATCCAAAAGACAAGCATACCGTTTACGTTTCGTTCAACAACATCAATGCACAGCCACGCATCTGGAGGGTGCGTAAAGCAAATACCACTGCGCCCGTTTGGGAAAATGTTTCCGGCAATTTGCCTGCAAGTCTGCCTGTGAATTTTGTGCAGTGCGACCCTTACAAACCAGACAGCATTCTATACGCCGCAACCGACTTTGGCTTGTATTATACCACCAATGGCGGCGCTACCTGGTCCAAGGAAACCCGCGTGCCGAATGTGTACATCCCGGAAATCAAGTTGCGCGAAGACGGCAAGTTGTTCATCATCACCCATGGCCGTGGCGTTTTTGCTGCTAAAGTGGCTGTTGATCCCACGGCTTCCGTGAAAGAGGTTCGCAACCTGCCCGCACTGCGCTATGGCCCAAATCCGGCGCATGATGTGCTGCGCATTGACGCTGTTTCCGGAAGTTATTCCGTTCGCGTGTTCAACATGACTGGACAACAGGTGTACGAAACCCGTGTAAAATCAGGGTCGGTAAACCTCAATACCAGTACATGGCGCAACGGTTATTACCTGGTTCAGGTTCAGGGTGAAGCCGGCAGCCGCACGTTCAAAGCACTCATCGCACATCCCTGATTTGCCCGTGGAAGCCCAGATTCAACAAGAACTGCGCTTACTGCAGGAAGACTTGCAGCTGGTGAAAGATGCGCTGAAAGAAGTGAGTGCGGACATGGTTCGGGAAGGCTTCACCAACTATCCCGTATTTCTGGCATCTGCCGAAACACTGCGCATTGGAGAGCCATTGTTCCAGCGTTCAGAGTACGAAATCCACTTCAACATCAACGCTTCTACGCTGGAAACCTTTGCAGAACAGGGCTTTATCAGCGCCGACCGCATTGAAGCCTTTAAGTCTTCGTACAAAGATCCTGCGCATTACATGTGCTTTCTGCTGGCGAGTCCCATCGTGGGTGCGCATTTTGTCTTCATCCCTTACAGTCCTATCACACAAATCGACGCGTGAGTCCAAAGGTTGCTGTCGTTATTCTGAATTATAATACCAGCCATCTGCTGGAACGTTTCCTGCCGCTGGTGCAGCAAAGCACTTATCCCAACCTGGAAATTGTGGTTGCGGACAATGCCAGTACCGACAACAGTGTTTCTCTGTGTGTGCAGCAGTTTCCTGATGTACGTATCCTGGAAACGGGTAGCAACCTGGGCTATGCCGGAGGTTACAATCATGTCCTCCCGCAGGTAGCAGCCGATTTTTATGTATTGCTGAACAGCGATGTGGAAGTGACGCCTAACTGGCTCGAGCCCATGGTTTCACTCGCCACGAAGCATCCGGAAATTGCCGCTATACAACCAGCCATCCTCGATTTCCACAAGAAGTCGCATTTTGAATACGCCGGCGCTGCGGGTGGCTGGATCGACCGTTACGGCTATCCGTTTTGCCGCGGCAGGGTTTTTCACGTCCTGGAAGCGCAAGAACAACAGTATAGCACACCTTCTGATATTTTCTGGGCATCCGGTGCTGCCATGTTCATCCGCGCTGCCGACTTTCACGCGGCAGGAGGCTTCGATCAGCACTTCTTTGCCCACATGGAGGAAATTGATTTGTGCTGGCGCCTGCAACTGTCGGGAAAACGCATCGTGTATTGCCCTGATTCAACCATTTACCACATGGGCGGCGGAACGTTGAGCCACCAAAGTGCCCACAAAACCTACCTCAATTTTCGCAACGGACTGCTGATGCTGGAAAAGAATCTGCCCGAAGCGGAACGTTCAGGCATCATATTCCGCAGGCTACTGCTGGACGGCCTCGCCGCCGTGAAATTCATGGCCGCCGCTAAATTCAGTCATGTATGGGCCATCTGGAAAGCGCACCGCTACTTCCATCAACACCGCAGCAAATTCAGGCCTGTGGTTTCCCCTGAACCCAGAACGCTGTCCGGCCGCTACAATGGCTCCATAGTTTGGGATTTTTACCTGCGCGGCAAAAAGCACTTCCGGTCTATTGTTCGCGGATAATTAGCGGGCCAGTTTCTCACAAAACAGCAACAAAAAAGAAAGGCTTCCCGAGGGAAGCCTTTCCAATTATAGGTGATATAGGTTGGTTGGGTTCTGCTTAGTAGCTGAGTACGAAATCAACCCTGCGGTTTTTGGCGCGACCGGGAGCGGTGCGGTTATCGGCAATAGGCTTTTCCTGACCGAATCCTGCAGCAGTGAGGCGCTCAGCGGCAACACCCTGGCTGGTTAGGTAACGCTTCACGGCATCTGCACGACGCTGGGAAAGATCTTTGTTCTTTGCAGGATCACCTACGTTGTCGGTATGACCTTCAATGGCAACAACTGCCTCTTTGTATTCGTTGAGGATGGCTGTGAGTCTGTTCAGGTCGTCAAAAGATTCTGCGAGGATTACGTCGCTGGCAGTTTCAAAGTTGATTCCTTTGGCAGCCAGTGCAATACGCTGACGTACTTCCTGTTTGATTTCGGGACAGCCTTTGTTGGCGGCGATACCGGCTTTATCAGGACAACGGTCGGTGTTGTCGAAGATGCCGTCACCGTCAGAGTCAGGACAGCCTTCTGAGCTGGCAGGACCAGCTTTCAGCGGGCATTTGTCTTTGCGGTCTTCGACGCCATCGCCATCGGAGTCAGGGCAGCCGTTTAACGCGGCAACACCAGCCATGGAAGGGCAATCGTCTTTACGGTCTTCAATTCCGTCACCGTCAGAGTCGGGACAACCATTGAAGGCTGCGGAACCCATCACTGTGGGGCACTGGTCCATTTTATCTTCTACACCATCGCCGTCAGAATCAGGGCAGCCTTTGTATTCAGCAGGGCCGGGCAGATTTGGGCAAGCGTCATCAGCATCGAGGAGACCGTCACCGTCAGAATCCATAGGACAACCCACAGAATCCACGTTGTTGCGGTATTTCTCTTCAGTATCGGGGCATTTGTCGTATTTGTTTGGCACGCCGTCTTCATCGTTATCCTTCATCTTCTTGCCTGGCTGTGGAGTACCGCCATTGCCGAAGGAGTAAGCGATTCCGAAGGAATGGTACATGTATGCATCAAACAATTTGCTGCGGCCGTGCACAATGCTGTGGTTGGGCGTGCGCGCCTGACCGTCCCAAATATCGTTGTGTGTGTAGTTGAAGATGCTTGAAACGCGCAGAGAAACCGCATCGGTTACCTGATAATTTACGCTCAGACCACCATTCACCAAACCACTGAATCCGATGTAGTGCTTGTTGATGTTGTTGATACGGGAATCCACGTAGAACACACCCCAGCCGCCGATGATGTTGGCAGACAGTTTTGCATCTTCCTGCAGGATACGACCGTTGTTGAGCTTGAAGCGGGCGCCGCCCACAAATTCAAAAGTGCTGGCTTTAAAACCGGCATATTTCCATGGGTCGTTTTCCCACTGAATGGTATTATAGAAACCCACATCACCTGCAGAGGTGCGCACAATCGCATCGAAAGACGGGCTGATGTAGTAACCAAACTGCGCTCCGATGCCATTGTAAATCGGCTTGCGCGCGAAGAACAGGGATGAGCCCAGGTCTCCGAGGTACTCACGCCATCCGGCGTTGATTTCAATGCCCATGGGTTTGTACACCGTTTGGGCAGTACCCTGTGCGGCGCTGAGTAGAGCAACACCGGATACAAGTAAACCTTTCAAGTAGTTTTTTATCATAGGGTTTTATTTTTTACACCTTAGGTTAATGATTGGTGGACAAATATAGAAAATGCATTATAGAAAAAAAGTGCAGTCTGGCTGATAAAAGTCATTTTTTGCCCGACGAATCAATTGTTGATGTAGAGCATCGAGCCTATCACCTGCACCCTGTAAGTGGCAAGTGGTTGAGGTGTTGGGCCGCCGAGTGGCATTCCATTGAACCCGTATTTGGAGCCGCAGCAAGGGCTGAAGTTGCCTGTGGTATAGGTTCCGCAGCGCAATTGCAATAAGGTGCTGTCCACCTGAATGACGGAACACGCGCTGGTTGGCTGGTAGCCGCAGGTGCGTTCAAATGCCTTCCAGTCGCCATTGAAATCATGCACCAGCAATACCCCGCGGCTGCCGCCATTCAGGAACATCCAGCTTCCCGGCTGTTGCAGGTACAGGTACGAAGGCAGTGATAAGTTGATGGACGTATTCACAGGACCGCCGGGAATGGGTTCCACCAGCGGACGATTGCGGTCGCAGGCGCTGTTCCACAACAGGAAGAACAAGCCGGCAATCAGGAGCATTCTATTCATAACTGTAGAAACCTTTACCACTTTTCCGGCCATGCAACCCAGCATCCACCTTTTGCTTCTGAATGCGCGAGGGCCTGAACTTCTCATCCTGATGAAACAGGTTGAACATTGACTCTGTCACGGAATAATTGGTTTCTACGCCAATCAGATCCATCAGCCTGAAAGGCCCCATCCGGAATCCTGAGGCTTCCATCAAACGGTCTATTTGTTGAAAATCGGCTACCTGTTCTTCCATGATTTTCAGGGCTTCGACATAATAATGACGCGCCACGCGGTTTACGATAAAGCCCGGCGCATCCTGCGCGAGCACCACGGTTTTCCCCAGCGATTCGGCAAATTGCGCGGCAACGGCTACCGTTTCCTTACTGCTGTGCGCTCCGGCGATTACTTCCACCAACTTCATCAATGAAGCCGGATTGAAGAAGTGGATGCCCACAAAGCGTTCGGGATTGGGTACGGCGGAAGCAATTTGGGTGATGGGAATGGAAGATGTGTTGGATGCAAGGATGGTATGTGCGGCATTGTTTCCGGCCAGCACCTCGAACAGCGCTTTTTTCACCGGCAATTGTTCTACAATGGCTTCGATGATCAGATCTGCCTGAAGTGAAGCTGCATCACTGCAGGTTTGGATACGGGCCAAGGTCTCCAGCATGTCGGCCTGGCTCAGTTTACCTTTGGCTACAGACTTCTCCAGGTCGGTGCGGATGTAGGCGAGGCCGCGTTCCAGGGCGCCGGAACCGGTATCAAACAGGATGGTCTGATAACCTGCTTTTGCGGCGCAGAGCGCAATTCCCGAACCCATTACTCCGGCACCTGCAATACCCACGGTTTTTATCTGAGTCATCATGCAAACTTACCGCAAAGAAGTGAGCTGCACCACCTGGGTGCCGGTGCATCAGCGGGCCAACAGCCAGAAGGCTGGATTCTGCACCTTCTGCCCCTGCCAAACCTGGAATTGCAGTTCTGTTTTGCCGTCGTCGTCGGTAAACACAATGCCCACGGGTTGTCGGGTGTCAATCTGGTCGCCTTTTTTCACCAGCACCTTGCCGAGGTTGGCATATACGGTGAAATATTCGCCATGATTTACCAGCACGGCCTGTTCCTGACCGGGAATGCTGAGCACGGCGCTGACTACGCCCTTAAATACCGCCCTTGCCTGGGCTCCCGAAACGGAACTGATGTCGATGCCATTGCTTACCAGGGTAACATCCCTGAGTTCCGGATGCTGGTAGGTGCCAAAGCCCTGGGTAATTACGCCGCGCTCCAATGGCCAGGGCAGCTTGCCCTTGTTGGTTGCAAATGCCGACGATAGCGCACGCGCCTCCGGGGTGAGCGATGTGGCAGGCGCCGCAGAACTTGTTTTCGAGGTAGTGCCCGAACTGCTTCCGGTGGTTTTAGGCGCTGTACTTCTTGCGGGTGCCGCGGCAGACTTGCGCTGGGCCTCCATTTCTTTCGCAATCAGGTTGCGGATGGCCTGATCCAGTCGTTTCAGGGCCTGCTGTTGTGCATTGAGCTTTTTGCGTAAGTCGCGCTCCTTCCCGCCCAGGCTTTTGGCCAGTTCATCCTTGCTTTGTCGGTCGCGCTCCAACTGCCTGCGCTCTATTTCTTCGGCACCCAACAGGCTGCTCTTCTTCGTCTTCACCCCTTCCAGTTCCAGCAACCGTGCATTCACTTCGAGCTTTCGATCGCGGATGTCGCTGATGAGTTTCTTTTGAAAAGAAGCCAGCTTGCGGATGTATTTGATGCGGCTAACCGCCTGATTGAAGCTTTCTGAAGAGAAGATAAATGCCAGCCTGCTGAACTTGCTTCGGCTTTTATAGGATTGAATCATCACCCTGGCCAGGCGGCTCTTTTCCTGATCCAGGGCATATTCCAGTTCCTCGATCAGGTTGCTTTTCATGGCAATCTCCTCGTCCACGCTGCTTATTTCTTCGCGGATGGTTTCAATCAGGTCATTCTGATTGCGGATGAGCTTGCCCAACAGCACCAGGTTGTTCAGCGTTTGTTTCTTTTTTTTCTGGGTTTCTTCCAGCACCTTCCGGGTGAGGGCAATTTCTTCCTGAGCCTTGCGTTTTTTTTCTTCCAGCTCTTTGCGCGACTGTGCTTTTGCCGGATGCAGCAGCAACAAGGGCAACAGGAACAACAGAATCTTAGCGACGTTCATAGTTGGCGGGGATGTTTAATGGGAATTGCAGGTTGGATGCTGACGATAATTCTTCAATCACCAGGGCAGCGGCAGATTCCTGAACCGACGAATCCGAGCCTTTAGTGTTGTTGGCCAGAACCTTCACGCGGATTGTTTTAGGCATGTACAGGTCGGCGCGTTCCCTGCTGGGAATTTGTCCCTGGTAATTCGCGGTGATGGATCGGGAATTGTTCTGATCTGCCATTGCCGAGGAAACCAAAGTTCCCTGCTCAAAAAACAGGCGGTTGGTCCAGGTGCTGAGTTTCGCCTCCCAAAGGAAATTCAGACTGTCGTAACGGTATGTTGCGGTATCAAAAAGCGGCAATCCAAGCATCAGTTTTTGCAGTTCACTCAGCGAAACCGGGGCGCCCAGCAATTCCTGCAGGTAGGCGATGCTGTAAACGGCATAGTATTTCTGAAGGTAATTTACCACCTTCACCGAGTCGCGGGTAATCAGGGCACGCGCGGCGGTAATACCCATTCCGGGACTGATGCTGAGCCAAAGTACAGAATCTCGCTTCATCCGAAACGTGGCATTGAGGCTGAGGTCGTTTCCGTTCATGTCCAGGTTCAGTTCTCCCTTTCCTGAAAACGCGCTCCAACTGCTGGCAGCCAAATCGGCCGCTTTCTTTTCCATGCGTTCCGCGGGCGGTGTGGTGACCGCAGGTGCAGTTTCCTGGCGGGATTCTGCCTTTTTCGACCCTGATTTAAACACCTTGCAGGACGTTCCTGTCAGCGCAAACACAAGCATCAATCCTGTAATCTTATGGTTCATAAAGTTTCTTGTTGAGTTTAACGGCATCGCCCCCGGCTTTTAGTGCCTGTTGCCAATAAATATGTGCCTGTGTTCTGTTGTTCGTTTTTGCGTAGGCATCTCCTAAGGCTTCCAACAATTGTGGCTCTTTGGCTTCCGGACTGTGGAGCGCCCGCCAGACCCTGATTGCGTCAGCAGGTTTATCTCCGTAAAACAGAACCCAGCCCAGCATCAGCTGAACAGCTTCCACATCCGCACCGGGATTTGCTGCGGCTTCCAGCGCCCTTTTCTCTGCTTCAGCCGTGTTGCCTTTCAAAGCAAGCATATAGGCAAGCTGCGCCTGTGCCCGGGGTTCTTTAGGCCATTGCAACAGGTTATTGTTTGCCAGGCTAAGGGCTTCATCCAATTTCCCCTGAGCGCAAAGAATGCGTTGCAGCAGCGCGCTTAGCAACAAACGGTCGTGAAGTTCAAAGGCGATGCCGGCGCCATAGCTTGCAGATTCAAAGGCCTCATCCAGCTTTTGCTGCTGAAAGGCGGCATACGCCAGCCAGTAATGAGCCACGGCACTCACGGGATATAAAGAAACCATGTCACCGGCAGTTTCAGACAAGTTCTTCCAGTCTGCCGTCCACTGCAAAGCCCGGATTGTTTTTTCAAAAGCGCGGAATCCGGCAGCTTCCTGAAAAATGGAAACGTTCTGTATCATCCGCAGATAACAGGCCGCCGCGAGGCTGTCCATGCGCAATTCAGAAGCCAGGTCGCCGCAATATTCCAGCACACGCACATCATCTGGATGGGCTTGCTGCAGCGCACTGAGCACCCGGGACATACTGTCGGCTGTTGGGGTGACGTTTCGGCGCCACTGATCCAGAAGCTGCTTTTTTCCGCCGAATTCCAAGTCGGTGCTGCCGGCCAGACGCACGATGGCCTCATAGGTATTGCTTGTTTCACCACGCTTCAGGCGGATGCTCAGCAGCAACACTTCAGCTTTGGCATTCGCCGGATTTTGGGATAGAATGTCGGTAAGCAGCGGGATGGCGCGATCAAACATCTGGG
>JBDKIU010000037.1:0-9020 GCA_039796915.1 Bacteroidota bacterium | reverse complement strand
GGCTTGGGGTGAACTTCGATAAATACTATTACGAATCAGACACTTATACGCTGGGCAAAGACCTGATTCAGGAAGGTTTGGATCAGGGCGTTTTTTACCGCAAAGACGATGGCAGTGTATGGATTGACCTGAGCGCAGAAGGCCTGGACCAGAAACTGGTGCTGCGCAGCGACGGTACCAGCGTGTACATCACCCAGGATATTGGAACCGCCCAGCTGAAAGCTGATGAATTTGGCATCAGCCGCAGCATTTACGTAGTGGGCAATGAGCAGGATTATCATTTCAAAGTGCTCAAGTGCATCATGGAGAAACTGGGCAAACCCTACGCATCGGGCATTTACCACCTGAGTTACGGCATGGTGGACTTGCCCAGTGGCAAGATGAAAAGTCGTGAAGGCACCGTGGTGGACGCCGACGACCTGATTGCCGACATGGTGGACGCCGCCCGGCAAAAAACAGAAGCATTGGGCAAAACCGAAGGCTTCAGTGCAGAAGCACTGCAGGAACTGTATGACACCCTGGGATTGGCGGCCCTGAAGTTTTTCATTCTAAAGGTTGACCCCAAAAAGCGGATGTTGTTTAACCCTGAAGAAAGTATAGATTTCCAGGGAGATACCGGACCGTTTGTGCAATACACTTACGCACGCATACGCTCCATGCAGCGCAACCTGAGCGAAGCAACAGCATTTCCGGCGCAGATGCCGGCACTGAATCCCCTGGAGCGAAACATCATTCGTCAGTTGTATGGTTTCCGCGATGTGGTGGCTGCCGCTGGGGCGCAGATGGATCCTTCCATCATAGCGCAATGGTGCATTGGCACGGCACGGGCATTCAACCGGATGTATAACGAATTACCTATTCTGAAAGAGCAGGATCAACACACGCGCCAGCTCAGGCTTTGTATTATTCAGGCTACGGCCACAGCCATCAGACAGGGAATGACGTTGCTGGGAATCAACTGCCCGGAACAAATGTAAATGGTAGCCAGTGCTTTGGCATTAGTACACATAAAACAAAATGAGCCGGTGGGGAACCGGCTCATTTTTTCATAACAAATGGAAACTTAATGGGGCATTGATCTTGGGCTCAGTTCAGAAAAAGCCAACAATAATGTCCCGAAAAAATGGCTCTTTTTAGCCAATGTTCCTGAACGATTGCCTGATGTTCTGGATAGCCCAAAATACGACATGAACGTTAAATGCCAAGTCGCTTTAAAAGCTCTTCTTTCTTGCGCTTGGAAACTTCCACTTCAGAACCATCGGCCAAAAGGAGTAAACCTTTCCTGTCGAAGCTGCGCACAAAGTTCAGGTTAATGATATGTCGGTTGTGGATGCGCATGAATTCAGCATCTTCCAGCGTACCTTCAAAATCCCTGAGCGTTTTTGAGACCAGAATTCGTCGGCCATCGACCAGATGCACCCAGGTATAACGCCCATCAGATTCCATGCGTAAGATTTCATCGCTGGTCACCACGGTATAGCCTTGCGCATGTGCGAGGGCGATCCGCTTGGGACCTTTACCGGTAAGTGTTTGAAACAATTCGCGCAGGCTGCTCACCGGATCATTCCGCATGATGCGTTCTTTTGCCCTGTTCACGGCCATCTGCAGTTCATTGATGTCGATGGGCTTGAGCAGATAATCGCAGGCCGACAGGCGCAAAGCAGCGATGGCGTACTCGGAATAAGCGGTAACAAAAATGACTTCAAAGGGTGGCTCTTTGAACATTTTCAGCAATTCAAAACCATCCTTTCCGGGCAGGGAAATATCCAGAAACACCAAATCGGGGGCATGTTCCGTAATGATGCGGTAAGCTCCGTCCACATCCTCAGCGTCTTCGGTGAATTCAATATCCTCGCAATAGCGCGAAATAAAATGCTTCAGCAGTTCTCTGCTTGCACGTTCATCATCTACAACCAGTGCCCGCATCACTTCAACTTTTGATTAGCCGTGCCTTCAAAACGTTGCTGGATGGGCAGATCGATACAAACCAAAGTACCTCTGCCACCGGTGAGGCTCAAATCCTGAATACTCAGATGGATGTTGGTTCGATAACATCTGTTCATCAGATCGATCCTGTTTTGGGTAAGACTCATCCCTTCACTTTTATGGGTCATAGACCGCGTATGCGTTTTTTTGTTTCGTTGCGATGCAAGGATGCCGATTCCATTGTCTTCTACCTCAATGCGCATTCGGGTCTTTCCCGTTTGCTTTATCCTGACAAACAACGTTCCTTCTTTCTTGTTCAACGAACGGATGCCATGGTTGATGGCATTCTCCAGAAATGGTTGAATCAGCATGGAAGGAATACTGATGTGCTCCACTGCCAGTGCCGCATCTACTTCCAGCCGATAATCCAGGCTGTTGCCAAAGCGCATCCGTTCCAGATCCAGATAACTGTTGAGCAGTTGAATTTCTTCCGCCAGGCTGACGAAGTTGCTGGCAGATCCGTGAAAAGTTTGCCGAATCAGTTGGGCGAACTGTGCCGTATAGTAATTCGCTTCCTGTTCTCTTCCCTGCATGATGAAATTTTGAATGGCGGTGAGCACATTAAACACGAAATGCGGATTCATCCTGCTCCTGAGCGCCTGCAATTCCAATTCTGCGAGCTTTTGGCTTTCCTCATTGGCCCGCTTAATTTTTTGTGCCGAACGTTTGAACAACAGCACCAACAACATCAGGAAACCCATCAGACCGACTACAGACAGCAACAATTGTATCACAGGATGCTGAAACCAGCTGGGCTTGATGAAGAAACTGGCGCCTACCGGAAATGACACTTGATTTCCGGAGCGCACCCGAACCTGAAAGAAATACTGGCCGGGCTTCAGGTCGTTGAAAATTACCTGATTGGCATTTGTTGTTATCCATTGTGAATCCAGGGAAGGAATGCGGTATTCATAAACAAGCGGGTGGTCTGATAAAACAGCTATGGCATTGTAGTGGATGGTCAGGTCGTTTTCCTCCGGATTCAGTTCCTGCCAGCGCCCCAACGGGATAAACGCCCCCTGTCTGCTGAGCCCATAGATCTCTGCCGCCAGCTCAGGGTCAGGCGGTGGCTCCTGTTGATTGACAAGCACAAGCCCGCGGTCGGTGAGCAGTTCAGGTATTCCCGCCTGTGTCGTTCCGTTGATGTCGTAATAAATGCAGGATTTCAACCCGTGTGCCGCTCCATATTGTCTGATTGCCAGCGGTTTGTATCCGCGTTGCGGCATTTGAATGCGGCGCAGTCCACTATGACCGAGCACCCACAGGTATAGTCCATCGTAATACAGACGTGTCAGCTGACGGTCTGCACTGATACTGGGTGTTGAGGTGGAAACCTGCTCCAGCCTGCCACTTTGCCAGGCAAACAGACCATAGTTGTTCGTAGCAATAAAAACCCGTCCATAAGCATCGCCTGTAATGTCGGCAACGCGCGCCAGACGGAGCAAAGAATCGGCCATGCCGGAAGCACGAACCACCGCGCTGCCGGGCGTATGCACTCCGGCCAGTCCTCCAATCCAAACCTGACCGTTTGGACTGCTCCAGATGCTGGTGGTTCGTCCGCGATACAACGTATCGGTTTTTCCTGTGCTGAGCGAAACCCTGAAGGCGAACCGGTGTGTGGCCACAAAAGCCGTGTCGCCGCGATGCCAGTGCACATCCTTCAGAATGCGGAACTGACCTACCCTGCGCAGGCTAAGTGCAGCATCCAGCACAAACAATCCCTGGTCAGAGGCAATCAGGCATGTGTTTCCGGCCAATCGGAGCCGCACCGGCCTTGAAAGTTCAGGAAAATGCCGCAGGAGCCTGAGCTGTTCATCCAGCACATACAGCCCGTGGTATTCCGTACCAAACAGATGTTTATTGCCGAAGTGTAGATGCGTGATGGCATCCTTAAACAAATCACTCTTTGCAAACGGCAGCCTGTGCACCGGATATAAATACACGCCATCGTTGAAGGTGGCTACCCACAGGTTGCCCATACGGTCATGGTATAACTCGTGCGCTTCCTTGCCTGCAAGAAAGGAATAACCTGATACAAAAGTGCCTTCCAGTAAATCATAGACTTTGCCTTCGTTATTGTAGAAAAAAGGCTTTCCATCCTTGAAGAAATACTTGCGGGCTTCTATGGGCAACTTCTTGTATTGATGCAGCATAGGCTTTTGCTGTTGAAAACTGTATTCAACCAGGTAGCCTTCTTTTGAAATGGTAAAATGATGATTTCGGTAGCTGAATTTCAATCGCTTATGAAGTATCTGAAATTTGATTCCCCCGGGTAAAACCAAGGGAATCATTTCAGGAACCCGCGAATTCGGCCTGAGGTAAATCAAGAATCCGGGGAGGTGAAACTCCACAGATCCGTCGGCGTGTTTCACCACATCATTGATGAGAAAACTTTCCTGAGTTTCGGGCATTTGCACCAGGTAACGCTCTGTGGTTCCGGGTCTAACGATCAAAAACAGCCCCGAGTCATTCTTAAAGGCAAACCAGTGTTCATTCTTTTCATTCAGGAAATTGTAATCGTACAAGTCTGTGGTTCGGAAACCGGCGGTAAGTTCCGCAACCAGTCGGTGATTGACCTGTCCGTTTTCAATACAGGCCGGTTTCTTTCCAAAGCAAAGCACCCAAATTCGCCCGGCGGCATCTTCAAAAATGTGCAGGGCTTCATTGTCGGGCAATCCATCGTCAATGCTGTATCTCTTGAACTCCAGTCCATTCCAGCGCACCGCGCCGCGATCTGTAGCCATCCAGATATAACCTTTGCTGTCCTGGCAAACCGAATACACCTTGTTGCCGGCAAGTCCGTTGGCTGTTGTAAAGTGTTGGTGCAGGAATTCCTGGGCACTCAAGTTCCCGACAAACACCCCAAAACAAAACACACAGGAAACTATTAGGATTTTTTTCACGCCCCGACCTACTGCAATATAAGCAGAAACAGAATTCCAACGAATGCGCCCGCGCCAAAGGAAGGTCAACTGTATCATTATGCCTAAATTTGCACCCTTCATGGAAGTGGCGGACAACGTACAAGATGCAATGACCTTTTCCGAGTTCAAAGGTGAGATCTTAAACGATTTCAAGATTGCTTTTCAAAGCCGGCAGGCCAGCCTTATCGGGCGCAAGGAAGTCCTAACAGGCAAGGCCAAATTTGGCATTTTCGGCGACGGTAAGGAACTGGCACAAATTGCCATGGCCAAGGCCTTTCGTCATGGCGATTTCCGAAGCGGATATTACCGTGATCAAACCTTCATGTTTGCCACCGGCATGAGCAGCATTCGGGAATTCTTTGCCCAGCTGTATGCGCATCCTGCCATCAGCGCAGAGCCGGCTTCGGCGGGCAGAAGCATGAATGGCCACTTTGGAACGCGGCTGCTGGACGAGGCCGGCAACTGGCTTCCCCAAACAGAAACGTACAATTCTTCCTCTGATATTTCACCTACGGGTAGTCAGATGCCCCGACTGCTGGGACTTGCCCTGGCCTCAAAAATATACCGCGAGCATGAAGGCTTAAAAGACCAAACCCAATTCAGCCGTCAGGGCAATGAAGTGGCTTTTGGCACTATAGGCAATGCCAGCACATCTGAAGGCATGTTCTGGGAAGTGATGAATGCTGCGGCCGTGATGCAGGTGCCGATGGCAGTTTCTGTATGGGACGACGGTTATGGAATTTCTGTTCCTGCGAAGTTTCAAACGGCGAAAGAAAACATCAGCGCCCTGATGGCTGGCTTCCAATCCAACGATCAGGGAATCGGCATGGAGCTGTTTACTGCCAAGGGCTGGGATTATCCGGCTTTATGCGAAACCTACCGCGACGCCATTGCCAAGTGCAGAACGCAACATACACCTGTGCTGGTGCACATCACGGAGATGACCCAGCCACAGGGGCACAGCACCAGCGGAAGCCACGAACGCTACAAAAGCAAAGAGCGTCTGGAATGGGAACAGGAATACGACTGCATTCGGCAGTTCAAGCTGTGGATTGTGGAAAACAGCATCGCCACAGAAGCAGAGCTGAACGAGCTGGAACAAACCTATACTGCCGAAGTGCGTGCCTGGCAAAAAGAAGCCTGGAATGCTTTTCAGCAGGAAATAAAAAATGATGTTCAGGAATGCTGCAGCGCCATTGAAGCCAGCATGCACCTGGTTTCTGATGCCAGCACGCTGGAAGCCATCAGTCAGCGCCTCAAAGGACTGAATGAACCCCTGCTGAAAGATGTAGGAAACGCCATCAACGAAGCACTGCGCGAAACCCTTTCGGAGCCGGAACTGAACCGTGCGCCGCTGTTGGCCTACTATGAAGCATTTGTTGCTCAAAACAGCGACAGGTATAGCTCTAACCTGCACAGCCATTCTTCGCACCGTGCACTGAATGTAGCCGCAGAAGCGGCTGTTTATGCGTCTGATGCTCCGTTAAAAGACGGACGGGAAATACTTCAGGCCTGTTTTGATGCGAACCTGGAACGCGACCCGCGTGTTTTTGCTTTTGGTGAAGATTTAGGAAAAATTGGCGATGTGAATCAGGGTTTTGCCGGCCTTCAGGAGAAGTATGGCGTGTTGCGCGTGGGCGACCGCGGCATTCGGGAGGCCAGCATCATTGGAGAAGGCATCGGATGCGCCCTGCGCGGACTTCGTCCCATTGCCGAAATCCAATACCTGGATTATCTGCTGTATGCGCTGCAAATCATGAGCGACGACATTGCCACGCTTCAGTACCGCACCAAAGGCGGACAAAAAGCGCCGGTGATCATCAGAACACGCGGACACAGGCTTGAAGGCATTTGGCACAGTGGCTCTCCCATGGGTATGATTGTGCACGCCGTTCGCGGCATGCATGTCTGCGTTCCGCGCAATATGACACAGGCAGCAGGCATGTACAATACCTTGTTGCACAGCGATGAACCAGCGCTGGTGGTTGAATGTCTGAACGGTTACCGTTTGAAAGAACCCATGCCTTCCAATATCGGCAGCTTTAAGGTTCCGCTGGGCCAGCCTGAATTGATCAGAGAAGGTGCCGATCTTACGCTGGTAACTTATGGAAGCTGCTGCAGGATTGCCCTGGAAGCGGCTGAGCTGCTCTCCAAAAAAGGAATCGAAGTGGGCATCATAGATGTTCAAACCTTGCTTCCGTTCGACCTGAACCACAGCATTGCCGCGCATATTCAGAAAACCAACAGAGTACTGTTCCTGGATGAAGATGTTCCCGGAGGTGCAACGGCTTACATGATGCAGCAGGTACTGGAAGTTCAGGGCGCTTACCGCCACCTGGACAGCGCACCAACCACGCTCAGTGCTAAAGCACATCGCCCAGCCTACGGCACCGACGGCGATTATTTCAGCAAACCCAGCGCTGATGATGTGTTTCAGGCCGTGTATAACATCATGCACGAGTCAAACCCCACACGCTTTCCGGCGTATCGCTGAGTAACACGTTCAGCCCAATAGACATAAAAAAAGGCAACGTTAAAACGTTGCCTTTTTTTATGTTCCGGAATCTCCCCGGATCAATAATCAAACGTATATCCGGTTTCCACAGGATTCACGCACATTACAGGAACATGTTCACTTTCGTTCACCAACTGCTGCGCCAGCGTACCGATAGTCATGCTCACGATGCTCGTTTCAGGCTGCGTCATAATCACAATCAAATCTGCTTCAATGGCATTGGCATAAGTCAGTGTTTCAGAAGCGAAATTCTCAAAGATTTTGTCTTCAATCTCACGGCTCACGTAGCGCACACCCTGGGCAGAAATCATGGATTCCACCTGTTGGATGTTGGCCCTGATTTTCACCTTCAGGAATTCATCGTTGCTGTTGTCGTAGATGATGTGAATGGTTGAATCGAACTTCTTCGCCACATGAATGGCCCAACCTACTTTTTGTTTTGATTCCAGCGAAAGGTCAATCGGCAATACAATCTTCCTGTAGCCTTCACCAAATGGCTTTGATTTCACCACGATTACGGGCACTTTAGAAAGTTGAATGACGCGTGATGCGTTGGAACCAATGAACCGTTCCAGTCCACTGGCGCCGTTGCTGCCCATCATGATGCTGTCGAAGTTGCCGTCGTTGGCCACCTGAGCAATCACTTTATACACCTTACCACGCTCAATGCGCTTGTGCAATTTAAGACCGGGATTATCCCTTTTTATGCCATCAATTACCTTATCCAGCCGGCTGTGGATGCCTTCTTCCATAAGGTCATTCTGACTTCCGGAGAAAATAGACTGAAAGAAGTTTTCATCAATAATATGCAGCAGGGTAATTTCATTGCTGTAAACCCTTGCGATGTTCACTGCATGTTCCAGCGCGTTATTGGCGGTATCGGAAAAATCTACCGGTACCAGGATGTTGTTGTTGTTTGCTACGCGTATCATGATTGTAAGACATGGCGAATTTAGGGATTCACGCCTGTACCTAAAGCACAAAAGGAGGCCTTCGTGCCTCCTTTTGCTATGATTTTTTACAGTTAAATTAACGCAGATGATTGATTCTGTGTGTACTGCTGTTTCCGTTTTGATGCACCCGAACCAGGTAAATCCCTTCGGCACAAGTGCTCAGATCTACTGTTGAAATCAGAGATGACTCCATAAACGTGAGGGTTTGCAACACACGTCCGTTCACGTCCATAACCTCAACCATTTTTTGTCCGGAGCCTGAACTCCATTCAATCTGAAGCAGGTCGAAAGCCGGATTCGGGAATACCTTCACATCTGCGGGTACGACGGCCGGTGCTGCGTTTGCATGATTGCCAGACCTCAGGCTACTGATGGTGATGGTTTTACAGAACGTAGCGCTGCAAGCCTTCACCTGATCCCAAACGGTCAGACAAATTTTATACGTACCAACGCTGGAATAGGCTTTACTGCCTGGCTTTGCAGTGCTGGAGAACGTGCTGTCGCCGAAATCCCAGCGGTAATAAACTGCATTGGCAGAACTTTTATTTGTCAGAAACACCTTCCCTTTCACGATGCTGTCCACCACGAAATACGATTCGATTTTGCAAGGATTGCACAAAGGAACCTGAATGGTTTTACAAA
>JBDKIU010000036.1:0-6778 GCA_039796915.1 Bacteroidota bacterium | reverse complement strand
ATGCTCCACAGGGAAGTCCCTCCAATACACCTGAAGACCAATAATCAAAAAAAAGAGCCGCTTTTCCTGAGGAAAGCGGCTCTTTTTTTATCAGAAGGATGCTCTGTCCTTATTTACCATTCATTTTCCATTTACCCTGACCAAAAGCGTCGAGCATCTGCACTTTGCCGTAACCCAACTTTTCCAGTTTTGGCTTCAGTGAAGCGGCATCGCCTACCACAAGAATCACCATACGGTCTGTGCTGAGGTATTGAGCAGCCAGCTGGTTCAGCTCATCTTTGGTAATGCCCTTCAGCACTTGTTCTTGCTGACGTGTATAATCTTCGGAAAGGTTTCGGTTCAGGATGTTGTAGATGAATCCGCTTTTCTGCATGTTGGATTCAAATTCCAAAGCCTGGTTAGCCAGCACCGAGTTGCGTGTGAAATTGAACTCCTCATCGGTCATGCCTTCCTTCTTGAATTTGTTCACTTCTTTCACCACCTCCACGATGGCGCTGTCTGTGGCAGAAGCACGCACGCTGGATGCAAACACCCAGTTGCCGGGCAATGATTTATACGCAGGCGTAAAGCCGGCGCGGCTGCCATACGTCCAGGCTTTTTCTTCACGCAGGTTCAGGTTGATGCGTGAGTTGAAGTTTCCGCCCAGCGGGAAGTTCATCAGGGTGCTGCGGAAGAAGGTTCCGCTGGCGTCATAAGGCAGCGCATTGAATCCGATACGGATTTCAGACTGTTCGGAATTTGGGAAATCCACCATGAAAATGTGGTTGCTCTCCCATTTAGGCAGGTTTGGAACTGCGGGGGCCGCAACACCTGTCTGCTTCCACTTATTCAGGAAAGAAAGCGCCTTCATGGCTTCTTCCCTGCTCACATTTCCTACCACAACTACTTTGGTCAGCTCTGGGGCGTAGTATTTCGCATGGAATGATTTCAGGTCTTCAATAGTCAGCTTTTCTACGTCTTTCTGCATGCCTGAAGCCATGGTGGCCAGTGGAGTTCCAGCATACATCAGGGCCGACCAGGCATTTGAAGCAGCCTGTGAGCGGTTGTTTTTGATGAAGTTAAACTGTTCCAGTGATTGTTTCTTGTTGCGGTCAAATTCGGTTTTGGGGAACGCCGGATGAAACAACATGTCTTCCAGAATTTCCATGGTTTTGTCCAGGTTTTCGCGCAGGCAGGCTACTGTAATGTTGCTGCTGGTTGCGCCTGCACCGAAATTGATGCTTGAACCAAGTTTTTCCAATTCCTGACTGATTTTTTCGGCACTGCGGGTAGCTGTTCCTTCACTCATCATTTCGGCAGTCATCGAAGCGGTTCCATTTTTTACGGTGCTGCCTTCCAGCAAGTGGCCGCCATCAATGTTAAACGACATGAATACCAGTGGTGACTCAGAAGATTGCGACACGGCAATTTCCAGTCCGTTTGACAGTTTTTCGCGGCTCAGACTTGGGATAGAAACGGGCTTGGCCACAGAGGGCGCAGGCATTTTTGCGCGATCGAAATTATCTACCGGGCGTTTGTAGGTCAGACCGGCATATTCTGCATCGGCAGCGCTGCTTTTCACATTCGCATTGGGGTTATAGCTCTGGTATGAAGTAGGCTGATAGTTGGGATCGGTGTATTTCCGGGGATTAGGTTCAATGATTACCACACTTGCGCCCCTGTTTTTCAGATAGCGGCGGTACACACGCAGCACATCTTCGCGGGTTACCCTGCGGTAACGATCGATATCATCCTGAATGTTGAAGCTTTTGCCTTCAAGCATGTAGTTGTATTCATTGAGCAGGCTGGCCTTGGATTCCACGCTTTCAAAAACACCGTAGTAATTACTCACAATGTCATTTTTCACACGCTCCAGGTCATCGTCGCTGAACCCAATGATGTCGAAGCTGTCCACCAGTCCGAACATTTTCCTCCGGAGAAAATTCACATCGCTCATCGGATAACCCGCCAGCGTGATGGAAAACTCTCCGGCCAGTTCATGGTTCATGGCCGTCATGGGATTGTTTCCGGCATTCGCCTGCAGGGCCAATTCTGATTCTACAAAGCGCTTGTACAACAGGCTGCTTTTTCCACCTCCAAGCAACTGACTCAGCACATCCAGCGCTGCCTCATCATTGGAATAAGCGGCGGCGGCGGGCCAGGTAGTATAAATAACCGGAACAGAAGCTTTATCATCGAAGTAGTTGGCAAAACGTGTTTCAGGAATGGTAACCGGAGCTACGCGCTGTTTCTTCACTTCAGGGCAGGGGGCAAAGCTTCCGAAGTACTTTTCGCACCATTGAACCACCTGTTTCGCATCGGCATCACCGCTTACAATCACGGTAGCGTTGTTCGGACCATACCAGCGCAGGAAAAAGTTGCGCAGGTCATTGGAATCCACACGGTCCAGATCATCCACATAGCCAATTACCGGCCAGCTGTAAGGATGTGTTTGCGGATACAGGTTTTGGTCTTTCACTTCCATCAGGAAGCCGTAAGGCACAGTGTAACGCTGGTCTTTTTCATTCTTCACGGTGCTGCGCTGAATTTCAAACTTCTTCTGGGTGAAGGCGCCAAGAAGGAAGCCCATACGGTCTGCTTCCATCCACAACCCGGTTTCGGTGAAATTACTGGGGAAAGTTTGGATATACACCGTGCGGTCGCGGGTGGTATTGCCATTCACTTCACCGCCGGCATTGGAAATAATTTTAAAGTGTTCTTCATCGCCTACATGTTCGGAACCCTGAAAGAGCATGTGCTCGAAGAAGTGGGCAAAGCCGCTTTTCCCAGGCAGCTCACGCGCAGAACCCACATGGTAAGAAACCATGAGGTGTACCAGTGGATCGCTGTGATCTTCATGGACAATGATGGTGAGGCCGTTGGGAAGCTTGTACTTCTCATAAGCGATGATGGCCTTGCCGGGCTGAGGTTCAACCTTCTCTACCAGGGTGGCGGTTTGGGCCATTACCCTGACTGCCAAAAGCAAGGAAAGTAATGTGATGACGAAGCGCTTGTTCATAGTGCTGTGCAGAATTTAGATTTTCGCAAAAGTAATTGTTCGGGGTTGGAGAATAATAAATGAGCGGATGCTTCTCCAAAATACTACGATAAACCGTATTTATGATTTCATGCGATTATCGGGGGCTGACTACCTTTGCAGCATGTTAAGCCGGCCTTTGTGCCTGATGCTGTGGATCAGTGCCATGTTGCCAGTTACGCTGCTTGCCCAAACCTCCAATAATCTGGGCACGGAATTCTGGTGTGCTTTTCTGGAGAATATCAGTGCGCCGGGCAATGTGCAAATCCATATCAGCGGACCGGAGGCCAGCAAAGGAACCGTTTCCATTCCGCAGAAAGCATATACACAATCATTCAGCATTGCTGCCAACGGCTTTGCTGTGGTGAATATTCCTGCGGTTCTGGCAGCGCCAGATCCCGGAAACGCCATCCAGGACCGCGGCATTTACATCAAATCAGATCGTCCGGTTGCTGCCACCGCATTCAGTCAGGGTGCGGGCAGTGCCGGCGCCACGGCTTTGATACCCGTTGCAGACATTCCCAAAGCTCCGGAATACATCATCAACGACGTGCCCTTGCGCAAGGGCTTCAACAACATGGCCGTTATTGTGGCGCTGCACAACGGCACTCAGGTGGAAATCACGCCCTATCGCACCCTGGCCACGGGAAGACCGGCAGGAATCCCATTCACCATCAGCCTCAACCGTGGGGCCTCCTATCCTATTCGCGCATTGGATTCGCTGCCATTATGCGGCACGCGCATCCGGGTCATACAATCCTGCAAACAAGTGGTGGTATTTCAGGGAGCCAACGGTATGCGCTGGCGCAATGATGACGCGGGATGTACCTCATCCGACCATGTTTATGAACAGGCTGTTCCGGTTTCCCACTGGCAAAACAACTATTTCATTCCTCCACAACCTGCACAAGGCATTCCGGGTTCTTATGTGCTGAGTCCGTGGCTGAACAATACACAGGTAAGCGTTTCAGGAAGCAGCCCGGCCATCATCCTGAACCGCGGAGGCACAACTACCGCCTTTCCCGGCGCTGCCGATCGCTGTGTAGCAGCCAGTCAGGCCCTCAGCGCACTGCAATTCAGCCGCAGCGGTTCCTGCAATGGACATCCGCAGAAACTGGGCGATGCAAGCAGTCTGACGCTTTCTTCTGATGAAGGAGCCGTAAATTCCTGTTGGTGGCTGGTTCCAACCATGATCAGTAAATACGAGCATTATGTAACCATTGTTGCCAGTGCCGGAGCTTTGGCTTCACTTAAGCTTGATGGAGTACCTGTGAATCAGAGCCTGTTTCAGAACAGTTCTTGCCAAGCCCAAAAAACAGGCGCCTTACAGCTTGGAACCGGGGTGCACCGTTTGGAATGCGACAGTCCTTTTCTGGCTTATGCCCTTGGTCTGGGTGATGGAGAAGCCTACGCCTTTTCACTGTGCCGCATGGCTGGTAAAAACCGCAACCTGAGTATGAATCTGAATACCGAGCTGATTTGCCATCCGGATTCCTGGCTGAATATGCGGGCCGAGGGCGACAGCCTGCGCACCGTGCGCTGGGAAATCAGCGATGGTTCATCGTATTCCGGAAGCAACGCAAGGCATCGATTCAGCAGCAACGGTCGTTTTCGGGTACGCATGGTGGCCGGCATTGGCGGCATCTGCAGCGCAGATACGCTGGAACGTTTCGTGGTGGTTACCCGTGCGCCTGACGTTCATCTGGGGCCGGATACGCTTTTGTGTGAAGGAAGCTTGTTCCGAATTTCCTATCAGGCGCGGCCCGCACAAAACGTATCATGGAACCGTCCGGCGGGCGGCGGTTTTGTGACGCTGAGCACCAATGACACCTTGGTTTTGCGCGTACGCGACAGCCTGGGCTGCAGCAGCAGCGACACCCTGCGGGTACGGTTTGCACCCTGCAACAATGAAAAGCTGGAAATTCCGAATGTGTTTACGCCCGGCCGCGATGGCATCAACGACCTGTTTACGGTAAACCACAGCGGTTACAGTACGGTTAAAATCACCATATACAACCGCTGGGGACAGCTGGTTTATCAATTCACCCTACCCGATGAAGCGCCCTGGAACGGAAATTTAAACAACCGCTTCAGCGAGTGCCCGGAAGGTGTTTACTACTACCTGCTGGAGGCCACAAAATCCCGCAACGGAGCAAAGGTGCGTGCTCAGGGAACCATCAGCCTGATCAGGGAATAATTTCCGAAAAAGAAATGTGAACACATCCGGTATGCGCAACATCGGATGTAGGCATTTGCGCTATATTAAGCACATACAGTTGTCAATTTTTTTAACATGGAACATCAGATTGCGCACATGGATCTTGATTCTTTCTTCGTGAGTGTGGAACGCCTTCAAGACAGCCGTCTGGAGGGCCGTCCCGTGATTATCGGAGGACAAAGCAACCGGGGCGTAGTGGCCAGTTGCAGTTATGAAGCGCGGGCTTACGGCATCAGCAGTGCCATGCCGATGAAAACGGCCAGGCAATTATGTCCGCACGGCGTATTTGTGCGGGGCGACAGCGGCTTGTACAGCAAGTATTCCAACGTGGTTACAGAGGTGATTCGCGAAAGTGTGCCTTTATATGAGAAGGCCAGCATTGATGAGTTCTATCTGGATCTTACAGGAATGGATCGCTTTTTCGGCTGCATGAAACTGGTTGCGGCACTGAAGCAGCGGATCCATAAAGAAGTGGGCTTGCCTATTTCTTTTGGTTTATCTGCCAACAAAACCGTGAGCAAAGTAGCCACCGGTGAGGCAAAGCCTGCAGGGCAGCTTCAGGTATTGCACGGCCAGGAGAAAGGATTTCTGGCACCATTGTCGGTGCGGAAAATACCCGGCGTGGGCGCAGAAACATACAGAACACTGCGCGGGCTGGGCATTGAGCAGATCCAAAGCATCCAGGCCATGCCCCGGGAGCTCATGGAGAAAATCTTGGGTAAGAACGGTGTGGAAATCTGGAAAAAGTCGAACGGCATAGACCCCACTCCGGTCATCGCCTGGCACGAGCGAAAAAGTCTGAGCATGGAGCGCACCTTCGACCGAGACACCATTGACATTGCCAAGCTGAAAGGCATCCTCACCGCCATGACCGAAAGCCTGGCCTATCAGTTGCGCAAAGGACAGAAACTCACCCAATGTGTAAGCGTTAAGCTTCGCTACAGCGACTTCAACACCCATACCTTACAGCAGCGGATTGCCTATACCAGCGCCGACCATATACTTATCCCACAAGTGCTCGATTTATTTGAACGCCTGTACCAGCGACGCATGCTGATAAGACTCATTGGGGTGCGTTTCAGCGAGCTGGTGGGCGGCGGACATCAGATGGATCTGTTTGAAGACCGTGCCGAGATGATGCAGTTGTACGAAGCCATGGACCGCATCCGCAACCGCTACGGCGACCGATCGGTGATGCGTGCCGCAGGTATGCTGGCCAAAAGCATTGGCCGCAACGACAATCCTTTTGACGGCAGCGCCCCCCTGCTGCTGGCAAACCGAAGAAGCTGAACGGGAAAGTGGATCGTTGCGCAATACAGGCAACAAGTTGCGTTTTTGAACGCCCTTCCGTGCGGTTTGGTAAATTTCACTTCATGCCCAAATCGGTCATGCTTCATTTTTGTACGTTCAAAAACAATTCCGCGAAACAGGAATTATATCTTACACGTAAAAACATCTATAAGCATCACATTCATGAAACACCTATTCTTAAGCTTCACGCTGATCTGGGGGGCTTCGGCCTACGCACAGCCTTCAGGTGAATG
>JBDKIU010000035.1:0-8164 GCA_039796915.1 Bacteroidota bacterium | reverse complement strand
ATATCGAACACATCAATATCGGCGAACAGCTTGAACAGAATGCCTTTCCCTTCCATCACCGGCTTGCTGGCGGCCGGACCAATATCACCCAAACCAAGAACGGCGGTACCATTGCTGATTACGGCAACCAGGTTGCCCCGGGCGGTGTATTTGTACACGTCGTCCGGATTTTCGGCAATTTTCAGACAAGGTTCCGCCACACCCGGCGAATATGCCAGGGCCAAATCCCTTTGGGTTTGGGTCGGTTTTGTTGGAATGACTTCTATTTTCCCTGGCCTGCCGTCGGCATGGTAGCTCAGGGCATCAAAATATTTTTTATCAGACATCCTGTGTAAACGCTTGCAAATGTAATGGAATCAGCGCCCCGTCAATGCGGATAATTGACCTGTTCCAACTTCCCGTTTCCGGTGCGGAACACATTGGCGGAAAACTTCCCAATCACCCGGTAGTCGTGCGTTGCCATAAGTACAGCTGCACCTTCCCTGCAGATTTCATGGAGCAGCGCAACGATGTCGTCGCTGACGTCGGGATCCAGGTTTCCGGTGGGTTCATCTGCGAGGATAACTTCGGGTTTGTTGAGGATGGCGCGCGCAATTACCACACGTTGCTGTTCTCCGCCGCTCAAGGCGCCTGGCATTTTATAGTCTTTGTTTTCGAGGCCTACCCTGCGCAAAACTTCCAGGGCGCGCTCGCGCATTTGTTCCTTGTTTTTCCAGCCCGTGGCCTGAAGCACAAACAACAGGTTGTCCATCACGGAACGATCGCCCAGCAGTTGAAAATCCTGGAACACGATTCCCAGCTTGCGGCGCAAAAAAGGAATCTGCCGGCGCTTCAGGGTGGTCAGGTCAAATCCCGCAGTAGAACCTTCGCCGGCCTGTAATGGCAATTCACCATAAATGGTTTTCAACAGCGAAGATTTCCCCGAACCTGTTTTCCCGATCAGGTAGGCGAATTGTCCTTGTGCCAGCGACATGCTCACCTGATGCAGAACGGGTATTCCCGATTGCAGGATATCGGCTTTATTCAGGAAAATCGCTGGATGACTCATGGTGCAAAAATAAACATGCCTGAAGTTCAGCTGTGGACTTCAGGCATGGGTTGTTCACTAAAAAGGTCGGCGTTAGAATTCTCTGTCCGGTTCCAGGTTCCAGTCAATGGGTTCCAAACCGCATTCCAGCAGATATTCGTTGCATTCTGAAAAAGGCCTGGAGCCAAAAAAACCTTTCTCGGCGGCGTAGGGTGATGGATGCGCGGCGCGCAGCACCAGATGTTTGTCTTCATCAATCAGATGTTCCTTTTCCTGGGCATCTCTTCCCCAAAGCATAAACACGAGATTTTCACGCATGCTGCTGAGTTTTGCAATGGCGGCGGAAGTGAATTGTTCCCAACCATGACCATGGTGTGAGCGTGGTTCATTGGAGCGCACGGTGAGCGTTGCATTGAGCAACAGGACTCCATTGTCGGCCCAGCGGGTCAAATCGCCGGAATAAGGAATGGGATAGCCAAGATCATCCCTGAGTTCGCGAAAGATGTTGTAGAGCGAAGGTGGTTTGCGTACGCCTTTACCGACAGAGAAGCATAAACCGTTGGCCTGACCAGGACCGTGGTATGGATCCTGTCCTAAGATAACGGCCTTTACATTCCAGAACGGCGTGTGGTCGAACGCTGCGAAAATTCTGTTACCCGGAGGATAAACCCGGTGCCCTTGTGCTTTTTCTTCGTGCAGAAAAGCCCTTAAATCCTGAAAGTAACCCTTTTCAAATTCATCTCTAAGTACCTCGTACCAGCTCGGATCTATGCGAACCGACTGATGCACCTGTTGTTCCATGTATGTTGTTGGATGTTAACTAACTATGATTAATGGGCGGCAAACGTAAGCATATTCTTTTATCGAAAAAAGCAACATGTCTGCAGTCACACTCAATTTTTTACGAAAATAATTCATGGATTTCTTCTTCGCTCAACTGGCCTACCCATTGATCTTCACCTTCCATAACACTGAATGCCAGCTTCTGTTTGCGCTCTTGCATGTGCAGAATTTTTTCTTCTATGGAATCACGGGTGATGAACTTATAGGAGAAAACCGGCTTTTGCTGTCCGATGCGGTGGGCACGGCTTTCTGCCTGCTGCATCACGAAGGGATTCCACCAGGGATCACACAGGAACACGTAATCGGCAGCTGTAAGGTTGATGCCCGCATTTCCCGCCTTCAGCGACAACAGGAATACGGAAACCTGCTCTTCCTGCTGGAAACGACTGATGGCGGCCGCTCGTTCCTGGCCTGGCATCTCGCCAATCAGTTTGCAATATTCAATCTGTGCTTCCTGCAACCATTGTTCGATGATGGCCAGATGCTGCACAAATTGTGAAAATACCAGCACTTTATGGCCACCATCTACAGCCCGTTGCAACATGTGGATGATTTGCTCGTATTTCCCGCTGCTGCCTTCAAAATCTTCATGCATCAGCAATGGGTTGATGGCCAGCTGACGCAGTCGCGTGAGGCCGGCAATCACTTTAAATCTGCTGCGGTTGGTTCCGTGTTGCTGGATGGAATCCAAGATTTCGTTGCGGTACTGGCTCTTCGTTTTTTCATAGAGTTCGCGCTGCAATGGACTCATTTCACAGTAGTGAACCTTTTCGAATTTCTCCGGAAGCTCTGGCGTTACCTGTTTTTTGGTACGTCTCAGAATGTATGGTTTCACCAGCTTTGCCAACTCCTGTCCACGCTTCTGATCGTGGTTGCGTTCAATAGGTTTGATGTAGTGTTCCTGGAAATAGCGATAGGTTCCCAGCAAACCCGGATTGAGGAAATTCATCTGGCTCCACAAATCCAGCAGGGTGTTCTCTACGGGCGTACCGGTGAGCGCTATTTTCTGGTCGGCTTTGATGTTCTGGAGCGACCTTGCCGTCAGCGACAAAGGATTCTTGATGGCCTGACTTTCATCTAAAACTACCACACGAAATTTGAAGGCCGAGAGGCGCTCCGCATCATTTCTGATGGTTCCATAGCTGGAAATCACCAGGTCGCTGTATGGAATCAAACCGAAGTTTCGATCGCGTTGTGTTCCGGCATAAACCAAAATCCGGATGCCGGGATTGAAGCGCCGGGCTTCTTGCTCCCAGTTGTAGATCAGGGAAGTTGGCGCGATAACCAGACAGGGCCTGGAAGCCGGCTCAGGCGCAACATCAGTGGCATCGCCTGCCTGTCCTTTTGGAAGTTGAGACAGCACCACATCTGCATCGGCCTGTTCCGGCGGCTGAACATCTGCCACAGGATCAAAGATGGAAAGTTGTGCCGCCATTCCGGAATCGGCCGGAGCCATATCCGGAAGCAAGTGAATATTCTTGTTGATGTTGGATTGAAGGTAAGCCAGGGTTTGAATGGTTTTACCCAGGCCCATATCGTCGGCAAGGCAACCGCCGAGGTGTTGACTTCCCAAATAGCTGAGCCAGTTGTAACCAGTTTGCTGGTAGGCGCGCAAATTTCCGGTGAATCCTTCCGGCAGGGGAACATCTTCAATGGCTTCCGGCTTGGGAATGATGGCTGGTGCTTTTCTTGCCGTATCGTCCTGAAATTCGCCCAAATCATCCAACAGCGGATGATGCATTTTTTTGAGGGAAAGGGCATCGCCTTCCTCATCTCCAAAATGAAACACTTTGGCAAGACGGGTCATCCATGCCGCCGGAATGATGGCGATGCTGCCGTCTGGAAGCGGGAATTCACGGATACCTCTGAGGATGTTTGGCTTCAGGCGGGTAAAAGGAAATACGAAGGTGCCGAAGCGCACTTCTGCGCGCAAGTCAAACCAGTCATCGCGGGCAGCCACATTCAGGCTTAAACTCACCTCGCCGATAAACACCTTGCGCTGCAGCGCAGATTGATCAATCACAAAACCTTGACGCTGCAAATCGGTGGCATGTTCGTTGAGCCAGTCGATGAGTGCCAGTCCGTCGTGGCCGTATGCGTCCTGCAAAGCAAACAGGCTACCCTGAACAGGTTCAAGGCCATTGTCGGTCAGCCATTTCACCTTCTGTTCTTCCCAATTGCGGGAGCGTTTGATTCTGTGGAATTCGAAATAATCATCCTGACGGATCAGGGAAACATGAACCTGCTTTTCACTGTGGTACGGGAAGTTCCATTTACCATAGTTCAGGTACAGCGACAGACAGGGTTTTTCGGTGAGGCCATCTTCGAGGCGCAGCACCGGACTGGCCTGATGTTGTTCTGAAACGATGTTGAACCCTTGCGAATAGACATCGTAGCGTTCCAGAAGCGGCTTCACAAATTTTTCTATATATGTGGCTTCTGTATCCTTTGGGATGTGGATGAATTGCTTTTTAAGGAAGGGTTTTATTTTCTTCCCATCCACGCCTTTTCCGAAGCGTACCAGCTTGTTGCCGGCAAGCAGCCAGGCCGGTTCTGTACAAATCAGTTCGCTGCCATTACAGGAAAATTCCAGCTTGGTATCGCGGTGCTTGATGGTTGCGAAGTAGTTAATGCCTTCTTCGTCTTTGCGAAAATGAAAGAGGATGCTGGCATGGTCGTGGCAAACTTCAATAGGCGCGTCCACCGGATTGCTGCTGGCACTTTCCAGAAACACCTGCCGATCGCCGATGAGTTCCATCACGCGAGCAATCCGTTTTTCGATGTACGGACGTACCTTTTTGTGCAGCTCCTCATTGTAATGTTTGGCGAAGAAATCCTCCGGCCTGATGCGCTTAGTGCCGGTATAGAATTGCTTCATGATGTTGTCCACTTCAACTTCATCCAGAAGCCGCACTGCTTCCAGCTCTGTTCCTGAAAGCCCGAAATAGGTTGCGGTATTCCGGTGGATACGCTGATAGGAAAGACTGAGCGTGCCACTGGGATTGAGCAGTACGGCGTTTAACTCAGGCAACATGCCGAAATGTGGATGCCTTACCAGGGTGTAAACGACTTCAAAAGGTTGCGTGTTGCTTATTTGCTTAGCCAAATCTGCTCGTAAAAACAGGCAAATTAACGCCGGCGGGCCGGCTGTACAACCCGCAGGACAAGAAAATTGGAAATAAGCAGCGGAAAACGAATGTTCCGCTTACGGAATCAGAACACGGTGATGACCTTTTTGGTTTCAAAAAAGGGCTCGGAAATGGTTGGAAAGATGTCATAAGAACGCACCCTTCGCTGAGGTGCCAGGCTGGCAAATTCCTGCATTTCTTCTGTCAGATCTCCGCCTTTCAGGAAGGCTATGCCCTGCCGCACGCCGTCGAAATGAACCTTATGCTTCACCCAGGGATAAAATGCCGCCATTCGGGTAACGGCCCTGCTCACCACCAGATGAAATCCTGCGTCAATCTTTTCGGCCCGGGCTACTTCAGCGCGCACATTGTTCAGCTTAAGGTGCTGAACCACTTCCTGCACAACCTTGATTTTCTTTCCAATGGAATCCACCAGCAGAAATTCTGTTTCCGGAAACATGATGGCCAGCGGAATGCCGGGGAAGCCGCCTCCTGTGCCAACATCCAGCACCTTCCAACCGGGATAGATGTTGACGAAGCAGGACAAAGAAAGGCTGTGCAGCACATGATGGGTAAAAAATGCCTCCATGTCTTTGCGGGAAACCACATTGATCATGGCATTCCAATGCATGTATTGCGCTTCCAGCGCCAACAGTTGTTCCTGTTGCTCGCCGGTGAGCGCGGGAAACCATTTATTGAGTTGTTCCTGATGATTCACCACCTGATGCGTTTAGCGAACCAGGCATTCAGCCCGGCAACGGTTAAAAGATATACGTAACTAAGATCCAGCAAAGGAAACAGCCACAAAACATTCATTTGTCCTAACAAGGAAGCGGTTCTGGCCACCACGATAAAGCGCAGCAGCAGCCACAGTCCCCAAAATGCCAATGGAAGCCACCAGATGCCGGCAAACACCAACCAGAGCGGCAACAGAACATAGAAGGCGAGCTGGCTGAAGGACAACAATCCCAGAAAACGCTTCACGCCGGGCTTGTAATGCTTGCCCACAAACAGATGACGTTTCTTCTGCTTCCACCAGGCTTTGATGCTTGTTTTGGCGTCGGTAAATGTATGGGCGTCCTGATCCAGAACCACCGAGGTATTTCCGGGTTGGGCCGCATCCTGAACGAACAAATCATCGTCGCCGGCGGGAAGGTGATGATTGCTGGCGAATCCTTTCACCTGAAAAAACTGTGTTTTGGTATAGCCCAGATTCCGGCCAACGCCCATGTACGCTCTTCCCTTCAAGGCCATGGAAAGGTATTGCATGCCGGTCATCAGGGTTTCAAACCGAATGAACAGGTTGAGTAAACCCGACTGCTTCCGGTATGGGGAAAAACCAATCACCAGCGAATGATTTTGCTGGAAGGCAGCAGCCATTTTGGACAGCCAGTGGGAAGAAGCAGGCGTGCAATCTGCGTCCGCAAGCAAGATGTGTTCGTAGGATGCAGCCTTGATTCCCAGGGTAATGGCCAGTTTCTTTCCCGGATTTTTCACCCGGTCTCGGTCAATCGTACACAACTTCACCTGCGGAAATTCAGCAGCCACCGTGCGCAGGTAGGAAGCTGTATCGTCCCAGCTGCCATCATCCACTACAATCAGTTCAAACACAGGATAATCCTGCCGCAGCAGCTCAGGAAGGTTTTTGCGCAGGTTTGCTGCCTCATTGTGCGCGCAAACGATGATGCTTACCGGCATCTGAGCCGTTGCGCGTTGTTGTTCACGTTTCAGGTATTTCCGGCTGCCTGCCGCGGTAAACCAACGCAGATAATACCAGGCCATGAGCAGCCAAAGCGCGGAAGCCGCAACCAAAAACAATTGGTCGCTGCCGACTATTTCAGGAAACTTCATTTGTTGATCTTAAATCCGATTCCTGTGCCTGGGCTTCCGGGTTTTCCATCAGTTTTAAATTCTTCAATATCGCTAAGCAGCAATTGCCCCATGGTTTTGGCACTGCGCTTATTTTTTGGCAACTCGCTGAGCCTGATGTGTTGATTGCGCACCGCTTCTTCAATCACTTTGCGCACCGCACGGCCATTGCCAAAGTATTTATCTCTGTGCTGGTACATATAAGTGATGTAAGCTTCCAGGTGCGCTGCAGCTTCGGGTACCGGCGTAATGCCGCTTTCCTTCAGTTGGTTGATGGCAATGCTGTACAATTCTTCGGGTTTGAAGTCGTCAAACTGGAATACCCGGTCAAAACGGCTCTTCAATCCGGGATTGCTTTCCATGAAGCGATCCATATTTTGGGTATAACCGGCTGCGATGACGATGAACGAACCGCGTCGGTCTTCCATGCGCTTCAGCAGGGTTTCGATGGCTTCCCGTCCGTAATCGCCGCTTCCACCTTCGGTCAACGCGTAGGCTTCATCCAGAAACAATACGCCGCCCATGGACTTATCAATCATTTCAGCGGTTTTGATGGCCGTTTGTCCGATGTAGCCACCAACCAGGCTTTGCCGGTCGCATTCTACCAGATGTCCGCGTTCCAAAATTCCAAGGGCTTTGTAAATCTGCGCCAGAATGCGGGCCACCGTGGTTTTTCCGGTACCTGGATTTCCGCTGAACACACTGTGCAGGGAGAAGGCTTTGCGCACATCTTTGCCCTGGTCTTTGTAGAAACGTACCAGCTTCACAAGTTCATCGATATCGTGCTTCACCCTTGTGAGGCCAATCATTTTATTCAACTTCGACAAGCTTTCGCGCAGCAATTCTTCATCGATGGGAATATCAGGCAACATGCCAGCCTGCACCTTAAGCATTTTTTCAAGGTCGGCAGCTTCGATCAGCGATAATTGCTCGGTGGTGAGGTCTTGAGGATTTTCAGTATTCATCACCCGCAGGCCGAGGTTCATTTTGGCTTCATCAACCATGGCGTTGACCATTCGGGCATTGCCGAAGAATTTATCGCGGTCGCGGTATTTGTCCACGAAATATTTATAGAAAAGCTCCCTGGCTTCGTGACTGAACTGAACTCCTTTTCGGGTGCAGGAGAACTCTGCAATTTGTATGAGTTCCTGCGGCACGTAATCGGGGAAGTCGTAGTACATGTTGAAGCGGCTCTTCAGGCCTGGATTGGACTCGAGAAAAATATCCATCTCTTCCGGGTAGCCTGCCACGATGATGGCGATGTCGGAGCTGTCTGACAATTCCTTCAGCAGCACCT
>JBDKIU010000034.1:0-9128 GCA_039796915.1 Bacteroidota bacterium | reverse complement strand
GTTGAATTCATGGTGCCCAAGGACATCAGCTATCAGGTAGCACCAGGTAAAATTTCCATGTATGCTGAAAATGGAGTTACCGACGCCAGCGGATTTTATCAGGTGTTGATTGGCGGAAGCGAGCAGTTGGTGATTGCAGACAAGACCGGTCCCGGAATTCGATTGTTTTTGAACGATACCACCTTCCGCAGCGGTGGCGTTGTTGCTTCAGACGCGCTGGCGCTGGCCTTCCTCCGAGATGCCAATGGCATCAATGCCACAGGCAATGGGATTGGCAGGGATTTGTTGCTGTTCGTAGATAAAGGAACACCGCAGGAACAGGTTTTTGTAGTCAATGATTACTACACCGCAGACATCAACAGCTTCAGCAGCGGAAGCATTAGGTTTCCACTTCAGAACCTCAGTATGGGGATGCATACACTCACATTGCGTGTTTGGGATATTTTCAACAATTCATCGGAAGCAAGTATTCAAATGCTGGTTAGCGCACGCGGTATTTTTACGGTTTCCCAAGTAATTCCATTTCCAAACCCGGCTGAGCCAGGCCAGGAAATAAGTTTTTTGGTAGAACATAATGCTGCCGGCGAAGACCTGGAAGCAACATTGATTATTACTGACGCCGTAGGAAGGGAACTCCATCGCGAAACTACCAGCATCAGGCAGGCGGCTGCGCGTTCCGGCGCATTGCGTTGGAAGCCTTCGAACGGCATGCCCGGGAATGGTTTGTTCTTCTATAAAATCATATTGAGTACAGCATCGGGTGAATCATCCATGCATCATGGTAGAATAATAAGCACGCAAAACGCGCGTTAAAGTCGGAAATCCTATTTTTGCAGCTATTCAATCGCTAAGATGAACTTTCATAGAATAATCGCCCTGGTTTTTTCAGGGTTCAGCGCAACGCAACTTCTGGCACAAATCAGCAAGACCCAATTGGCGGGTCAACAAAACGTGGTTACAACCATGGTGCCGTTTCTTACCATCACTCCCGACAGCAGAAGTGCCGGTATGGCAGACGCCGGCGTAGCCATAAGTCCTGATGCAAATTCCATCCACTGGAACATGTCGAAACTGGCCTTTGCAGAAAAAAAGTCGGGCATGGGTATTTCCTATGCTCCATGGCTCCGCAGTCTGGTTCCCGATGTTCAGTTCTCTTACCTCAGCGCATACAATAAGGTCGGAAAAAACGGTGTCATCTCAGGTTCATTCAGGTATTTTTCTCTGGGGAATATCAACTTTACAGATTTTCAGGGTGATCCCATTGGAAGTTTTAATCCGAACGAATTTGCCCTGGATGCAGGTTACGCTACCCGTTTGACCGATAAGTTTTCCGTTGGCGTGGCTTTGCGCTTCATACGTTCAAACATTGCCGGTGTGCGCCAACTCAACGGCATCAGCACAAGGCCTGGTGTTGCCGGAGCCGGCGACATCAACGTGTATTATCAGGACAAGATTGAAATCAAGGGTAAAGACGCAAAGTTGTCGTTTGGCGCAAACCTGCAGAACATCGGTTCAAAGATGACTTATACCAATCGCGAACAGCGCGACTTCATTCCCATGAACCTCAAGATTGGTGGTGCGCTTGACTATGAAATTGATGATTACAACCGGGTAGTGTTTGCATTGGATATCAACAAGCTGATGGTTCCTACACGCCCTTATTATCTGAAGAACTACCTGGGTGGCGATTCTCTGGATCAGAATGGTTCACGCGTTTTTGTAGGCGGTGATCCGGATGTGCCTGTTATTCAGGGATTGTTTCAGTCTTTTGGCGACGCACCCGGCGGATTCCAGGAAGAACTTAAAGAATACAACGTTTCTGTAGGTATGGAATATTGGTACAACAAGCGCTTTGCCGCACGTGCAGGATATTTCCATGAGCCCAGCACCAAAGGAAACCGCAAATACCTGACCTTCGGATTTGGTGTTCGCTACCGTGTGCTTGGCATTGATGCCGCTTATCTGGTACCTTTTCAGCAGCGTCATCCTTTGGCAAACCAGCTCAGGTTCAGCCTGTTGTTTGACTTCGCCGCATTCAAAGAATAATCAGCGGCAGCGCAGCTCAGTCCGCTCCGAAAAAAGGATTGTGCCGGCGCTCATGCCCAATGGTTGTTTCGGGTCCGTGACCTGGGAAAACGGTTACGTGTTCTGGTAAAGTGAACAGTTGCTCTTTGATGGATTGAAGCAGTTGTTGGTGATTGCCTCCGGGAAGGTCGGTCCTGCCGATGCTTTCCCTGAAAAGTACATCACCTCCGATCATCCAGCCATCTTCCGGACTGATGAAACACACGGAGCCCGGAGAATGGCCAGGGCAAAACCGAACCTCCAGTTCAATATTCCCGATCTGCAGGGTTCCTGAATTCGGCAGCAGCTGTTCCGGCTTTTCCTGTGCTTCAAGGTCAAATCCCCACATTTTGCCGCTTTGGGGCGCCCATGACAAAACATCAAGCTCCTGAGGGTGCAGGTAAAATGGGATTTGATGGAACGTACGCAAATAATCCAAGCCAAGGATATGGTCAATATGCGCGTGAGTATTGACAATTGCGAGGGGTTTCAGTTGTTTGTCCAGCAGGTATTGATTCAGGCGCTGTTGTTCTGAAGCCGTTTGGCAGCCGGGGTCAACGATGATGCAGGTTCCGTCGGGATGGCTCACCACGTAGGTGTTTTCCTGGAACGGGTTGAAGGTAAATCTGTGTAAGTGGAGCATAAAAAAAGCCTGTGCCGGAGGCACAGGCTGGAATTGTAGTTGGGTTTAAATTACAGGTGAATACACTCGTCGTAAGCCTTGGCAACTGCTTCCATAACGGCTTCGCTCATGGTTGGATGTGGATGTACCGCTTTGATGATTTCATGGCCGGTGGTTTCCAGTTTTCTGGCCACAACAGCTTCTGCGATCATATCGGTAACGCCTGCGCCGATGAAATGCGCACCCAGCCATTCGCCGTATTTCTTGTCAAAAATCACCTTTACAAAGCCTTCCTTGGCACCTGAAGCACTTGCTTTACCACTGGCAGAGAAGGGGAATTTGCCCACCCTGATGTCGTAGCCCAGTTCTTTGGCTTTGGCCTCGGTAAGACCTACGCTGGCAACTTCCGGGATGCAGTAAGTACAGCCGGGAATGTTGTTGTAGTTCAGCGGTTCCGGGTGATGTCCGCAGATGGCTTCCACGCAGATGATGCCTTCTGCACTGGCCACGTGCGCCAGGGCCGGTCCGGGAACAATGTCGCCGATGGCGTAAACGCCGGGCATAGAAGTGCGATAGAATTCATCCACCACCACTTTGCCTTTATCGGTTTTGATTCCGTGCTCTTCCAATCCGAGGTTTTCCAGGTTTGTTTGGATGCCGGCAGCGCTGAGCACGATGTCGCATTCAATCACTTCATTGCCTTTGGCAGTCTTAACCTGCACTTTGCAGGTTTTACCTGCGGTATCAACGGCTTCCACAGAGGCATTGGTGAGGATGTTGACTCCGCGCTTCTTGTAGATTTTTTCAAGTTCGGCACTTACTTCTTCATCTTCGATGGGAAGGATGCGTGGCATGTATTCCACGATGGTAACCTTGGTGCCGATGGTGCTGTAGAAATAAGCGAATTCAACGCCAATAGCGCCCGAGCCAATAATTACCATGCTTTGTGGCTTTTGAGGAAGCACCATTGCATCGTGGTAGCCAACGATTTTCTTACCGTCGATTTTTACGTTCGGCAGCTCGCGGGAGCGGGCACCTGTTGCCAGGATGATGTGGTCGGCTTCTACTTTTTCTTTCTTGCCGTCGGCGGCCGTTACTTCAACACTGCCCTTTCCGGAAATCTTACCAGCACCTTTGATGATGGTAATTTTGTTTTTCTTCATCAGGAATTCAACGCCTTTGCTCATGTTTCCGGCTACGCCGCGGCTGCGTTTGATCATTCCTTCGAAATCGGCTTCATGGCCTTTGATGTTGATGCCGTAATCGGCGGCATGGTTCACATAATCAAACACCTGCGCGCTTTTCAGCAGTGCTTTGGTGGGAATACACCCCCAGTTCAGGCACACACCTCCAAGGTCAGCCTTTTCAATGACGGCAACTTTTTTTCCGAGTTGCGATGCACGAATGGCAGCAACATAGCCACCCGGGCCGCTGCCTATAATTGCGATGTCGAATTTCATTTCGGCTCTTATTTGGGGCGAAATTAAGGTATAAACCGCTGCTGCGGATGAGATATTCGCTACTTAATCCGGATTCATCAATCCAATAACCTGGAATCGTTCAAAAACCGCTTCCGAATGGGGTGCATCCCTGAGTTCCTCGGTGAGGTCTTGACCGGCCCAGTGTTCATAATGCATGCCCCGGCGCCAAAGTCTGCTGTTGCTCACATCGTAAATCTTTCCCTGGAACGCAACCCAGATTTCCGGACGATCCTGTCCGTTTCTCAACGCCAGCTGCGCTTTGCTGTAAGTGGGCAAGGCATCCATGTCCATGGTGCGAAGATGCGGCAGCAACAGGTCATTTCTTCTTCCTGGCGTTCAGGAAGTTGGATTGAGGCATAAATTGCGGAGGATGAAAAGGCAGCAACTCATCTGGGCCTTCACCTGGGTCATGGTCTTGTTCATTTTTACCGTGTTCAGCTGGTGGATGTTTGCCCTGGTGAATTACGGCCGCATAGAAATGGATCTGCGCCGCCAGCTCATGGCCAATCAGAGCCGGGTTACGGAAAATATGCTCAAGGAGCAGGTGCTGCGTGGCATGTTCGACAGCGGACAGGTATCGGAATTTCGTTACGGGAAAGGGATTTACCGTGCCAATGTTTCGATGATGGACGCTGTGGTGGCGCAAAAAAGCGAAGGCATTCTTACGCTCAATATTCGTGAAGGCGTTTTTCTGGATGAACGCATCAGGGTGGACGTCGCTCCTTCGGCAACAGAAGAGGTGTATCATCAGTACATCAGACGCAGGGCGTTGTTTGTCAGTGCCGGCGGTTTGATGTCGGCCCTGGTTATGGCCGCGTTTATTTGGTTACTGACGCGTTTTCACGCCATCATGAACTTTAATCAGCAGCAGAACAACTTCCTGCTTGCCGTTACCCATGAGTTGAAAACGCCGGTTGCTGCAGTGAAACTGGCCATGCAAACCATGAAACGTCCGGGATTGGAGCCTCAACGTGTGGAAGCCCTGCGCATGCTGGCCGAAAACAATGCCAATCGGCTCGATGATTTGATGAATAATGTGATCGTGGCCTCCCGCATTGAAGGTCGCGTTTATCACTTTGAACGGGCTCCCGTGCACTTGGGCGATTTGTTGACCAAGGTTCGCGAACAGGCCTTGTCGCCCGATTTTCAGGGAAGCATTGCACTGCAAGTTGCTCCAAACCTTTACGTAAACGGCGATCAGCCATCGTTACAGCTGGCCTTCAGCAACCTGCTGAGTAATGCTATCAAATATTCGGGTGGCGTGCACGCAAGGGTGCACATCAGTGGAAATCTGGTTCCCGGTGGGGTGGAAGTTTGTGTAGCCGATCACGGTCCCGGTGTCCCTGATTCGGAGAAAAATAAAATATTTCAGAAATTTTACAGAGTGGGAGATGAGCGCGTACGGAACTATAAAGGAACGGGACTGGGCCTGTATTTGGTGCGGAAAATTCTGCACTGGCACAGGGCGAAAATCAGGGTTGAAGACAATAAACCGGAGGGTTCGGTGTTCCGGGTGCTTTTCAGGCAGTAATAAAACCCTCTGTTTTGCGGTTTAGTTAGAGGTTTGATATGAACGCATCCACCTTGAATTCCAGCAGGATTCTACTGGTTGAAGACGAACAGGATATCGCTGATATGCTGAAGCTCAACCTGGAGATTGAAGAGTATAAAGTTGTTGCCGTGCGCGACGGCAATACAGCCGTGCAGCGGTTTAAAGAGGAGAATTTCGACCTGGTGATCCTGGATGTAATGTTACCTGGTATGGACGGGCTTTCCGTTTGTGAAAGCATCCGGCTCACCAACCAATCGGTTCCCATCTTATTCCTTTCAGCCCGAGGTAGTTCCGAAGATCGGATTGACGGGTTGAAGAAGGGCGGCGACGATTACCTGGCAAAACCCTTTAACCTGGAAGAGCTGATGCTTCGCGTGAAAAAGCTACTGGAACGCAGCAAAACCCATGAATATGCTCCGGGGCTGAAAGAGTTTCATTTCGGAGATGGGTTTATGGTGAATTTTGAAAGCTATGAGGCCCGCGGCATTGGTGGTGATTTTGTGCTCACCAAAAAAGAGGCTTTGTTGCTGAAGTTGCTGATTGAGAATAAAGGTTCGGTGGTAAGCAGGGAACGCATCCTGCATACGGTTTGGGGCTACAACGTGTATCCAAGTACGCGCACCATCGACAATTTTATTCTTGCATTCCGCAAGTATTTTGAGAAAGATCCACGTAATCCACGCTACTTCATTTCCCTGCGGGGTGTTGGGTATAAATTTGAAGGATAAACAAAGAAAAAGCCTCTGATTCAGAGGCTTTTTCTATTAATGTCCGCTAACGGCAACTTCATTTGCTTCCGGCGAAAGTGTTTTTGCCCGATAGGCGAAATAAGCCAGGTAGGCAAAGCAAAGCACCGTAATCAGGTAACTCTGGTGGATGCCAATCACATCGGCAAGTAAGCCCTGAACGGGTGGTATCACTGCGCCACCCAGAATCATCATGATCAGGAATGCTGAACCTTGTCCGGAATATCTTCCCAACCCGGAAAGGGACAGGGCGAAGATGCTGGGCCACATGATGCTGCAAGCCAGTCCGCCGCTCAAAAAGGCAAACATGGAAATGGTTCCGGTGCTGAACAAGCCAATCAGCATAGCGGCCATGCCAAAAAAGGAAAAGAGCAGCAAGGTGCGTGCAGGCTGTTCTTTGCTCAACAGGAAATTCAGGATGAGCACGCCTACGCACAGGGCATACGGATATAAATCATCTATCGGCTTTCCGCTGAGTTTATTCACGCCCAAAACCACGGCAAACGCCAAAAATGGAACCAAAACGCTCATCAGCCATTTCATCTTTTGCGAAAGGGAAAACACCGCAATCGAACCGGCCCAGCGGCCAATCATCAGGCTGCCCCAGTACAATGAAATGAAGGGTGCGATTTGGTCTTCCTTCCACGAACCAAATGCAGGTTCTGCCAGCAAAGCGCCCATGTTGCTCTGAATGCTTACTTCAACGCCCACGTAGGTGAAGATGGCCAGCATGCCCAGTCGCAGCTGTGGGAATTTCAAGGCGCCAAAGCCCGGCTCGTATGCGTCATCGCTTTGGATTTCCGGGAGTTTGGCACGCCACAAAAACAGCGCTACCAGCAAAAAAACTCCGGCCAGCAGGTAATAAAGTTCATTGATGGAATCCAGCGATGCTTTGCCGGAACCGCTGACCGTTCCGAACAGGATGAATCCAACCGCCAACGGGCCCAGGGTGGTGCCCAGCGAGTTCACGCCTCCGGCCAGGCTCAGACGGTGCGCGCCGCCCGAAGGATTTCCCAGGGCAATCACAAATGGCTGCGCGCAGGTTTGCTGCAGCGAAAAGCCCAGGGCAAGGATGAAAAAGGATGCCAGAATCAAAGGGAAAGATCCGGCGTTTACTGAAGGAATGATGGCCAGCGCACCCAAAATGGAAATGAGCAGGCCGTAAATGATGCCCCGCTTGTAACCCAAACGGTTCAGGATTTCCATTTTAAACACCCTGGAAAGCGCAAGCAAAACCAGCGAACCGATGAAATACCCGCCGTAAAAGGTCGCGTCTATCAATTGTGATTCGAACTGGCTCAGTTGAAAATGCTTCTTGCAAAAAGGGATGAAGATGCCGTTGGAAGCGGCCACAAAGCCCCAAAAGAAGAACACCGTAATGATGATTCCCAGAGCCGATTTGAAGTTTTTTTGTTGCATGGCGTTGACAAATCAATGATAAAGCCTTTCAAACAAAAAATCCGGCACGCAGCCGGATTTTTTGTTTGTTTTTGGCCGTTTACTGAACCTGGATTTTTTGGCTCCAGGAAGTTCCGTTGCCTTGAATTTTGATCAGGTAAATGCCACTGCGCAGGGTGCTGATGTCGAGCCCGGTTTCGCGCTGGCCCGCAGCAAAGCGACCCACCAACACTTCCTGTCCGAGGCTGTTCCATACGCTGATGCCCGCACCTTCGGCAGCCGCAGCATCCAGCTGTATCATCACCTGGCCACTCGCTGGATTTGGGAACACGCGCAGGGCGCTGCTCATCTGCTCTGTTACGCTGGAAGCGCCACAAGCCTGGCAGCTTTCCCAACAAACTACCGGAAGCGTATCTGCACTATAGCTGGTGCGGAATACCCTGTTGGTGAACTGACCTGTGGTTTTTACGCAGGGAAGACCAACAGCAAGCTTCTCGTCTTTCACCCAGTTGCCAACCACAAATTTGTATTCATATTCCGTGGCGGTATCCAAAGGAATGGTCAGGGTCCAAACGTCAGAACCGGCTGTTTTGGTCATAGGCGCGCAGGCACCGCACCAGCCGTTGAAGGAGCCATTGAGTGTAAGCACTTCACCGGTTCCAAGGGTCACGTTGCGTGCGTCCACCTGGAAGGTAACATTTACCTTGCTTGGGTTGCTGCTGCCGCCCATGGCTACACTGTCGAAGTAGTACGTTTTGGCTCCGGCCGTGGCGCCTGTTACGCCAAAGTTGAAGAATATTGAAAGCTTTTTGTAGTTGGTGTTGTAGTTGATGGCGGGCGTTCCATTGCTGTTTTTGCTGAAGTCGAAGCGCAACAATTCCCACTGGTTGGCCACGGTTGTGGTCACGTCGGTTTCTACACTTTTGGAAGCATCGTTGATGTCTTCAGCTTTTAATTTCACCACAATGCCTGCATCGGGGGAATACACCTTCACAGTCATGATGTTGTGTGTGGCGTCGAAAGGGATTTTGCTGGCAAAGCCCTCGATAGTTCCGATGGTTGTTCCGGCCCAGAGTTCAGCGCTTGCGGTTTTTTCCACCTTGGCGGCGTTGTTCGAGGCATTTTTTGGATCAACAGCTACGGCGCTGATGTTTCCGCCAAAATCTATCATGGTATAATCCACGTCTTTGGCGTCAAAGGTTACCGGCAGGTCAAGTTGTTTGAACAGCGGACTTCCCATCTGTACATCGTCGAAGTAATAGGTT
>JBDKIU010000033.1:0-6984 GCA_039796915.1 Bacteroidota bacterium | reverse complement strand
TTCGCTGGACTCACTGAACCGTGTTGGGATGATTCGCGACACCCTGCCCCAGCCTGCAGATACCGGAATCTATCAGCTTCAGGTGCGTTTCAGCAGCCTGGATGAAAACCCTGCTGCAGCGTCCGGGCCCGTCAGCTTCGGGTTGATTCTGGATCAGGGCAACCGTGTGCCTCGACGCAGTCTGGTAGAAATGCAAACGGCTTCATGGTGCGCGACCTGTCCGGCGCATTTTCAGCATATTCAGCAGCTGGAAAAAAAACATCAGGCGGTGAGTTTATTCCACCACGTAGGCGATGGCATGGCGCATGATAGTTTCAGGAATCTTGGTTCTGAAACAGTTCCTGCCTTTGCAGTAAACGGCCACTTGGGTATGCAGGCTGATACTGCTGCCTGGATTCAGATGCTGCAGCAGAAGCTCGCGCAGGGCGCGCCCTGTAGTCTGAAGGTGCTGAAGGCTGAATTCAGTGCGTCGAATGAACTGCGCTTTGAAGTGGAAACAAAATTTGAAGACTTGTACCAGGGCGACCTCAGGTTGTTTGTAGCCTTGCGAGAACGCACCGTACGTGGCGGCGGTTTACCTTTTGACCAGTTCATCGCGCAGGAAATCACCACAGATCCAACTTCTCCTTATTACCAATTTCCCAATCAAACAGGTGGCTTTAAACACCCCGATGTTGCCTGGGTTTTCCTGACTTCCTACCGGGGAACCAGAAGTTATATGCCGGCGGGTGTTTACCGGAAAGGTGCAGTCTTTAACCGAAGCTACAGTTATACCCTTCCTTCCGTAACCAGCGTGTTTATTCCGGCAGGTGCGCCTTACAGCGACGCCAACGCCAACGCAGCGGGTCGCTTCAAACCTGCGGAAACAGATATTGTGGCTGTTTTATGGGACCACAGCAATCCTTTGAAACCGGAAGTGCTCCAGGCTACGGTGCAACCACTGTGGGATGCAGCCAGCGGTCTTGAACCAGAGCAGTCATTGACCAGCTTTGACATGTGGCCCAATCCGGCGGGTAAACTTGTGCATCTGTATTTCCCTTCTGGCTTTACAGCTCAGGATTTTACCCTGCTTGATGTTTCCGGGCGCGTATGTATGCAAGGAACAGCAACGCAGCGTGATCATGCGCTTGATGTGTCTGCACTGAAGCCAGGCATCTATTGGCTGCGTGCAGGTTCTGCGGCACGAAAGCTGGTTGTTGCGCCCTGAGTGCTTAAGGCAAAAGGGTTTTCATGCTGATGTCCAGGCTCTTGACAGAGTGGGTCAGGAAACCGAGTGAAATAAAATCAACGCCGGTGGGCGCATAGCTTTTGATGTTGCTCATGTTGATGCCGCCGGAAGCTTCTGTTTCCATGCGGCCATCGACAAGTGCCACACCCATTTTCACTTCATCAGGACTGAAGTTATCGAACATGATTCGTTGCACTTGCGGGTAGCGAAGTACCGCGCGAACATCGTCCAGGTTTCTGGTTTCCACCTCAATGGCCAGGTTTTTACCGGTTTGTTCAAGGTAGTTTAAAGTCCGTTCCACCGCAGCCGGAATGCCGCCGGCATGATCAATATGGTTGTCTTTCAGCATGATCATGTCGAACAGTCCGAAGCGGTGGTTAAATCCTCCGCCGAGCGTAACAGCCCATTTTTCCAAAGGCCTGAGGCCGGGCGTGGTTTTTCGGGTGTCGAGCAGTTTCACCGGATAAGGCTGTACGGCTTCAACGGCCAGCGCAGTAGTGCTGGCAATGCCGCTGAGGCGCTGCATGCAGTTCAGAATAAGCCGTTCGGCGCCGAGCAGGGCTTGAACTTTTCCGTGCGCGGTGGCAACCCTGCTTCCAGCGACAACCTTGCTTCCATCGGGAATGTGTATGTCGAGGCTTGCGGAAGGATCCAGTGTTTTCAGGATTTCTGAAGCCAACGTTAACCCGGCTACAATACCGGCTTCCTTGTACATGATGTAGGCAGCGCCCTGTGCATCCGGAGGAATGCAGGCCAGCGCACTGTGGTCGCCATCGCCTAAATCTTCGGAAAGCGAACGTTGGATGAAGTCGTGGATGTACGACGCACTTAAGGTAAAAGGATTCATGAGGTGTTTCAGGGTTCTATCTTCAGTTCCTGAATTTCGAGTCCGGTTTCGCCTTTTTTCATAAACAGGCTTACCCGATACACCTGAGCCGCGCATTCCAGCTTCAGGATGGCATAATACGCACCATTGTCGCTGCTGCCCTGACTGTTTATTGTACAAGCCTTGGCAGGATTGCTCTGGAAGAAACGGGTGAGAATCATGGTTGCCTGCGCTTTACTGTAATATCCGTCGCCCTGAGGCGTGGACAGTTGGATGCTGCTGTGCATTTTGCTTCCGATGGAAGCAGCGTTTCCCTGGGCAAACCACTGACGCAGGTTGTCGATGTCGCCCTGCGGCGTTCCAAAGCTCTGGATGGAGAGCATTCCGGCCCACAATAAACTGTTCAAAAACTGGAACATGGTAGTTTCCGCATTTATAAACCAATTTTGTGCCAAATATATGTCGGGCCTGAAACCATTTGCACATATCCGAAATATCCTTTTCGATTTGGACGATACCTTATGGGATTTTGAGCGCAATGCCGAAGAGGCATTGACGGATTTATTCCACCGCCACCATCTGGAACGACGTACAGGGCAGGGCCATCAGGTGTTTCTGCAACACTACCAGCGGATCAACCGTGAATACTGGAGCATGTACGAGCAAGGATTGGTTGACAAACACCGTTTGCGCACGGAACGCTTTACCGAGGCTTTTCGGGCGGTTGGTCTTCCTGATGAGGAACATCCTGAGCGGGCCTGGGAAGAATATCTGGACATCTGTCCGCTGAAAACCAATCTGGTTGAAGGCGCACGTGAACTGCTGGAACTTTTGCAGGGTCGTTATCAGATGGCCCTGGTGACGAACGGATTTGAACAAGTGCAGCGCACCAAAATTCAGGTATCCGATCTGGACCGTTATTTCAGTGTCATGATCAGCAGCGAATCCTGCGGACATCCCAAACCATCGCCGCACATGTTTCACGCGGCCATGCAGGCCATGGGTGCAGACCCTTCGGAAACGCTGGTTATTGGCGACAAATTGGAAACGGATATTCAGGGAGCCTGGGCGGCAGGATTGCCGGCCATCTGGTATTGTCCGGGTGCGCCCATTGATGCCACCGAGCATATTGCAGCGCATCAGGTACAGCATTTGATGGATATTCCCGCGCTGCTGTTCTGAGGTAGTCACTTGCTCCATTTCCTTTCCCAACGTAACTTGCAGCCTTCATGAGAAAAGCCATACTATTTTCCGTTTTTGTCGCTGGAAGCGGTTACCTGTTCGCAGGCAATAATCCGTTCAAAACCAGAGAAGCCAGGAACAGTACGTTTTATGTTCCTCATTCTGATGTAACCGATTGCGCCATCCACATTGAGTCGCTCACCAGCGATACCCTGTTTCTGGGTTACGAGCGTTTGTCGATGAGCCTGCCCACCGGTTGGGCCGCCAACCTTTGCGATAATGCGAATTGCTACGGCGATGTGCGCGAAGCCGGAAATATGGCGCCTTTCAAAGCCCCGGCTGAGGCCTTTATTAAGATTACGGTAGCTCCGCAGGGTTTGGCAGGAACTGCCGTGATTCAATACGCGGTATGGAACCTGAAAGCGCCAACACAAAGAGATACGCTCACCCTCAACATTGTGGTGAACTGGGGCGCAGGTGTTCAGGATCAGGTTGCCAACGCAGCCCGTGTTTATCCCAATCCGGCAGCAGGTTTCGTGCAGGTGTTCAATCCTGCCCAAGAGCCTGTTCAGGCTGTATTACGCACCATCGACGGAAAACAGTTGGGTCAGGCTGTGACGGTGGCTCCATCTCAGGAAATCAAGTTTCCCATGCAGCATCTGCCTTCCGGTGTTTACCTGGTGGCGCTTCATTCTGAAACCTACAACAAGGTCATCAGGGTCGTTCATCCCTGAGTTTCCTGACCAGCAATAACCAGGATGCAGTGGTCTGTTGAAGCCGCCGCCTGGCTTCTGATACCCATCGCCTTATTATCGGCAGCCTTCACCTGGCTGTTGTACCGAAGGCATCCCTTCCAAAGAGAGAATGGCAGCACCCCGCCTGTGGTTTGGGTGATGGCATTGTGTCGTTTTCTGGCACTGTTTCTCGTTTTACTGCTCCTGCTCGTGCCTGTAATCCGGCTGCGCAAAAATCATGTAGCACAACCCTTGATGCTGGTCTTCGCCGACCACAGTCGTTCGCTTGGTGTTTTGCCCGACAGTGCCCGGATTATGCAATGGTATCAGGGAACAATGAAAGATCAGGCGGGCCGTGTGTTTGGTCCGGCTTCGCTGCGAATCATTCCTTTCGGTTGTGGTATGGAGCAGCCGTCCCAAGGTTTGGTTCAGCCCTGCACAGATCTGGAGCGCACGCTGCGTGAAGCAGCAGACCGATTTGCGGGTCAGCATATTGGGGCCGTGGTGGTGCTGAGCGATGGCATCGCCAGTTCCGGCATGAATCCTTCATACCTCAGCAATCCTTTCAAGGCACCTTTATACGCTATTGGCCTTGGAGATACTGTTCAGAAGAAAGACCTGGCCATGAAGAAGGCCGAAGCACCTCGCGTGGTCTTTATGGGAAATGAGTTTACGGTTGAAGCTGATATTTCCGCCAAAGGTTATGCAGGGGCTTCGCTGGAAGTGCAACTGTTGGAAGAAGGACGCGTTTTGGCCCATCAAACGGTGCAGGCTATGGGAAATCCGCCGTATGCCCAGGCACGGTTTCAGGTTCCGGCCCGTGAACCCGGCATGAAGCGTTTCCAGCTGCAGGTTTTGCCTCAGGCTGGCGAATGGTCGCTGCGCAACAACAGCGCCACCGTGCTTACGGAAGTTGTGGATGAGCGGCAAAACATAGCCGTGGTTTACGGCAGTCCTCATCCCGATGTGGGCGCATTGAAAGAAGCATTGAAGACGGCTCCAGCCTTCGAAGTACGCACGTTCGACCTTGCGACCTTTCGCACGGAGCCTGTAGAGAATTATGATCTGATCATCTGGCATCAGGTACCCGGAACACTGGCTGATGCCGGGTCGCAGCATGAACGTGCAGTGAAGGCTGGCGTGAATATGTTGTACGTACTTGGACCCGGCAGCCGGCTGGATGCATTTTCCAGGCTTGAACCGAGTCTGCGCATCACCGCACCAGGGAACAAAACCACAGAGGCTCAGGGTGCGTGGAATACCTCGTTCAGCGGGTTTGCTCCAGAGCCGGCCTGGGAAGAGGCAATATCCAGTCTGCCGCCCATGCAGGTTCCTTTTGGCAGCTATGCAAGCGGTGCCGGAATGGAGGTGCTGGTGTGGCAAAAGATTGGATCCGTGCTCACCTCCAATCCCTTGATTGCGTTCCGCACAGATGCGGCGCGCAAAACCGGGTTCATCAGCGGCGATGGTTTATGGCGCTGGCGCATGCACATGTTTGCCCAGAAAAAGCGCCACGACGACTTTGATCGCCTGCTGCTGCGTATCATTCGCTATGCTGCGGTTCGGGGCAACCGAAGTCGCTTTCGCGTGGAACCGGTGAAGCAGGTGTTTCGCACCGACGAGTATGCAGTGTTCGAAGGCGTGGTGCTTGACCAGACCATGACTGCCGTGGCGGGAAAACGTATAGAGGTTGATTTTGAAGGCCCTGCAGGTTTCCGAAAGAAAATGACCATGAGTCCTTCAGGTGCAGCTTACAGGCTGGAGGCCGGAGGCTTCCCACCAGGATCTTACCGTTACACGGCCCGCATGGAACAACAAACCGCAACAGGTGCATTTGTGATTCAGGAGGAAGAAGGGGAAATACAACAACTGCAGGCCGACTGGAAGGCATTGCGTTCACTTGCTGCGAACAATGGAGGTGCTTTTGCGCCCTCCTCAGAGGCCGAAAGTCTGTTTCAGCTCATCGCCAGCCGGAATAAAATACAACCGCTGCTTCGCTCGGAAATAACCAATACCGATGCGCTCGATGCCTGGTGGTACATGACGGCAATCTTGCTGCTGTTGACCACAGAATGGCTCCTGCGCCGAATCTACGGATCTTATTAATCAGGAAAAATGATTGGAATGTTTTTCTTTTCCCGATTATGTTCATTAAGTTTGCAACCCGAAAAAAATGCAACTGACTAAAGAAGCAAAGAAAGAAATCTTCACCAAATTTGGTGGCAGCCCTGTAAACACTGGCAGCACTGAAGCTCAGATTGCCCTGTTCACGGAGCGCATTAATCATATCAGCAAGCACCTCCAGGAGAAGCGCAAAGATCATTCTGCAGAACTGAGCCTGGTAAAACTGGTAGGAAAGCGCCGCGCACTGTTGAATTATCTTGCAAAGCAGGATGTATTCAAATACCGCGCGCTGATCAAAGAACTTGGAATACGTAAGTAAGCTAAACCCTTACTTCCTCAATTTATTGGTAAGAAAAGCCCCTTTTCAAGGGGCTTTTTTTGTACAAAAAAAACAGAACATCTTATATGAATAAGCAAATACATACCCTGAGTTTTGATACGGGTGACGGCAAAGTCATTCAACTCGAAACAGGCCGTTTGGCCAGACAAGCCCACGGAAGCGTGGTGCTCAAGGTGGGAAACACCATGCTTTTGGCAACAGCTGTAAGTAACTACGAAGCCAAAGAGGGCATCGACTTTATGCCCCTGACTGTTGATTATCAGGAAAAATTCGCTGCTGTTGGTCGCATCCCGGGCAGTTTTCACCGCAGGGAAGCAAGGCCCAGTGATTACGAAGTATTAATCAGCCGACTGATTGACCGTGCACTGCGTCCGCTGTTTCCCGAAGATTACCATGCCGATACTCAGGTGTTGGTGTACCTCATCAGTTCTGATGAAAATATCCTTCCCGATCAATATGCCGGCCTGGCGGCTTCCACAGCCATCATGCTCAGCGATATTCCGTTCAACGGACCTATCAGCGAAGTACGTGTAGCGCGTATCAATGGTGA
>JBDKIU010000032.1:0-51211 GCA_039796915.1 Bacteroidota bacterium | reverse complement strand
AAGATGAACATGGAACCCTCATGCACAAAAATGCGCCAGTTCCATACCAGTTTGCTGAATGCGCTGGATGCCCGAACGTCCAGATAGTTGCCAAAGCTGAAAACGCCGGTATCTGTTTGTTCCAGCGTGATGTCGGGCAGCATGGAACGCATGTTCTGCAACATCCCGTCACCGGCGCCCATCAGAAATTCGTGGCTCGCCTCGCCCGCATAAGAAATCCGGATCATATTGAAATTTTCACGGAAGCTGTCTGTTGTGAAACTCAACGGACTCAGTACCGAAAACAAAACACCTTGCGGGCCGTCCATGTATTCCCAGGAGCCCGGAACCACCATCCGCACATGTGCGTTGCTGATTTCCTTGAAAGATTCTTTCTGCCCGAAAACAGGAGCGCAGCCCAGGAAACCGAACAACAGCAAGCAAATGGTTTTGAATTTCATGATTCAAACTTAGACTATTCCGCTCAGGAACAGCAGCAGCACCACACAGCTGCTCATCAGGGCCAGCGTGATTATTCCCCAGATGTTCATGGCGCGTGTGTTTTCGCGGCCCTGCATGATGTTGGGGTTGTTGGCAATCAGCAGAATCAGCACGATGAGTGGTGGCGCAACGAGGCCATAAAGTATTGCAGACCAGAGCAACAAATCCACGGCGCTGATACCGCTTAAGTTTATCAGCAGTGCCAGCGCTACCGATGCGATGATGATGCGGTAAAACTTAGGCGCCTGTTTGTAACGTTTGTTGAGTCCTTCATTCCAGTGGAATGTTTCTGAGGTCATGTAAGCGGTAGTGGCTGCAAGCACGGGAATGGCGAGTGCGCCCGTGCCAATCACGCCCAGCGCAAACAGCAGATATGCAGCATCGCCGGCCAGTGGCTGCAGCGCCAATGCGGCATCGGCAATGGTTTCAATATCGGTGATGCCTCCGGAATGAAGCACATTCCCGGAAGCAAGGATGATGAAGTAAAAACTCAGGTTGCTGAGCACCATGCCGAAGCGCACATCGCTGTCCATCAGCAGAAACCGTTTTCTTCCCACCGGCAGGTGCTGCTTTCGCAAAGCTTCCACTTCCATATTTGACTGCCAGAAAAACAGATACGGTGAAATGGTGGTGCCCAAAATTCCCGTGAGCATAAGGATGTATTCCGGCGTCCATTGGATGTTGGGCAGCAAGGTATAGCGCAAGGCTGTAGCCCAGTCGGTGGCGGTGATGAATGGAATCAGCAGGTAGCAAATCAGGGCCAGCGTCAGCCATTTCAGCACCCGGAAAATCTTCTGATAATTCCATTGAATCATGGCATACAGCAGCACGACAGCGGCAATGCCGGCAAAGAGCAGCGGCGGTACTGCCGGAACAAGCAAATGGCCTACCGCGCCAACAGCAGCCAGGTCTGCGCTGATGTTCAGCACAATGGATGGAAGCGACAGGAACAGTATAAATCCGCTGACCCAGGCCGGGTAATGCTGTCGAATCACAGCCATCAGTCCTTTGCGTGTTACCATGCCAATGCGCGCGCTCATGCGCTGCATGTTTACCATCAGCGGCCAGGTGAACAGGGCTGTCCACAGAAACTGTGGCCCGAAATGTGCGCCCGCCTGGGTATAGGTGGCAATACCCGACGGGTCATCATCGCTGGCTCCGGTAATCAGGCCAGGTCCGAGTTTTCGGAGCATTTCCTTCAGGTTGGTGCGTTTCTTTTTTCCAGTGGGCATGAAGCGTAAAACCGGCCTTTGGTGCAGCCGCCGTATTGCAAATGAAAGAGATTTCTATGCTTATCTTCGCAACCGTATTAAACGATGCCATATTTCTTCACATCTGAATCCGTATCTGAAGGACATCCGGACAAAGTAGCCGACCAAATTTCAGACGCCCTCATCGACAATTTTCTGGCTTTCGATCCTGAAAGTAAAGTAGCTTGTGAAACCCTCGTTACTACGGGCCAGGTGGTGCTTGCCGGAGAAGTGAAATCTGAAGCGAACCTGGACGTACAGGAAATTGCACGTGAGGTGATTCGCAAAATCGGTTATACCCGCGCTGAATATATGTTTGAAGCAAACAGCTGCGGTATTCTGAGCGCCATCCACGAGCAAAGCCCCGACATCAACCAGGGCGTTGACCGCAAAAACCGCGAAGACCAGGGCGCCGGCGACCAGGGCATGATGTTCGGTTATGCCACCAACGAAACCGACAACTTCATGCCGCTTCCGCTCAGCCTGTCGCACATGTTGCTGGAAGAGCTGGCAGCCATCCGCCGCGAAGGCAAAAAAATGAAATACCTGCGCCCCGATGCCAAAAGCCAGGTAACCATTGAATATTCAGACGACCATAAACCCATGCGCATTGATGCCATAGTGCTCAGTACACAGCACGATGATTTCATCCAGCCTAAATCTCCCAAGGCTGCTGATGTTAAAAAAGCAGACGATGCCATGCTCGCACAGATCGACAAAGACGTACGCGAAATTCTGGTGCCTGCCGTGAAGAAGAAGCTGCCCAAAAGGCTGCATGGCTTGTTCGGTACCGACATCAAATTCCACGTAAATCCTACCGGAAAGTTCGTTATTGGCGGACCTCACGGCGATACAGGTCTTACCGGCCGTAAAATCATCGTTGATACTTACGGTGGACGCGGTGCCCACGGCGGCGGCGCTTTCAGCGGAAAAGATCCAAGCAAAGTGGACCGCAGCGCGGCGTATGCTACCCGTCATATTGCCAAAAACCTGGTTGCAGCAGGCGTATGCGATGAATGTCTGGTGCAGGTGAGCTACGCCATTGGTGTGGCTGATCCTATTGGTGTTTATGTGAACACCTACGGAACGGCTAAAGTGAACATGACCGATGGCGAAATTGCCGATAAGATCATGAACATGAAGGAGTTCAGCCTGCGTCCGTACAACATCGAAACCCGCTTCAAGCTGCGTACTCCGATTTATCTGGAAACCGCTGCTTACGGACACATGGGCCGCGAAACCAAAACCGTCACCAAAACCTTTAACAAGGGTAAGAAGAATGAAAAAACCATGAAGGTTACCCTGTTTCCCTGGGAAGCGCTGGATGCGGTTCCTGCCGTGAAAAAGGCGTTTAAACTGAAATAATCTGTTTGCCGCAAGGCAAATGTTTCTATCTCGGGTTCAAACCCGGATGGCATCCAAAAGGGTCAGCGTTTCAACTGACCCTTTTTTTATGCATCCAAACCAATCAGGAACCTGTACATTGCGACAAAGTAAGTTGAGGCCGCGTGTATGCAGCAGCCATGAATCTGTAAACTTCGTTGTTAAAGCAATCAGGGATTGTTCAACAGGCGCAGTCCGCGGTAGTGTGCGGTGCCGCTGTTCTTGCGGATGCGTTTGCGCAGGGCGCGCTGCTCCTCTTCGGGCAGGTGAATCACGTCGCGACATTCCGTGGAGCAGCAGCCTTCCATGCTTTGTGCGCAGGCTTCACACTGAATAAACAACAGGTGACAGGCGTCGTTGGCACAATTCACATGCGTATCAGCCGGTTGGCCGCACTGATGGCAATGGGCAATGATTTCAGGGGTGATGCGTTCGCCCAGGCGTTCATCAAACACAAAATTCTTCCCGTGAAACTTGCTGGGCAGGCCCAGATCTTTGATGCGTCGGGCGTATTGGATGATGCCGCCTTCAAGCTGATATACATTCGGGAAACCATTGTACTTCATCCAGGCGCTCGCCTTTTCACAGCGGATGCCGCCGGTGCAGTACATCATCACCTTTTTGTCCTTTTCCTCGCCCATCAGCTGAATCACCTTATCCAATTCTTCACGGAAGGTATCGCAATCGGGCAGGATGGCGCCTTCAAAATGGCCAACCTCGCTCTCGTATTGATTGCGCATGTCCACAATCACCACGTCTTCTTCTTCTGAAAGGCGGTTCCAGTCTTCTGCCTTCAGGTGTGTGCCGGTGTCGGCGGGGTTGAATCCTGGGTCATCAATACCGTCAGCCACAATTTTATGGCGCACCTTCAGGTCAAGTTTATAGAACGATTTTCCATTATCGTCCACGGCAAAGTTCAGCCTGGTATCGGCCAGTCCCGGAAGCTGATACAGCGCTTCGCGGAAGCGTTCCACCCGCGCGGTAGGAACGCTGATTTGTGCGTTGATGCCTTCCTGGGCTACATAAACGCGGCCAAGTACGCCAAGCTGCGTCCATTCTCGGTAGCGCTGGTCGCGAAACTCCTGCACATGTTCAATAGGGAAGTAGCGGTAAAAAGAAATGGTGGTACGTGGCGTGGGATCGGCCATCATCCGCGCGCGGAGTTCTTTTTTATTGATGCGGTTATGCAATACCGTCATAACGCGCAAAATTACACCAGACCTTGAAGGGCGGGTTATGACCCGTGTCAGGAATTTCAGTGTACCAGGGTGCCCATAATCATTTTATGGTCGCTGGGCACGCGGGCGTCGGTTTTGTAATCGTAGGAAGCGAAGTAGGCGCTGTGCAGCAGGTAGTCAATGCGGAAACTGGGAAACGGTCCCTGGTACGTGCGGTTCAGGCCGGAACCACTTTCCCGGAAGGCATCGCGCAATCCCTGCGACAGTCGGTGGTAGGCATGGCTCATGGGTGCGTCGTTGAAATCGCCGGTCAGGATGATGGGATGCGGACAAGCTGCAAGATGTGCTTTCAAGGAATCCACTTGTTCGGCACGCATCTTCCAGGCCCGGTGCATGCGGCGCAGGATGTTCCGGCTGCCTTCCAGTCGCTTTTCATTGTCTGCCGCGCCTTGTTTGATAAAGCGATAATCCGAGCGGCCAAAGCGGATGGATTGCAGGTGGATGTTGTACACGCGCACAGTATCTTTTCCATAAAGCAGGTCTGCCCAAATGCACATATTCCCTGTATTGTAGGCGAAGTTGATGATGCCGCGTCTGAGCTGTTTGTACCGACTTAAAATCAGCATGCCGTACTGACCGTATTTGCGGCCATCGTTCAGCCGTTCAAAATAGGCATAGGGCAGGTGTAGTCTTTTTTGAAAGAACTTAACCGTGCTGCTGTCGCCGCGTCCTTTGTTCAGAAACTCCTGCATGCAGACCAGGGTTGGGAGTTCCCGGGCCATCGCATCGGCAACTTCTTCAGCGGTATTTCTGCCTTGGTGGTGGCCCAAAAGCTGTGCGTTTAAAGAGGCAATACGGATTCCTTCCTTGTTGGCTGGCAGTGATTTCCCGCCAAACTGGATGTATGCGCCCGCGAAATACAGGGCCGGCAACAATGCCAACAGCGAGACCAAAGCGCGTTTACGCAGTTGTGTGGTCCAATAAATCAGGAAGAAAAGGTTAATCAGAAACAGGAAGGGAAAGGCCAGACCGGCGAATGCAAACAAGGTTGTGCTCCTCGGATCTACGTAAGGCGCCAGGCAGGAAAGCAGCAAGCCCAGCCAAACCGCCCCGAAAAAGGGCAGCGCCAGCACATTCAACACCCGCATCAGCCATGAAGTTCCCATATCAGTCGCTGCTAGCCCGGAACAGGGTTTGTTTTTCTTCTTCGCTCAGGCTTTGGTAGCCACTTCTGTTGATTTTATCCAGAATCGCATCAATTTCAGCCTGATTGGGTTTGCTGGTTTTGGGGCGTCCCGGGTTTGCATTCCGCTCAGGCGTATTGATCCACACCTGATGGCTGCGCTTGGGTTTTTTGGTTCGTTTTGGCAATGAAAACTGCATCCATGAAGGAAGCGTTCCTTTCAGATTCAGGGCATACAACAAGCCAAAGGCTGCGCCGCCGAGGTGCGCCAGCTGTCCGCCGTCGTTCATGCCATCACCCAGGCCTGCCAGATCTGTAAGCACCCTGAACAGGGCAATCCAACGCAGCTGGATGGGTAAAACACCAAAGAGGTAAATGGTATAAGTGGGACGGAAACTTGCAGCAGCGACAATGATCGCCGTTACGCCTCCCGATGCGCCAACCATGGGGAGCAGGGTTTGTTGCGCAAACATCGGAATCAGGTTGTAACACAACACAAACAAGATGCCGCCGGCCAGTCCGCCGAACAGAAACAGCCGGAACACGTGTTGTCTGCCAATAAGGTCTTCCAGAATGGTGCCAATGAAGTACAGCCAGAGCATGTTGCCGAGCAGGTGCATGAAGCCTGCATGCAGGAAGATGTAGCTGAGCAACGACCAGGGCTGGCCAAGCAGCGCATCCCATTCCGGCCTCAGGCGCAGCAAGTCCACCAACGGTCGGGTGATGGGAATCAGTCCAAGCAGCCCGGTGGCAATAAAAACCAACACGTTCAGCAGCATCAGGTCAACGGTTGCCGAACGACTCAGTCCCAATTTTGAGCGTAGTGGATCTAAAAACTGCATGACTTTTGGGGCTTAGTAAAACGTATCTCGTCGGGTTTTATTCCAGTAGCGCACCAGGAAATAACCAAATACGGCACCGCCAATATGCGCAAAATGCGCCACCGGATCCCAGCGAAACTGGCCGATTCCCAGTCCCAGGTCCAGGATCAGCACGATGGGAATGAGGTATTTGGCTTTGATGGGAAACGGAATAAACAGAAACATCATTTCTGAGTTGGGGAAGAAGGTGGCAAACGCCACCATGATGCCATACAGTGCGCCGCTGGCGCCAACCATGGGTGTGAACAGCCAGTTGGCCAGTTCCCGGTAGGTGCCGGGATCAGTCATGATTGCAAATTGGGTTGATTTGGAAATCAGCCAGAAGTCGTAACGCTCGTGAATCATCCACAGCTTCACGCCGTAATCAAGCATCACCGCGCCCAGCGCCGAAACAAAATACAGAATGAGGAAGCGTTTCGTTCCGAGGATATTTTCCAGCAAAACCCCAAACGTAAACAGGGCCAGCATGTTGAACAGCAGGTGGGCAAAGCCGCCGTGCATGAACAGGTGTGTGAACAGTTGCCAGGGTTTGAAGAATACAGAGTCGAAGTAGAACAAACCCAGGATGTAATACAGGTTGATGCCGCGGCCTTCCATCACGAAGGTTCCGAAGAACATGATGCCGCAAAGGATCATGATGTTCTTTACGGCCGGAGGAAATTGCTGGAAGCTGCGAAACTGCATGGTTAGGTTTTTTTGAGTTGTTTGTTGATGCTGTTGGCGGAATAGCCGATAAATACCGGCTTGCCGTCCGGGGTGATGCCAGGCTGACTGCACGAAAACAGCCGGTTGGCCAGGTCGGTGGATTCTTCTGCGCTGAGTTCCTTCTTGTTGCTCACTGACTGCTGACGGGCCAGGGCACGCGCCGCACGTTCGGCAGTGCTTAGGTTCAGTTCATCTTTTTGGTTGCGGAACTGTTCCAGCAGTGCATCTACCAGAACTTGTTCGCTGCCTCTTTGATGTTCTGCCGGAAGTCCGTTCACAATGATGGTGTTTTTCCCGAACACTGCAATATCCAGACCCATTTGCCGCAATTCAGGCAGCATGGTTTCCAGTACCGCCATATCGGCAGGTTTCAACTCCAGGGTGCGGGGAAACAGCAGCTGCTGCGACGCATTGCTGCGGTCGTGCGCGCCTCTGATGAATTGCTCATACAACACGCGTTCATGGGCGCGCTGCTGGTCGAATACGTATAAGTTCCCTTCAAAGCCGGCAGCAATCAGGCCACCTTGAAGTCTGATGGTACTGCTTGCTTTGGCGTTGATGCCCGGAGCAGTCTCAAAGTTCAGCGGAAGCTCGGGTTGTTGCTGTACTTCCAGGTCCGGTTCTATGTCGGGCAGTGAAAAGGCTTTTTGCCAGGGCTGCTGGAAGCGTGGTTTGGCCCAGTCCTGCTCAAACGGATTGTAAAAGGGCCGCTTTTCACCTTGTCCGGGGACGGGCGGCGGCGCATGACGCACCGGTGGCGGCGCACTGAGTTGTCGCTCCAGTCCGCCCAAACCTGCATGTGGCTCCATGGGAACCAGGTTGTACAGCCCAAGTGCATGTTTCACGGCTGCCCGAACAATGCTGTAGATGGAACGGTCGTCGTCAAACTTCACTTCCGTTTTGGTGGGATGCACGTTCACATCCACGCGCGAAGGATCCAGTTCCAGAAACAACACAAACGACGGAAAAGCGTCCGACGCAATCAGCCCTTCAAAGGCCGTCTGGACTGCGTTGTTCAGGTAGCTGTTTCTGATGAAACGCCTGTTCACATAGAAATACTGGTCGCCTCGGGTTTTGCGCTCGGTGCCGGGTTTGCCGATGTACCCGCTGATCTTCATCCAGTCTGTAGCTTCAGCTACCGGCAGTAAATCCTGCTCCTTGATGCGGTCCAGAATCTGACTGATCCGTTTCGCCTGAGTTTCCGGCGCCAGCCGATACACTTCATTCTGATGGTGGCTCAGCGCGCACTTGATTTCAGGGTAGGCCAGCGCCATGCGACAAAACTCGTCAATGATGTGTCGGAGTTCCACCGATGGGCTTTTGAGAAAGTTGCGCCGCGCGGGGATGTTATAAAACAGATTCTTTACGCTGATGCTTGTGCCTTCCGGAGCAGCGGCAATGCCCTGTTCCAACACCTTGGAGCCTTCAATGCGGATATAGGTTGCGGTTTCATCATCGGGCCGCCGGGTGGTCATTTCCACCTGAGCCACCGCAGCAATACTGGCCATGGCCTCGCCCCGAAATCCGAAACTGCGCAGGCTGAACAAATCTTCTGCACGTGCTATTTTGCTGGTAGCATGTCGTTCCCAGCACATCCGTGCATCTGTGGGGCTCATGCCTTTGCCGTTGTCGATCACACGGATCAGCCGGCTTCCGGCTTCTTCCATGTACAAACGGATTTCGGTGGCACCGGCGTCGAGGCTGTTTTCCATCAGTTCCTTCACCACACTGGCCGGACGCTGCACCACTTCACCGGCAGCAATTTGGTTCGCAACAGCGTCAGAAAGTAACTTGATGTAATCAGCCACTGATACAAAAATAGCGTTATGTGCGGTGGTTTGGCGAAGCGCCCCGCTCAGGCATTCTGGGCCCAATTGCCCCGATCCATGGGACTGAACTGCCAGGGCGCACCGTTGTTTTCGATGTTGGTGAGCATCCCGTTGAGTTCGGAGGGTGCAGCACTTTGTTCCATCACCAGGTATTGACGCATCTGCATGATGATGTCCACCGGGTTGATGTTCACCGGACAAGCTTCGGCGCATGCGTTACAGGTTGTGCAGGCCCAGAGTTCTTCAGCGCTGATGTAACTGTGCAGGTTCTTGGCGTCTTCTTTGCCCTGGTCCAGGTTCTGTCCGTATTCCTCCAAACGGTCACGGGTGTTCATCATCACCTTTCGGGGGCTCAGTTTTTTACCTGTGATGTTTGCCGGACACACGCTGCTGCAGCGCCCACATTCGGTGCAGGTATAGGCATCCATCAGGTTTTTCCAGCTCAGATCCTGAACATCGCGGGCGCCAAATCCTGTAGGAGGCTGGTAGCCTTCCGGAGCCGCGGCAGATGGGTCGAGCATGAGTTTCACCTCCGTAGTTACCGATTCCATATTTGCAAATCCGCCTTTGGGTTGCTGTGCGGTGAACCAGGTATTGGGGAAGCTCATGATGATGTGCCAGTGTTTGCTGTATGGTACGTAGTTCAGAAACAGCAGGATGCCGATGATGTGGAACCACCAGGCACCGCGTTCCAGCAGGATCAGACCTTCATTGGACCAGGATGCAAACAGCGGTGTAAGGAAGCCGCTCACCGGGAAGATTCCGGCATGGTGAAAGCCCTCGTGGTAGCGGCTTTGCAGCAGCTGATCAGCGGCATTCATGAAAAGCAGTGCCATCATCAGCACAATTTCTACAATCAGGATGGTAGCGGCATCACGCTGCGGCTGACCTTCCAGCTCGGGGCTTTGCAGCCGCCTGAGTTTCAGCACGTAGCGGCGCGCCAGAAATACCACACAGGCTGCAAGCACGGCCAGCGCCAGCAATTCGAAGAATGCTATGGCTACATCATACAAAATTCCAATAGCGCTGAATGCCCTGTGGGTTCCGGCAAGGCCATCCACCAGAATTTCCAGCACTTCTATGTTGATAAGCACAAAGCCGGCATAGATGAGGATATGGAAGAAGCCTGCAACAGGCCGAACCACCATCTTGCTTTGTCCAAGCGCCACGCGGGTCATGGTGCGCAGGCGCCAGTTGAAATCACCGGGAATATCCACATCCCTGCCAAGCAGGATGTTCCTCCTGATGAAGCGCACGCGTTTCACAAAAAACCAGATGGAAACAGCAAGCAGCAGGGCAAACAAGAACTGAGAAATCCACTGAGGCATAGGGCAAAAGTAAGCACGCCTGTCAAAGCTATCAACTCTGTTTGTTCCTCAATGCCAGGAACCTGCACCCAGTTGTTTCCGTATAACCGTTGATGGATGGTGAAGAACCTGCTGCTGTCGCCATGTACAGAACTTTCACCGTGGTTTTACGGATGGGAATTACAGGCGCATCAACAAGGTTGACAGCTCCATGCAGCCCTGTTCATGCGCAGCAGGAAGTACAAGCATGAAATCATTTCAGTTCCGGGTAGTGCATACATGGAACCACAGCAAATGGCTCAGTTACCGCCTACTTCCACAGTCCAGATATTCTCTACGCCGGCCACTCCGGTAAGCTTCACATTATCGGCTTCCGCGCGGGTAGATTTTTTGGTCAGGTACACGTAGTAGTATTTGTTTTTGCTGTTCTGGAATTTGTAACTCCGCAGGCCTTTGGTGTAGAGTTCTTTGATGAGTTTGTCGGCCATCTGTTCGGATTTATTCATTCCCACACATACGTAAAAACCTGCCTCCGGAACTTCATTATTCAATGGGCTGATGGTGAGGTATGCGGTGTCATAATTGGGACGCAGGGCTTTCATCTCGGTCAGGTTGTGCACGGTGGCCGGAATTTTCAGCAAAGTATTTTGTTCAGGTGCTTCTTCCTCTTCTTTTTCTTCCACGGCCGGACGTTCGGTACCATTGCCGCCAAGAACCAGCATGTCGAGGCGCTGGTTTTCCTTATGTGGCTTGCTGATGATGAAGCTGGTGAAAAACTCATGACCGGAACCAAGCAGCTTGGCTTCGGGATTGATGGGCATGGAATAGGCATAGCCAGCCAGGATGGTTTGGAACAAACGCGCACCCAGGTGCAGCGACAGGTTCTTGTTGCCGGAATTGTGGAATCCGGCCCATACCACATCTTCAATCCAGGCATTCATTCCATACTGGAGGCTGCTTTTCTTAAAATCAATCAGGTGCATGCTCACCACAGGCTGAAGCATCAAAGCGTCCGATACCTGCAGCTTGGCAGCAGCATAGGCGTTGGACAGGTTTTGCAGGGAAAATGTGGAAGAGTAATTCGCGTTTTCGTACACAAAGCGCGGATTGGCAATACGGCCGCTGCTGATGCCCAGGGTCAGTCCTTTGAGTTGATACAGGGCCGAGAATTTCACATCAAAGCGGCTGGTGCTTTGGCCGCGCAGGTAACTGGTGTAAACCGGATCGTTTGGATGCACCACGTGCATGTTGTTGCCGTTGAACTTCTGATTCAGAAAGCCCAGCGAAGCCGCCAGGTGCAGACGCTGGTCACCACTCAGGGGAATGGTGTAGGCGTAGCTGGCATACGCATTGGAAAGCGTGGTAAACCCGAGCTTTTCTTGTCCGAAATAGGCACCAACACCAATGTTCTTTTTGGGAACAGGCATGCTGAAGCTGGCCAGCATGTTCGAGGGACTTCCCGGAATATCACCGTACAATCGGTTGTTGAAAAAGCTGAGCCGCGAGGCGGTATATGTATTGATACTTGCCGGGTTGATGATGGCCGGGTCATGCATGTATTGATCCATGCGTGAGGCGAGCTGTGCGTTTAGTTGCAGCGATGAAACAACGCATGCCAGCAGACTGAGGTTTTTGAAGTGTTTCATTAGCGCTGAATAAATAGGTAACCTTTAATGGTTTTGCCGGAGAACCGGTGTTGCATCACGTATAAATAGGTTCCGGAGGAAAGTGGTTCACCTTCTTGATTGGTGCCTTTCCAGTCGTTGTTGTATCCGGTTTCTTTCTCAAATACCATCGCGCCATTGCTGCTGAATACACGCAAGTGCCAATCGCCGAAATCTTTGAGCACGCTCAGATCCCAGGCATCGTTCATGCCATCGGCATTGGGTGTAATCATATTGGGAAGTTCCGGTGCTCCGGCATTGCCCGGATTCTGAACCCGAACCCGAACGCTGTCGGTATCAATACATCCATTTCCATCCACGACGCGCAACAAAAACAGGGTATCGCGTTCGGGATTCACCTTGGTGGATGGATTATTAGGCGTGCTGCACAGCGCCGAAGGTTCCCAGCGATAGCTGCTGCCTCCGCTTCCGTTCAGCACCAGTTCACTTCCAAGAATCATGGCTGTATCCAGGCCGGCGTTGGCTACAGGCGCATTGAACACCCAAACCCGGAAGCTGTCGGTGCTGGTGCACACCGCACCGTTGTAAGCCGTAACGCGGTAAATACCAGCACTGCGGAAGTAACGGCTTCGGCTGCTTTGTCCGTCAAACCAACGCACGGAATCACCTCCGGATGCGGTAAGCATCAACGAATCGTCCGGGCAAAAGGGCAGGTTGCCGGTGGGGATGATGCTCAGGGTAGGACGACTTCTCAGGAACAAAGGCTTGGTGAAGCTGTCGCTGCAGCCTTCTGCAGTTTTCAGTACCAAGGTGGTCAGGAAGGTTCCTGCATTTGGATATGCATGTACCACACTTGATGCAGTGGTGGTTTGCACGCTTCCGTCGCCAAAAATCCAATGTCTTTCAGCGGCCGTTGTGCCACTCAAAAGTGACGAGTCACGCAGGATTACAGGTTCAGGATGGCAAACTTCAGCGGCGCCCCAGCGCACTGCCAAAGGCTCCAATACTACGTAAGCCTTGATGGCGCTGTCCACACAACCTTTATTGGTTCCAGCCACCAGTTTCACACGCTTCACGCCCGGCGATCCGAACGATTGGATGTTGGTAGCAGGAATCACGGAATTGTCCCAGTACCAACGTGTGCTGATGATGCTTTGTCCGCCGCCGGCGCTGCTCAGGTTCCGCAATTCAAAGCGGTTTCCTTTAAAGCACTGAATACTGTCGTTGCCGTTGGCCAGCGGATCAAGGTCAAATTCCACCTGGGGTCTGCCAAATACGGTGGCCACCGTAGCAATCGAATCGGTACATCCGTTTTGGGTAACCACAGAAAGCACCACAGGGAAGTTGCCCGCATTGAACATCACGCGGCTGAAGTTTTGCTGCGTGCCTGCAACAGCACCGCTGATGCGCCAGATCCAGGTGCTGATGCTGTCGCCCGGAGTTCCGCCGTTGCTGCTGAACGCGGCGGCATTGTTCACACAAACACTGCTGATTGTTGCACTGACACCGGCTTTCGGGAATACCACGAATGAATCCGTCACGGAAGCAGCACAGCCGTTGTTGGTGTTTACGGTCAGGGTCACTTTGTAGTTTCCGCTCTTGAGCGTGTCGAGTAGGTTCACGATGGCGGTATTGCCGGCAGGTTTTCCATTGAGGGAATAACTCCAGCCGACTACGGTATCGGCAGGATAGCCTGCAGTGCCCTGAAGCAGCACGTTGTTTCCCAGACAGGCATTGGCAAGGTTCAGTCTTGGATTGGCAGACTGAAGCATGGTCACGGATTTGGAAGCAGAATCGGCACAGCCAAAGTTGCTGCGCACCACCAGTTTCACGGTATAGGTTCCGGGGGCAGGGAAGGTATGATTTTCAACCTGAGCGCTGCCGAAGGTGCCATCGCCAAAATCCCAGCTGCGGGAAGCAACGCTTCCGCCCGGAATGATGCTTTGGTCGTTCAGGGTAACCGGCAGGCCGGGGCAGGCAAGCGGTGTGTTGAATGAAACCTGTGGAAGGTTGTTCACGGCAACATCGGCCTGAATGGAGTCTGAGTAACCACTTCCGTTCCAAACCTTCAGGGAAACCCGATATACGCCTGGAGTGCTGTAGGTAAAGGCGGGGTTTTGAGCGTTTGATGTATCGGCCAGATTGCCCGTGCCGAAATTCCAAAGCCAGCGGGTAATGGTATTTTTCCGGTCAACAGAAGCATCGGCAAACGAGGTGGGATTTCCAACGCAGGCAGCGCCATAGGTGAAACGTGCGAAAGGTTCTGGATTGCCCAGGGAATTGAGGCCGCCGCTGGTATTGGCCAGGGCAAAAAAACCGGTGGTATCTGTAAACGAGGAAGCTGAAATTTCTCCCAGTCGGGGGGCAGTGCCCAGGCCACCGAGGTCGGCATAAACAGCGCTTCCGTGTGGAAGTGTGAGCAGACGGAGGCTATCCACATCATACACTTCATCGTCGGTAGTGGTGGAATCGTAAGCCATGGCCACTTCAATATCCTGCGGAATGGCCGCCCCGATGTGCTGCATTTCCCAGTGGTGCACCTTTGAGACAGCGCGGATGCCGGCAGGCAGGGTTCCGGCGGGTGCTGCACCGGAAATCAGTTGAAATCCATACAGGTTTAAATCGTAGGTACTTTGTTTGATGTTCATCCGCACGGGCCGGAAGTCGTTGTCGCGGCCAATGGGAAATTCCATATTTCCTGCAAAGGGGTTGCTGTTTTCCAGATAGTAGAACCCGTTTACAAAGCTGTTTACGTTGCCTTTGCTGCAATAAGCATATTCTTTGGTGGCGAAGAGTACGCCGATTTCCGGGGTGATGATACCTTGGTTCAGCTGAAGGCTGTCTTTGATGTACAACATCAGGCCCTGCAGGTAAAGTTCAATCCTGGTGGCGCCATCCATGGTAAGACTTTTCAGTGTTACGGTATCAGAGGCTACCCAAAGGAAAGAACGATCCAGCACGATGCTTTCCGGATAATATCCCTTGGCAATATGAATGGTATCCTGATTGGAGGCCACGGATAAACAGGCGCTCAGGGTTTTTTTCGGCCCTTCATATCCTGAAACAAAAAACGGCGCGGATCCATCAAGTGTATCATTGCCGGAAACCACATCCACAAAAAACACCTTGGCCTGCAGGCTGAATCCGGTGTTCAGGAATAATCCCAGCATGATAACTGTGCGAAACAGTTTATTCATAATGTGCAAATATATCTGTATCCGCAAAAGTCGATATGACCTGCATCACGTTTGCACAAAAAGCAAGGTTGGCCGAAGCAACTGCCCAATCTTGCCGGGAATCTTCTATGAATTAGGAAACGGCTTTAATATCCTTTAGCCTGAGTTGCAGCGTTGTGCGGTTGTTGAAGGTATTTTCTTCAATACAATAAGCAGCATGAAAACGGTTGTTGCCTGCTACATGGTTATAGGCATCGGCAAGCCCGAATCCAATGCCGTCCATGTGCAATCCGTTTTGGTACACCTGAACTTTCAGGTGTTTTTCTTTAAGAATGCGCGCATTTCCCTGAGCGCAAAGGTTTGAAGTTTTGAACACCGGCAGCATATTTCCCGGCCCAAATGGCGCCAGTTTTAAAATTGACTGGTAGAAATCTTTAGTGATGTCGGTGAGATTTAATTCTACATCATATTCAATCTCTGGAACCAGGCTGTGTTCGCTGATATCTTCCTGAACAATGGCTTCGAAACGCTCCATAAATGCAGGCAGATTTTCAGATTTAATACTTAATCCTGCTGCGTATTTATGACCGCCGAACTGTTCTACCAGGTCACCGCATTTGCCAATGGCTTCATGGATGTCGAAGTCCTTCACGCTGCGCGCAGATCCGGTGAGCATCTGGTCGGTGCGGCTGAACACGATGGTAGGCTTATAAAACTGCTCTACCAGCCTGCTGGCCACGATGCCAATAACTCCTTTATGCCAATGTTCGCCGAAGAGCACGGTGCTGCGTTTTTGCAGCAGCTCCTCGGAGTTCAGGATCATGTTTACCGCTTCTCGCGTGATGTCGCTGTCCAGGTCTTTGCGTTCCACATTTCGGTCGTTCAGCACCTTGGCCAGCTGCATGGATGTATTGAAATCTTTTTCAATAAGCACCTTCACGGCTGCGCGTGCATCGGCAATGCGTCCGGCTGCGTTGATGCGCGGGCCTACACCAAACACGATGTCGGTGATGGTGTATTCATCCTTCATCACATAGTTGTGGAGCAATGATTGAAGTCCGATGCAGGGATCATTATTCAGCTTCTTCAGCCCGAAATAAGCCAGCACCCTGTTTTCCCCGCGAATGTCCACGATGTCGCTGGCAATACTCACCGCCACCAGGTCCAGGTATTCATCCAGCAGTGAAGGATCCATGCCGGTTTTCTGTATATATGCCTGAATGAGTTTAAAGCCAATGCCGCAGCCGGAAAGCTCTTTGTATGGATAAGTGCAGTCCAGGCGCTTGGGGTCTAAAACCGCAACAGCCTTGGGAATGGTTGCGCCGGGCAGGTGGTGGTCACAAATGATGAAATCTATGCCCTGAGCTTTCGCTTCTTCCACCAGTTCGTTGCTGCGCACGCCGCAATCCAGTGCAATAATCAGGGAATATCCATTTTCTTTGGCGAAGGCAATGCCCTGACGTGAAATGCCGTAACCTTCTTTGTACCTGTCGGGGATGTAATAATCCATCCGCGGGTTAAAAGACCTGAAGAACTGATACACGATGGAAACCGCAGTAGTGCCGTCCACATCGTAATCACCATACACCAGAATACCTTCTTTGTCTTTGATGGCCTGTTCTATGCGGTGAATGGCCAGATCCATATCCTTCATGAGGAACGGATCGTGCAGGTGTTCCATCTTGGGTTCGAAGAAGCGCATGGCCTCTTCCGGATCAGAAATATCCCGTTGAACGAGGATGGAAGAAAGTTTGGGGTGGATGTTGAGCGTTTCCGTTAACAGTGCCACCTTATCAGCAGGTGGTTGAGGTTTGGCACTCCAACGGTATTCCATAAGCCGGCAAAGTTCGTAAAAATCTGTGAACCTTTGAAACTCCTGTATTCAGGTTATCCGTTCGCAAACGGCTAAGCCATGGACCAGGTATGGTTTTCCGCTGAGGTGTTCTGCGCACAGGTATCGTGTTTTCCGCTTTTCGCCCTTCCGCAGCACCAATCCATTTTCCAGGCGGAACAAACTTCCGGGCGGCAATTCTTCCACAAGGTTTTGTCCTGTTTGTTTGTCGTAGCGGCGCAGGGTGCGCAGCAAATTAGGGTCGCTGCAGGTGCTGGCTTTAGGGCGGCTCAGGTAATTGTCGAGCGCCGTTTGCACATCGGCAGGAAGAATCCGCGCGGTGCTGACCGGTGTCATCACGCGGCGAAATTCCTGTTTCCATTCCGGTCCATGTGCCATCACGCGGAACTGGTGTGTGTTCCAGTTGGTCAGATGCGCGATTTCATGAAAAAAGGTAATGGTGAAGGCGTATGGATTCAGGTCGCGGTTCACGGAAATCCGGTGCTGCCCGTTTTCCGAAGGTGGCATATAATTACCGCGAATGCTCTTTCGGGGTTTGGCAATGCGCAGATGTATGCGGTGTTCAAGCATGTAGTGTGCGGCATAATCCACCACCTGTTCAGGCATGTATTTTTTCAGGATGTCGCACAACTGCTGCTTTTCCATGGGGTAAAATACTCAGAGTCTGTTCAGGGCGAGCTCAGATACGCTCTTGCCAATGCTTAGGCTGCTGGTTGCTGCGGGCGAAGGTGCGTTCAGCACATGAATGCAGCCCACATCTTCGCGAATCACAAAATCATCGATAAGGCCGCCATTTCGGTCACAGGCCTGAGCCCTCACCCCGGCACCGGCGGGTTCCAGGTCGTTCATCTGTATTTCAGGTACCAGTTCCTGCAGTGCTTTGGTGAAAGCGCGTTTGCTGTAAGAACGGTACAACTCGCCAAGCCCGGTTTGCCAGTATTTGGAAGCCACCTTGCGGAAGCCTTTCCAACTCAGGCTTTCCCAAAGTTCGCCCCAGTTGATGTCGCTTTTGGTATAGCCTTCACGACTGTAGGCCAGCACTGCGTTTGGCCCGGCTTCAATTTCTCCGCTGATGCGCCGGGTGAAGTGCACGCCCAAAAATGGGAAGTTGGGATCAGGAACCGGATAGATGAGGTTCTTGACCAAACCGGCCTTCTCCGGGCGGATGGCGTAATATTCTCCGCGGAACGGAATGATGCGCACATCCAGGTTTTGTCCGGCCATGGCGGCAATTTTATCGCAATACAGGCCTGCGCAATTGATCATCAGGCGAGCTTCATACTGTTCCTTTTTGGTGCTGATGATGGTAGCGTTTGCTGCGGGTTTTACCGCGGTAACGGCGCTGTCGAAGTGGATGGTTCCGCCCAGGCTGCAGAACACATCAGCCATCTTTTCGGCAACTTTTTTGTAATCCACGATTCCGGTTTGGGGAACAAAAACACCTTTGATGCCGGAACAATGTGGTTCAAGTTCGCGCACCTCTTCCAGGGTAAGGTGTCGCAATCCGGTGAGTCCATTTTCTACGCCGCGCTGGTAAATCTGCTCTAAAGCCGGTAGCTGTTCCTGGCGTGTAGCCACGATGACCTTTCCACAGCGTTCAAAAGGAATGGACTGTTCTTCACAAAACGCCAGCAGCTGGTGATATCCTTCGATGCAATTCCGTGCCTTCAGGCTTCCCGGTTTGTAATAGATTCCGGAGTGAATCACTCCGCTGTTGTGTCCGGTTTGATGGGCTGCCACCTGTTGTTCTTTTTCAAGAATCAGTACCTGCAATTCCGGTCTGGATTGCTTCAGGCGCAGGGCTGTAGCCAATCCTACTATTCCTCCGCCTACAATCACTGCATCGTATTTCATGCCTGCGAATTTAAGGGCTTGATCTTATTCAGCTTTCTGTGCAGGAGTGCTTTTACTTCCCCTGATTTCCAACAGGTGTAAATGTCCGCTTTGTTGCACGAGGCGGCAATCATACCAGGCCCGGATGCTGTCCAGTTGTATGGCGTGCCAGGCCATGTAGGTGCTTCCCGAGTCCAGCTGTTTCCAGTCTTTGGTTTTCATGCCGATGTTCATTCCCGGCCAGCGTGTGTACAGCATCAGGGTAGGATTGTAATCGGTGCGTACAATTTGAACATTCGTATCCGGACGCAGTTGCTGATGTCTTCCCAACAGGTAGAGGCTGAGTTCATCTTCTGGTCCTGGGGCGTGCAGTTCGGGCGGATCGAGTAAGCGCTGCAGGGTTGTCTGACTGTATATCGCGCCAATGGCAGCCAGGCTGGCGGCAAAGATGCAGAGGCGCACCATCCTGTTTCGTGACGGAGCCAGCAGCAATCCGCAGCCTACGGCAAGCATGGGCAGAACCGGGGCTGCATACCATTCTATTTTGGTCGCGCTCAGACTCAGCAGAAACAGAAAAACGCCTCCTTGAAACGCTACGAAACCTGCCGTCCGGCTGCGCAGCATCCACAGAGAAACAGCAAATCCCGCCAGGGAAAGCGGCCACCAGGGGAAGTCGGTAAAGGCCAATTGCTGCAGGTAATAATACCAGGGCCCGCTGTGCCCTTCGCTGGGTTCCATAAACCGCGCCTGAATTTCATTGTGCCAAACGGTGTTCAGGTAGCCGGGCGTGTAGTATTCATGGGCCAGGTACCACGCAGTAAGCAGCAGCAACAAACCGATGCTGGTCCACCAAACCTGCGGAAGTCGCAGCATCTTTTTCAGGCTTCCACGGGCAAGTCCCCAGAGGAAGATGCCGGGCAGCAGCATCAGTCCGGCGGTACTTTTGGTGAACAATGCCAGAAAAGTGAAGAATGCAAAACCCAGGGCAGATTGCTGTTGGCCTGTTTGTTCAAAGCGGTAATAGGACATCCAGGAGGCGCTGAGCCAAAGACATAAAAGCGCGTCGTAATCGCCGGTACGCACCACATGTTCGTCCATCCAGCCCGGCGCAGTCATGAGGCCGAATCCCGCCAGTGCTGCGGCCCATTGGTTGCGCGTTTCCCTGTACACAAACACAAAAACCATCATTCCCGTGAGCAGACCTGCAAGGGCCGATGGCAGCCTCAGGCTCCATTCCGAAAAGCCGAAGATGCCTGCGCTTACGCTCTGCAGCCAGATGAGCAGCGGCGGTTTGGTATTGTAAAAGTCTGGCTGTCCGTTGAAGGTGGTGTACAACCAATTTTGAGACTGCAGCAGTTCCAGGCTGTTCATGGCCTGTCGGGATTCATCCCACAAACGAACCGGCAAACTGCCAAGGTTGTAAAAAACGGACCAGCAGGAAAAGACAAGCAGCACCCAAAACCAGGGAACCTTATACCATGAAGCTTGATTCATAAGCGCCCTCCGGCGAGGAATCGACCGGCAGCACATTGAAGGCAGCTGCGGGAAGCACATAAACGTTTCCATTGTCCGGTAAGTGCCTGTCCGTGGGCTGCATGTGCAGCAGTTACGCCTTCTGCCGCCCAGTTTCGTATAATGCGATTGTTCTCCGGAGGCAGGGCTTCTAGTAACATCTTGGCGCGGTTCATCAGGGTTTGATCGTGGGTGTGCAGCCCGTATGCAAACATAATGGGCGCTGCGGTATTCACCAGAATGTTGAGGCCGGCAACGCTGCCCAGTCTTTTGATGCCTTGAGGCGAAGGCAACCCGAAGCGATAATGGTCTTCCCAATATCCTTCTGCGGCTACGTCGAAAAGCTTCAGCAACTCATCGGCATCAAGGAAATTCAGGATGCGGTCAAACAGGCGCTCGTGTTTTTGCATCAGCGCGGCAAACTGGGCAATGCGCAGGGTGGGAAAGTTCAAGGGGCGCATCCTCAGAAATTTCCAGGCAGCAGCCTGCATGGGCTGTAAGCCGTATTTGTGTTGCAGAAAAGCGTATTCCCTGCCCAGCCTGCGCGCATACGCATCTTTTTGCCCCTGCAGCAAACCACTTTGGCCGAACAACAGGGCTTCAAGCTGAAAGGGGTTGTGGCGATGCCGCAACAGGATGCGGTAATCGAGGTTGCTGGTAAGCTGTGCAAAGGCCGGCCCATTGGTGCGAAACCCGAAATTTCCTCCGAGGGTTTGATACAATACCCATTCCCAATCGTGGTTGCAGGCTTTGGCCAAGGCCAGCAAAGGTGCACTTTTGTCCAGCATGCGCTGCGTGAGCGCTTCATTGCGCATCACATCCAGCAGCTCCGTCGGCACCTGCGACAGCATGCCAGAACAGGCCAGCCAGCCACTGTTGGCGTAAAGTTCAGACAGCCGATCCAGCAAGGCAGGATCCACCAAAGGCTTCAATACCAGACAAGGCACCGTGGTGCCGTCCTGCCGCTGAACGTCGGCATCGTGCTCCCAAACTACGTGCAGAATCACGGTATTGTATGCTTCATCGCGCTGATGTCCATGTTTGTTCCAGTCAGAAGCCTTTACGTGCAGTTCAACACTTCCTGCCCAAAGCGCCGGCCCCAGGCGCAGGGTACTTTCAGGGAAATCAGGTCCTGCGTCGCTGTGGGCGTAGCCGCGATTCAGGAGCTGAACCGGAATGCCTGAGGTGGTGCATAAATCGTGGCTGCGGAATGATCCGGAGGACCAAATCCAATGAATCCAATCTTCTTTAATACTAAACATAAAAAGGTCATAATAAGTAGTTGCAAAATACAGCAGACAAGGCTTACTGAACAGGCGGAACAAGCAAGGTTAAGGCTTATTGTGTACATTTGCCGGCAGTACCGCTTATGGCATTAGAAATCACCGTCCCCTCTCCGGGTGAGAGCATCAGTGAAGTAACCATTTCCAGTTGGCTGAAGAAAGAAGGCGATTGGGTGGAAATGGATGACCCCATTGCAGAGTTTGAAAGCGATAAGGCCACTTTTGAAGTGAATGCCACGGCTGCGGGTCTCATTGAGAAACTCATCGGTCAGCCGGGCGATACCATCGCGGTAGGTTCTGTAGTGGCTGTTTTGAATACAGAAGCCAAGCGTCCGGAAGGCAGCGCGCCTGCGCCGGCCAAAGAAGAAGCGAAGGCTCCTGAAACCAAAGCAGTAGCGGCAAAGCCCGCGGAAACAGCGCCAACGGCACCTGTGGCTACGGCTGTTCCTTCCGATGTCAAGATTTCACCCGTGGCTGCTCAACTGCTGGAGCAATATGGTCTTCCGGTGAACCTGGTGAAGGGAAGTGGCGGCAATGGCCGCATCACCAAGCTGGATGTACTCGAAGCCATCGTGCAACACGGCGTGCTGCGCGGAGCAGATGCTATTTCCGGCGGAAGAAGTGAACGCCGTGAGAAAATGACCAACCTGCGCAAGACCATCAGCAAGCGACTGGTGGCTGCCAAGAATGAAACCGCCATGCTTACCACCTTCAACGAGGTAAACATGAAGCCGGTCATGGATCTGCGCAACAAATACAAAAAGGTTTTCGAAGAAAAACATGGCATCGGCCTCGGCTTCATGAGCTTCTTCACCCGTGCCGTTTGCATTGCTCTGAAAGATTGGCCCGCGGTGAATGCCAGCATCGAAGGCGACGAAATTGTGTACCACGACTTCTGCGATATTTCTATTGCCGTTTCAGCGCCTAAAGGTTTGGTGGTTCCGGTGATCCGCAGCGCTGAACAGTTAAGTCTGGCCGACATCGAAAAAGAAGTGAAACGCCTCGCCGGTAAAGCCCGCGACAATAAACTTACCATTGATGAAATGAGCGGTGGCACCTTCACCATTACCAATGGCGGAGTGTTTGGCAGCATGATGAGCACGCCCATCATCAATCCACCGCAAAGCGGTATTCTGGGCATGCACAACATTGTGGAGCGTCCGGTTGTAGAAAACGGACAGGTGGTGATTCGTCCCATCATGTACGTGGCCCTGAGTTACGACCACCGCATCATCGACGGCCGCGAGAGTGTGAGTTTCCTGTACCGCGTGAAAACCCTGCTCGAAAATCCTGAGCAGCTGTTCGACGGCAAGAATCCGCTGGAACGCGTACTGAACCTCTGAGCGAAAATTGGAACCAGCCGCCGCTGGTAATCCATTTCACCCCGCTTATTATTTTCCTTTTGCCTGAAAGGGCAGCTTGCTGTACCTTCCCAAGAGAAGATGGAGCAATATCAGCCCGGCTTGGAACGCAATACGCTCATGCTCCTGAGGAGTTATCAGGCTGCACATGCCGTATTCAATGGCTTGGCAGCGCTGCAGCTTGCCTTGCTCACAAACGAGCGTGAACAGGGCTTGTACCTGCTGAATCTTTTTTCCGGCTACCTGAGAAACCTGAGTGCACTCGGCGCCGCCCCGCACATTAGCTGGATGGATGAACAGGCCGCTTTGCATGCTTATGCTGCCCTGGAACATACGCGATACAAACCGGAATGTTCTCTGGAATGGGACGAAGTACAATCTTCATTTCAGGTGCCGGGTTTATTGTGCATGCCTTTGCTGGAACGGCAGTTGTTCCGCGCTTTGCGCGCCACCATGCCTGTAGTCCTGAAGGTCACGCCACGCGCCATGGATGGAGCCATACAGCTTGAAGTGCAGGCCAGTCAGGCGCTGCCAGCGTTCAAGGACCTCACGCTGAGGTCTGAACAGCGATTGCGTATGGAATTATTCGAAGAACGAATGCAGCTGTTCGGGGCGGAAATCGAATTTAAGGAAACTGCGAAAGGAGCCATCTTGACACTTAAAAAACACCAATCTTTATGATTAAAGCACTCATTGTTGATGATGAAACAAACAGCCGTCAGGCCCTGGCAGCGCTGCTCCGTGAATTTGTGCCTGAGGTTACGGTTGTAGGTATGGCCGGAACGTTGGCCGAAGGTCTGGAAATGACCCGAAACCTGAATCCGGACGTATTGTTTCTGGATGTGGAACTGGATGGTGAAAGCGGTTTTGACCTTGCTGAACAATTGCCCGATGATGGACCCGAACTGGTGTTTACCACCGGTTATGAGCAGTATGCTTCCCGCGCATTTCGCAGCGATGCCGCCGATTACCTGCTGAAGCCCATTGATGTTACCCAGTTGCGCCAGGCCGTGCATAAAGTTGCAGAGAAAAGAAAAACGGCCGATGCCGAAAAGCGATATGAAGTGCTCATTCAAAACCTGCGCAGCCAGGGTGAAGATCAGATTGCCCTGAGCAGCAGCGAAGGCTTCGTATTTGTAAAACTGCGCGACCTGATTTATTGCAAGGGCGACGGAGCATACACCTATTTTTTCATGAAAGGAGATGAAAAGCTTACCGTTTCAAAGAATATTGGCGAATTCGAAAGTCTGCTTCTACAGCGTGGGTTTTTCCGGGTCCATAAAAGCTACCTGATCAACCTGAACGAACTTCGCCGATACGTGCGGGGTGAAGGCGGTTATGTGGTGATGTCCAACGGGCATCAGGTGGATGTAAGCAAGCGTCGCAAAGAGGCGTTCATGGCTACACTGACCAAGCTGTGATGCGCCTGATTCGGTACTTTGTTTTTCTGGTTTTGTGGCTGCGGGTTCCGACTTCGTTCGGGCAGCTGCGTTTTGACAATTACTCGGTGAACCGCGGCTTGTCGGCAAGTACCGTTTTGGATTTGATTCAATCGTCGGACGGATTTATGTGGATTGCTACTGCCGAGGGACTGAACCGTTACGATGGACATAATTTTACGGTGTTTCGCAGCCAGCCCATGTCGGCAAGTGGCCTTCAGGACAATTACCTCACGGCTCTTGCTGAAGACCGGCTGAACCGCATCTGGATTGGCGCCAACGATGGAAGCATCACCCTGTACAACAGCCGTAATGCCCGATTTCAGCGTCATCCGGAATTTCTGCGCAGCAATCCCGCACGCCTGCCGATATTAGGAATTGAATCAGCACCTTCCGGTTACGTGTGCTGGCTGCTGCAACAGGGCGGTGCCTGGCTGGCCGAAACGAAAGCGCCCGAAATCCGGCCCTTGCCGGTACTGCCGCACGACAGCAGCTTTATGCCGTATTGTATGGGCTTTTCTGCGGATGGAATGTTGTGGCTTGGCGGCCAGGGAGGCATCCGGGTTTTAGATCCTGCCAAGCCCGGACAAGTGAAAGCTTCGTGGCTCACAAACAGCACGGTGCTGGCTATGGCTTTCCATGGAACATCGGTTTTTGCGGCCACATCCACAGAAGGTTTGCAATGGATCGGCAACGGACGGGTGCATGCTGTGCGCACACCCGCAGGCAGTGAAGCCCTGTTTCGCAACATCATTGCCATGAAGGCAGATACCCGCGGATATCTGTGGTGTGCCAACAATTATTTCAACGGCCTGCAGCGCTTCAGGATTAAAGACAGGGAACTCACGGAAACTGTAAGTTGTATGTATAATGCCTTCAGCGCCGAAGGCCTGTCGAACAATTCCGTATTATGCCTGGATGAAGACAGGGAAGGAAATGTATGGATCGGCACGCTCAGCGGCTTAAGTGTTTACAAGCCGCTCAATCAGCAGTTTGGCTTGCTGCGGCATATTCCGGGCGATGCCGGTTCTCTTTCCACAGGAAATACCTACGGCCTTTTTGAAGATACGGACGGAAGCATCTGGTCCGGAAGTCTGGATGGCGGCATCAACAGGGTCATGGCAGGTGGTTTGATCATGCATTATGGGGCCGACAATTGCAGTGGACTTCCTTCCAATTCCATACGTTCCATCTTTCGGGATGCACAAGGCAGATACTGGGTGGGCGCCGGCAATGAAGGCCTGTTTCGTTTTGATCCAAAAGCCAGGACGTTTAGAAAGGTGCTGACCAAAACTACAGACGGACAGCAACTTCAGGAACTCCAGGTGAAAAGCATTACCCAGGTTCCGGATGGCAGCCTGTGGCTCGGCACCACCGTAGGTTTGTGGAGGTACCACGCCGACAAAAACCTGTTGACACATTACCGGGTCATTCCGGAAACCCTCCGAAATCAACCCAATCTTCCCGATTACCAAATCATGGAAGTGCGGTACGATTCCCGGCAGCAGCAGTTGCTGTGCGCAACCTTCGGCAACGGACTGCTGATTGTTGATACTGAAGGAAATGTGCGCAGGCATTACACCCAGAAACAAGGAACAAATCAGGGTCTGAGCAGCAATAATGTGATGTGTGTGGTTCCGTTGGGTCAGGATACTTTATTGCTGGGCACTTATGGCGGAGGTTTGAACATTCTGGATCGCCGCAGCGGCAAGGTGCAAACGCTTACAACGGCCAACGGCTTGTCCAATGATGTTGTTTATGGCTTGCTGCTGGATCAGCAGGGAAATTGGTGGATGTCGTCCAACCGTGGTCTGATGGTGTATGCGCCTTCCCAGGGAAGCATCCGCCATCTGAACCAAAGTTCGCGGGTACAAAGTTTAGAATTCAATGAAGGAACGTATCTGAAAACCAGAGATGGAAGTCTTTGGTTCGGCGGTATCAACGGCATCAACTACTTCAAGCCCGAGGCTTTGAGCATCAATACCACGCCGCCACTTACCGCCATTACCGGTTTGAAGGTGATGGAAAAGCCTTTTCCCTTCGACAGCCTGTACCATACCGGCAGTGTGATGGTGCTGCGACATAATCAGAATTTCCTGCGTATCGACTTTACCGGCCTGAGCTTTGTGAACAGTGCGCAGAACAAGTTCAGGTATCGCTTAGACGGTCTGGACGAAACCTGGATTGAGGCTGGCGACAACCGAAGCGCTTCTTATACCAACCTGCCTCCCGGCACCTATACCTTTCAGGTTCAGGCCAGCAATGATGATGGCATTTGGTCGGCTATGCCGGCAGTGCTGCATGTGCAGATTCTGCCACCATACTGGCGCACCTGGTGGTTTCTGATGCTGATGGGCGCCTTATTCCTCGCGCTTTTGTGGCTGGTGTTCCGCATCCGTACAGGTGCGTTGCGCCGCAACTACCAATTGAGTCTTGCCGAAACAGAGCTAAAAGCACTCCGAGGACAGATGAACCCGCATTTCATCTTCAATTCCATCAACAGCATTCAGTACTATGTGCTGAATAAAAGCGCCGGCGAAGCTTACGCCTATCTGGCAAAGTTCAGCTCGCTGATGCGTCAGATCCTCCAAAACAGCCGATTCAGTTTTATTCCGCTGGATCAGGAACTGCAATCGCTGGAAACCTATCTGGAACTGGAGAAACTGAGGTTGGATGGAAATCTGGATTACAGCATTTCGCTGAACGAAAGTCTGCGCGGCACTCAGGTGATGATTCCTTCCATGATCATCCAGCCTTACGTGGAAAACGCCATTCTGCATGGATTAACGCCCATGCCCGAAGGCAGACATCGGCTGGATATTTTGATGGAACAGGCGGGAAATCATATTTACTGTGTGGTGGAAGACAACGGCATAGGCCGCGAAAAGTCGCAGCTCCTCAATCAGGCAAGGCGCAGCCGCCATGAAAGCACCGGGATGAGCGTTACGCGTCAGCGCCTGGAAATGCTGAACCGCCGTTTCAAGGACAAAGTTTCGGTAACCATCACTGACTTAAAAACGTTGGACGGTGAAGCCTGTGGCACCCGTGTGGCCATTTATATACCTGTAAACCTGCACCACGATGATGAAGGCCATCATTATAGATGACGAAACAAAATCCCGCGAAGTGTTGCGGGTATTGCTTCAGATGGTTTGTCCCGATGTTGCGCTCATTGGCGAGGCAGCTGATATTGACTCCGGAACAACCTTGATTTCCCAGGTACATCCCGAGCTGGTATTCCTGGACATCAGTTTGAAAGACGGAGACTCCTTTCAGCTGCTCGAACGTTTGCCGGAAGTTTCATTTAAAACCATATTCATTACCGCTTACGACGAATACAGTGTGCGCGCCCTGCAATTCGCCGGTGTTCCCTGTTTGCATAAACCGGTGGATACGACAGAGCTTTCAGATGCGGTGAAACAGCTGCGCAGGCAAAGCGTGGGCAGCTCGGCAGCTGCGGTGCACGAAGCATTGTGGATGCTCAGACATCGCTTTGAAGCCATACCGCTGAACCAACAGGGCCAGGAGCCATTTCTGCACCTCGAAGAACTGGTGTATGTAGAGGCCGTGTTCCCGGGTTGTCTGATTTATGCCAGCGACGGACAAATGTATCGCCAGGATAAACGCATTGAAGCCTATGCCCAGCTGCTTGCTCCGTTGGGCTTCCTATGTACCAAAAACTATTGTGTAAACCGAAAGTTTCTCAGCGCCTCCCACGAAGACCGATTAATCCTGAGCGGGGGTAAAACGCTGCTGCTTAAAACAGATCAATAATGATTTTCTGTAGGGCTTGTTAGAGAATACGAAATCTTGCTATCTTTGCAGCCCATAAAAAAACCGGTCAGCCATGCAACCAACCTATAATCCAAGTACCCGCAAGCGCCGCAACAAACACGGTTTCCGCAACAGGATGAGCACTGCCAACGGCAGAAAGGTTCTGGCAGCTCGCCGCGCAAGAGGTCGCCACAAGCTCACCGTTTCTGACGAGCGCGGCCACAAAGGTTAACCTCCAACGCGGGGAACCATGCGCAAAGCTACGCTGCGCAGGGATGAGCGACTTCGGGGAACAAGGCAAATCTCTGCGTTGTTCCAACATCCTTTTTCAGTAGGTCAATTTCCATTCAGAATTAATTGGGTCAAGGCACAGCCTTCCAAGGAACACGTTCGTGTTGTTTTTGTTGTTTCCGCCCGCAGATATAAAAAGGCGGTAACCAGAAACCGTATCCGTAGGGTCATGCGGGAACTCTACCGTTTGAACAAATTTGTATTGCAGGATTATTGTGAGGAGAAGAATACGTACCTGAACATCGCATTCATGTATCACGGTGCGGATGTAGTTTCCTACCATTCATTACTTCCGGTTTACCTTCGTTTACTCGAAAAATTCAAAGCTGATGTTGCGAAGCATACTGATTAAGATCCTCGTGTTTTTGGTACGCATCTATCAGCGGATGATTTCTCCGATGATACCGCCATCCTGCAGATACACGCCTACTTGTTCTCAATATGCGGTGGAAGCGTTAAAAAAGCACGGTCCCTGGAAAGGGTTGAAGTTGGCTGTGCGGAGGATAGGTCGCTGCCATCCCTGGGGCGGAAGCGGATACGACCCCGTTCCTTAGGGATTTGGCTGCCCCAACCCGGAACGGCTGAGCTTCCAGGCAAGCAATAAACTCATGATCAAGAGTATGCCGGCACCCGTGTAAGGCAGGTGAAAATCAATGCTGTATAAAAATCCCGCAATCAATGGGCCGATGCCGCGTGCCAGTGCGCCGGTACTTTGCAGCGCACCCAGTGTTTTACCCTGAGATTGTGGATCTGTATTCACCGATATCAGAGCGTTTACCGAAGGGATGATCATGCCGTTTCCAAGCGCAATAAGGAAGAGACTCAGCGCTGTGAACAGGTAAAACCATGAAACAGGAGGAAAGGGAATTCCCACGATGCCGATGCACAACAGCACGATGCCAAACATCAGGAGCTTTGGCGCGCCCATCCATTTGGTGAAATAACCTATAAACAAACCCTGAATCAGCGCGCTGCACAGGCCGATAAAACCAAACAGGTTGCCCGATTGGGCATTGTTTAGCGAAAACTGTTCCTTCCAAAGCAGGCTGGCATTGGTTTGCATCATGCTGAAGGCTACAATGAAGATGAAGTTGATGAGGAATAATGCACCGATGAGCGGATGATTCAGGGAGCTTCCAATGGCCTGGAAGGATTGAAACCAGGGCTTTCTGTCGCGGGTGCGTTCTGTGAGTGATTCCGGCAGCGTAAACCAGGCAAGCGCAAAGTTGAACAGGCAAAGTGCTCCGGTGAAATAGCCGATGTAATGCATGCCTCCTGCCTTGGCCAGCCAACCTCCAATGGGAGGACCAAATACAAAACCCAACCCAAAGGCGGCCCCAATCAGTCCCATGCGCTTCGCGCGCTCATGCGGGGGTGTAATGTCAGCGATATACGCCTGTGCTGCCGAGATATTTGCACTGCCCATCCCTGAAATCAGACGAGCCAGAAGCAAGGTCCAGAAACTGCTGCTCCAGCCCAATACAAAATATCCGAGTGCTGTAATCAGGATGGAACTCAGAATGATGGGTCTGCGGCCACGATGGTCGCTGATGTTTCCCCAGATGGGTGCAAAAACGAACTGCATGAGGCTGTAGCTGGCAGCAACAATCCCCGTAAGGATGTCCGCGTCCCAATTCAGTCCGGCCTTCAGCGCCAGTTCTTTAGAGAAAACGGGTAGAATCGGAATGGCAATGCCAAAACCCAGCAAATCAATAAAGATGGTCAGGAAAAGTGTAAAAAGTGGGCTGCGTTTCATAAGCTCAGGCCTTTCAGGGCCCAACCTTGGCGTAAAGGCTTTTGGAAATCCTGTTCCAGTTGTGCAATACGGGTAATGGTTAAGTCGTAGTAAAGGTCATCAGGATGTACAGCTCCGGCAGTGATTTTGGTTGCCAATTCACTGCGGTGGATCAACGCCACACCTTCTGCAACAGCCAAAGGAACCAACAAGCGATTGAAGAAATCAATGCCTTGGCTGTTGCCAAATTCCTGAAGCAGGCGGAAGGCTTTATCGATGCTGCAACCTGAAGGTGCTTCCTGTTCTTCATCTACAGCGATGAGCACTATATGGTTCATCAGGATGTCGAAACCTGCGGAAAGGCTGCTGCCATGGGATTTCCAGGAGCAGGTGAAGTTGCGCAGTTGTGCGCTGAGCGCTTCTTGTTCGTGTTCTTCCAGCTTTCGGTCGGCCAGAAAAAACCACAAGCGGGAATGCGGAGGCAAGTGCAGTCGAATCATCAGAGGTTTCCGGCGCGGCTCACCAGTTCTGCAATGTCCATCACCGCAACCTGTTCTTCTTTGCCGGCGTGTTTCACACCATCGCGCAGCATGGTCATGCAAAACGGACAATTTACGGCAATGATATCGGCTTGGGTTTCCAGCGCTTCTTCGCTGCGTTCAATATTAATTTCTTTGGAACCCTGCTCTGCTTCTTTGAACATTTGCGCACCACCCGCACCACAGCACAGGCCATTGGTCCTGCAGCGTTTCATTTCCTTCAGGTCGGCATCCAGGCGCTCGATGACCATCCGTGGAGCTTCGTAAATATTATTGCCACGACCCAGGTAGCAGCTGTCGTGGTACACGATTTTACTTCCCTTAAAAGCACCGCCTTCTACCTTCAGCCTGCCGGTCTCGAACAGTTCATTGATGAAGCTGGTATGATGCACCACTTCATAATTTCCGCCCAGTTGCGGGTATTCGTTTTTCAGGGTATTGAAGCAATGCGGGCAGGTGGTGACAATCTTTTTGATGCCATATCCATTCATCACGGCAATATTGTTCATGGCCATCATCTGAAACAGGAATTCGTTGCCGGCACGCTTGGCAGGATCACCGGTGCAGCTTTCTTCAGCACCAAGGATGGCAAATTCAATGTGTGCAGCTTCCAGAATTTTGGAAAAAGCCTTGGATACCCGTTGAGCCCGTTCGTCGAAACTTCCGGCGCAGCCGACCCAAAACAGCACTTCAGGACTACGGCCTTCGGCGGCATATTCAGCCATGGTTTTTATTGCCATACGATTTAGTCATGCGAATTTAGCCAAGGTGCAGGCACTTGCAACAAAGCCATCCAGAATATCCAATATGCGGATGCTCATATATTTTCTGCTACGGTGGGTCTAAATTTGTTGCCACAACATGAACGCAGCAGACCTGAGCATAGGCGAATCAGCGCTGATCACATCGGCGGCAGACCATCCCATAGCGGCGCGGCTTGCTGAAATGGGCTGTCTTCCGGGCGTAAGGATCCAGCTCTTGTTTCAAGCGCCGTTTGGAGATCCGCTGGCCTTTGAAATTGGAGACGGATATTTATTGAGCATGCGTAGGGAAGAGGCAGCCATGTTGGAGGTGGTAAAAACACAATGAGTGATTCCGTAGCACGATACATCGTCCTTGCCGGCAACCCCAACACGGGGAAAAGCACCTTGTTCAACAGGCTCACCGGGCTGCGACAAAAAACCAGCAACCTGCCCGGAACCACTGTTGAGCGCAGGGCTGGCAGTTGGAATCTCCAGGGGAATCGATGCAACCTCGTGGACTTGCCCGGATCTTACAGCTTGTTCCCGGCCAGCGCGGATGAAGCAGAAGTGGCCATGGTTCTGGCATCTGAAAGTCTGACACCGGATTTGATTGTGTACGTGGCCGATGCGACCAACCTTCGCCGCCACCTGCTCATGTTTGAAGAAATGGCCGAACTGGGCATTCCTATGGTTCTGGCCCTGAGCATGATGGACATGGCTGCCAGCAAGGGCATGAAAATAAGTGTTGAAGATTTGTCGCTTAAACTCGGCGTTCTGGTAGTTCCTGTGAATCCACGCACCGGCGAAGGTATTGCAGCACTGGAGGCAGCTGCGGCGAAAACAAACAGTTCCTGGGCCAGCACTTCCGATTCTGGCACGCCTGCCCAGGCCATGAATAAATTGAGGAATTATCTGGCCGGCCATGATTCCATTACTTCCGAACAAAGACGTACAGATACCAGCAGGCGTTTTGCTTTTATTGGCAGCATTGTAGATGCCGTGCAAACCAAGAATACGCCGGTAAAACATTCTGCCACACGCATGCTGGATCGCTTGTTTACCCATAGAATCTGGGGATTTGTGCTGCTGTTTTTTATGCTGTACCTCATTTTTCAGTCGGTGTTCTATCTGGCAGAAGCACCTATGGGCTGGATCGAAGAAGGCATGTCTGGGCTGGGCAGCTTTGTGAAGTCAAGATTGCCCGAAGGCTTTTTCAACGGATTGGTCAGCGGTGGCATCATTCCCGGCCTTGCCGGTGTATTGGTGTTCATTCCGCAAATAGCGCTGCTGTTCTTGTTTCTTTCCATGTTGGAAGACAGTGGTTATATGCCAAGGGCCAGCTTCATTACCGATCGACTGATGCGGAAAGCAGGCTTGAACGGGCGCTCTGTAATTCCGCTGGTGGGCGGCATGGCCTGTGCCATTCCAAGCATCATGGCTGCCAGAACCATTCCGAATCTCAAAGATCGGCTCATCACCATTTTCGTTACGCCGCTGATGAGTTGCAGTGCGCGTTTGCCCGTATATGTGCTGTTGATTTCCCTGGCCGTTCCGGAAGGAATGAAGATGGGAATTTTTGATGCCCGTGGCCTCTTGCTCACCCTTATCTATATGCTCGGCGCCATCACTGCGCTTGTGGTTGCAGCTGTGGCCAGCCTGTTTGTAAAACAGCGCAGCAGTTCTGGGTTTATTATGGAGCTGCCCGACTATCAGTGGCCGCGTTTTGCCAACATCCTGCAGGGCATGTACCAGCGCTGTAAAGCCTTCGTATGGCAGGCCGGCAGCATCATTCTGATCATTTCCGTGGTGCTCTGGTTTCTTGCCTCCTTTGGTCCGGGCAATTCCATGGAAGAAGCAGGTGCACAAGCCGTCACCGTTGCCGCAAGCCGGGGCATGGATGAAATGGCTGCGGATCAAATGAAATCTGCTGCCATGCTGGAGCACAGCTATGCCGGCATTCTTGGCAAAGCCATTGAGCCGGTGATTGCCCCGCTGGGCTTCGACTGGAAAACAGGAATAGCGTTGATTACGTCTTTTGCGGCCCGGGAAGTTTTTGTGGGCACCATGAGTACCATTTACGCTGTGGGCACAGAGGATGAACAAGGCATCAGGGAGAAAATGGCCGCTGAAACGAATCCATTAACCGGCGAGCCGCTTTATGGCATTCCGTTCGCACTCAGCCTGATGGTTTTCTACGCCTTCGCCCTGCAGTGCATGAGCACGCTGGCTGTGGTCAGAAGGGAAACAGGTTCGTGGAAGTGGCCGGCCATTCAGCTGATGACCATGACAGCCCTAGCCTATGGTGCCAGTTTTATTACCTACAAGCTGGCAAACATTTTCTACTAAGCGCTGTTTTTTCCTAAATTCGCAGATTCTACGGAATCTGTGCATCTGTCTATTTATTCAGTAAAAGCACATCATTTAGAGTAGCAACATCGCGCATGAGACAACTAAAAATCAGCAAACAGTTTACCAACAGGGAGAACAAGTCGCTAGACAAGTACCTCAATGAAATTTCTAAAGTTCCCATGATTGATGCCCAGGAGGAGGTTGAACTTGCACGCCGCATCCGGGAAGGTGATCAGGCTGCTTTGGAAAAACTGGTAAACGCCAACCTGCGCTTTGTTGTTTCTGTTTCTAAACAATACCAAAACCAGGGACTTACCCTGGGTGATTTAATCAACGAGGGAAACCTGGGTCTGATCAAAGCCGCCAAACGTTTTGATGAAACACGTGGTTTTAAATTTATTTCCTACGCCGTTTGGTGGATCCGCCAGAGCATTCTTCAGGCATTGGCAGACCAAAGCCGTATCGTGCGTCTTCCCCTGAACAAGGTTGGAAGCATCGGCAGAATCACACAGGCTGCTTCAAAGCTGGAACAGGAACTGGAACGTGAACCAACACCAGAGGAAATTGCGGAATCCCTGCAAATTCCGGTTACAGAAGTAGAGAATGCCCTGCGTTCTTCCGGAAGACACCTGAGCATTGATGCGCCGCTTACAGAAGGTGAAGACAATACGCTTCTGGGTGTGCTGGACCAAAATGATGAGCCTGACCCTGATACGCCACTCATCAACGAGTCGCTTCAGAAGGAAATCAGTCGCGTCATCAACACGCTCAGCGATAAAGAGCGCGATGTGCTGAAATATTACTACGGCTTGGATGGTGGCCCTGCCCATACCCTCGAAGACATCAGCGAAAAGGTGGGCCTGACCAGAGAGCGCGTACGCCAAATCAAGGAAAAAGCGCTGCGCAGACTGCGTAAAAGCAGCAAGAGTAAAATCCTGAAAGCCTACTTAGGCTAAGATATCCGTGTTCGTCACGGCACTGATACCATTCATCATAACAATAAAAAACCCGGCCTTCAAGCCGGGTTTTTTATGGAATAGCTGTTGATGTTGTTTAGCGCAGCACGGTTACTGTTCCGCGGAAGCTGTAGAACCTTCCATCGATGTAGCGCAACCAGACAGTCCAGGGATATACACCTTCAGGCACAGCCTGGCCGTTGAAAGTTCCATCCCATCCCTGATTTGGGTTTTTATTATCCCAAATCAATTCGCCCCAGCGGTTAAACAACTGCATGTGGTAGCTGATGGTTCCTGAAAGTCCAACCGGTCCCCAAACTTCGTTTTTAGTATCGCGGTTGGGTGTAAACGCGGTGGGCACCCACCACATGAGTTCCGGCTTCAGCAGCAGGAATTTTACGCTGGAATCGGTGCAGCCATCGGTATTGGTTACAAACAATTCAACGCGCATCCTTCCGGTATCGTTGAAGGTGATTTTCGGATTCTGTGTGTTGCTGCTCTGCCCATCGCCGAACGACCAGAGCCAGTCTGTAGCGCCAGTACTGCGGTCTGCAAACTGATAATCGCTTTCGAAACCTCTGGAGCCAAGATGTGTACTGGCGAAATTGGCAACCGGTTTTACCAATGAAAGCGCGGCGCCCGGAACGCTGAGGGAAGTAGAACAACCCTGATCAGATACAGCTGTGAAGCTCACCGTAAAGGTTCCGCTGTTGTTGTATTTATGGGTTGGATTTTGTGTAGTTGCGCTTCCGCCATCACCAAAGGTCCATGCATATGATTGGATACTTCCCGGAACAACGGAGGCATTTCCTGTGAAATAGAAGTCTTCTCCCTGACACGCGGTATCTGCGGTAAAGCTGATGGTTGGACTTGGATAAACATACAATCCCATAGCCGCGGTATCGCTGCAACCGAAGTTGGTGCTTACAATTAAGGTTGTTCTGTAGCTTCCAATGGCACTGTAGCTGCGGTTGGCCGGGTTGCGCACAGACGAAGTGACGCCCTGATCTAAATCCCATGCGTAGGAAGTGATGCTTCCTTCACGAACGGTAGAATTATTGGTTATCACGAAAGAATGTCCGTCGAAGCACTGTGTGCTGTCGTTTACGGCGTAGGCCGCGTTGGGCTTGTCGTAGATGCGCACATTTTTGAAGATGGTATCGTTGCAACCGTTGGCGCCCTGTGCAACCATACGCACTTTAAACCTGCCGTAGGTGAGGTATTTCTTGCTGGGGTTCGGATTATTTCCGGTGGTAGTGCCGTCGCCAAAGTCCCAGGAATAGCCAGAAATGCTTCCTCCGTTAAAATAGGAGCCATTGGTAAAGCGCGTGGTATTGCCCAGGCAGGCGCTGTCGGGAGAAGAACTGAAGAATGCCGTTGGTCCGGGCAGCACACGAACTTGCTTACTGATGGTATCCAGACAACCATTGGCATTTCGTGCAATGCTGCGAACCGTATAAGTTCCGGTATCCGCATATACGTGGGTGCGCACCATTCCGGTATCGCCGAATTTGTCTCCGTAGGTCCACAAGCGCTGTAAATAGCTGCCGGTGCCGGTAAAGGTGAAGCGGTTGCCTGAAATGCACTGACTGCTCTTGCTGATGCTGAAATCGGCATTGGGTTTGGCATACACCGTTGCCGTAGCGATGGTGGTGTCTTTGCAATTCTTGTTGGAGTTCGAAATCAGGGTTATGGTATAGGTTCCCGATGTTGCATAACGCTTACTCCTTATTAATAGGGAGGTGTCGTTATTGCCATCACCAAGTGTCCAGGTTCTACCTTTCAACGCGCCGCCAACAATGCTGCTGCTGTCTTTGATACGGAAGGCCGGACCGTTGATACAGCTTGCCGGTGGTGTGAGGTTGATGCGTGCCGTTGGATGCGGATAAACCTGAATTCTGCCGCGAACGGAATCTCTACAGCCCGCATCGGAAGTTGCCGTAAGCGTGAAGTTCACCTGTCCGGCAGCAGTAAAGGATCTTCTGATGGTGTCGGTATTGATATAGCTCTGTCCAGGGAAAGACCAGTCAAAAAGGTAACTTCCCAAGGGTATGCTGGTTTTATTGATGAAGGTAAACTTGTTTCCTCGCAGGCAGAAACCGGTATCATTCACCGTATAACGCATCAAGGGTTTCGGCAAAACCACCACCGCGGAATCCATGGTATCGCGACAGCCGAAGCTGGTAATTACGATATGGCGCACGGCAAAGGTGTCATGTACGTTGTATGATTTGGATGGAGCGGGTCCGCCGCCTATCGTTGCGTCGCCCCATTGCCAGTTGTAAGAGCGAATGGTTCCGGCAGGTGTAGTGGAAGAAGCAGTGAACTTAAACGGCACACCCTGACAGTTTCTGTTTGTATCTACGGTGAAGGTAGCCGTGGGACGGTCGTACACAGATAGCGTTCCGCTGGTGCTGTCCGAACATCCCTTTTGAGTTTTGATGAAATACTGAAGCACGTAATTTCCGGTATTCTGGAAAGAAACCTTGATTCGTTCGGTGTTGAGGATGGAATCTTTGGCCGGATATTTCACCACCCACCTGAAACTCGAAATTTTATCGTTGGTCACCTTACTGGAGTCCCTGAGTGCGAAATAGTTGTTCCCGAAACAAGGCAGTGCGCTGTCTGCAGCATAAGCCGCTTTCAGCTTGTTGGCAAATACAATCCGCGTAGAATCGAACACCGTACAATTTGTAGAAGTATCCAATACACGCAGCCAGTATTTGCCTGGTTTGGTTACAAGTAAGGTTTGCTTATTGCTGCTGTCCTGCCATTTGTAGAGGAATTTTTTGCTGAAGCCGGCATCGAGGGTAAGTTTCAGGCTGTCGGCACAAACCAGCGTAGAATCAGGGAAGTTGGGCGAAGGGCCGGGGTAAACGTCTACAATTCTGGTGCGAACCACACTGTCGAATGTTCCGCAAATCCCAGGCACTTTAACCACCATGCGGGCAAGGTAGCTGCCGGGTTTCTCGTAGCGATGCGTCACTTTGGAACCGGTATCTTTTCCACCATCGCCAAAATACCAGGTATAACCCAGGGCGTTGGTTCCCGAGCCGATGAAGGTCACCGGATAGGAAGGACAACGGTTTGGCTGAATCATGGTGATGTTGTAGCGCAAGTCTTCAAAGTTGGCGCCGGAATAGTAGGCATAGCTTTCGTAGTTGCCGAAACCGTAGGTCATGACCTGGAATCCGCTGTCGCAGGTGAGGTTGTGTGAACCGTAGTAGGCCAGTTTAATCTGGGCATAACACATGTTGTTGCATGCATTGGTGAAACTGCCCGGAGAAACGGCCGCCCCATTGAGTTTTACACGGTTCTTGAACTTCTGATCTACGATGATGTTTACGTAGTGATCTGTAAGGTTTTTGGTATTTGCCGTTCCCACGGTAGCCGAGCGTACGGTTTGATCGCTGGCAGGAACCATGACCATCGCGGGGTCGCCGTCATTCAAGCCACTGCAGTTGTTGCCTTTCATGTACTGGGCAACCATCACAGGTTTGTTCGCCGTGATGCAGCGGGCAGCTTCGGTGCCCACATTCTCCTGATACCAGCTGGTTCTGTTAAAGGTTCCAACCGATGTTCCTCCTACAAAAATGGTGGTATTATCCTGCAATGGATACACTCGGTACAGGTAACCGTTTCGACTGGAAACGAATGGACTGATGAAGTACTTCATACCCCAAACGTTGGTTGGGTAAAGTTGGCCCCACAAATGTTCCCGACCCTGACACGAGGCAGAGGGTAAAATAACACTTTCCGCGCCCGAAAGCACGTTGATGCGTTTACAAGCATTGCGCACGCGCACCACGGTGCCGCTCAAATCACCCGAAGCGGTGGGTGGATTGGCCGTGCTTCCATCGTTGATGTGGCTTTGTACCTGATAAACCTGTCCGCGGGATAAGGTGATGTAAAATGGCGTTCCCGCAGCTTTTCCGTTGGCCGTCCGCGACTTGGGAATGATTTCTACCGGTGTATTGTCGTCAACCCCGATGATGGTAAACTGCGCCTGTGAATACTGTGCGGTTCCAAACCCCGGATTTGTGCGGTAGGTAGGCGTGTAGCTGGAAACGATGAATTCAGTGTTGTACGGCAATGCACTTACTGGAAGCACGAAAGTTCCGGATGTTCGAAACTCCTTCAGATTCAACAAATACACATACACCGGATCCTTCGAACGCACCCTGCATCCCAGGTTCTGAACGGTTTCAGAACCCGTTACGTAGTAAGTGGAAACTGGCATATTTACACGGGTAACCTTATTCGCCGTTACAGAGTAGTTCTTCAGTGATCCTGTCACCCTCGGATTTTCGATGGTGAACGTGGTATTGACATCGCTGGTCACAAAAACCAGCATACTGTCAGGGTTTAGGTCGATCTGAGGAAAGGCGAAAAAAAAGTCTGTCCCTTTAGAAGAAATCTGCGCGTGGCCTGCAGCCGTTGCAAACACTCCCATCAGAAAAAGTAAGATTCTTTTCATATTGACTTTAGCGCGTAAATTTAGCCAAAGCCTTCAACTTTTATTGTCATGTAAGTGTCATGGAAATGTCACACGAGCGAAAACTATGTGGCGTTTTGCTTACCAGCAGATGGCGCCGCTGCCCAAAAGGGCTCCGTCAACATACCAGGCTGCAAACTGGCCCGGTGTGACGCTTTTTTGTGGCGTTTCAAAGCGGATATACATGCCTTCGGCTGCACATATAAGCTGCGCACGGAAGGGTGTTTGCCGGTATCTGATGCGCAACAGCACATCCATTTTCATGCCCGCTTCCAACGCCAAATCTTCCCTGATCCAGTGAACGTCGTTGTGGGAAATAAACAAACCATTGGTGTACAGGCCAGGATGTTCTGCGCCCTGTCCGGCAAAAACCAGGTTTTCGGTGGTGTCTGTTTGCAGCACAAACAGCGGTTCGGCCAATCCGCCAATCTGTAAACCTTTGCGTTGTCCGACGGTGAAAAAATGCGCACCCTGGTGTGTGCCTGCTGATACGCCGTCGCAGCGTTGCCAGTAAATGGGCCGGTTGATGCCCAGTTCATTGGTTTCCCTGTGCTGAAGTTTGGGATGTGTGGCGGGAATTTCAATCACCGTTCCAAGTTTGGGCTGCAACTGCTGCTGCAGAAACACCGGCAGTTTTACTTTCCCCACGAAACATAAACCCTGAGAATCCTTTTTTTCTGCGGTATGCAGGCCTGCATCTGCTGCCAGTTGCCGCACTTTGGCTTTTTGGAGTTCTCCGATGGGAAACAGCGCTTTTGCCAGTTGTTCCTGCCTGATCTGGCACAGGAAATAACTCTGATCTTTATTCAAATCTAAACCACTGAGCAGTTGATAGAAAACCTTGCCGTCGATTTCCACTTCGGCTTTTCTACAGTAATGTCCCGTGGCCACAAAGTCGGCACCCAGCTTCAGGGCCGCTTCCAGGAATACGTCAAATTTGATTTCGCGGTTGCACAGCACATCCGGATTTGGCGTGCGGCCGGCGGCATATGCTGCGAACATGTACTCTACGATGCGCTGATGGTAGGCTTCGCTCAAGTCAATCACCTGAAAAGGGATTCCGAGCTTTTCTGCCACCAGCATGGCATCATTGCTGTCGTCAATCCACGGGCATTCATTGCCGATGGTTACGTCGGCATTATGCCAGTTGCGCATGTACATGCCAATCACCTCGTGGCCCTGCTGTTTCAGCAACAAGGCGGCCACTGATGAATCAACGCCACCACTTAATCCAACAACAACCCGGGCCATGTTGCAAAGATACCTGAGCCAGGCTTCTATTTCCCAGTGTATCCGTCTGAACTGCCTGCTGCCCGCGGAAAAAAGCTAAATTCGCGGCCTTATGGAAAGACATGTCCGCGTGCGGTTTGCACCAAGCCCAACTGGCCCTTTGCACATTGGCGGAGTGCGCACAGCGCTGTATAACTATTTGTTTGCAAAGAAACACGGCGGCGATTGTCTGCTGCGTATTGAAGATACAGATCAAAACCGCTTTGTGCCCGGTGCCGAAGCGTATATCACCCAGGCGCTGGCATGGGTGGGCATTCGGTTTGACGAAGGCCCGGAACAGGGCGGACCGCATGCGCCTTACCGCCAAAGCGAACGAAAGCCGATGTACCGACAGTATGTCGATCAGCTGCTGCAGGCAGGTCATGCCTATTACGCCTTTGATACGCCCGAAGAACTGGATGCCATGCGTGAGCGTTTGAAGGCGGGAAGCATGCCCGCGCAGTATGATGCCGTGAGCCGCATGAGCATGAATAATTCCCTCACCTTGCCCGCCGATGAGGTGCAGCGCCGACTGGAAAACGGAATGCCTTATGTGGTGCGGATTAAGCTTCCCCGGAAGGAAGAAGTGCGCTTTCACGACGCCATCCGCGGCTGGGTCGTGGTGAACACCAGCCAGATGGATGACAAGGTTCTGTTCAAAAGCGACGGCATGCCTACCTACCACCTGGCCAATGTGGTGGATGATTACCTGATGAACATCAGCCATGTGATTCGCGGTGAAGAATGGCTGCCCAGTGCGCCCCTGCATGTGATGCTTTACCGCTATCTGGGTTGGGAAGATGTAATGCCTGTGTTTGCGCATTTGCCGCTCTTGCTCAAACCGGAAGGAAACGGGAAGCTCAGCAAGCGCGATGGCGACCGACTTGGTTTTCCGGTATTTCCTTTGGAATGGAAGGATCCCGCCAGTGGAGAAATCTCTTCAGGGTATCGTGAAACAGGCTATTTCCCGGAGGCGGTGGTGAACATGCTCGCCCTGCTGGGCTGGCATCCAAGCTTCAACAGGGAATTGTTTACCATGGATGAACTCATCGAAGCGTTCAGTCTGGAAAAGGTGAGTAAAAGTGGCGCCAAGTTCGACCTCGATAAAGCCCTGTGGTTTAACCATCATTACCTCATGGAACGCCATCCGGAAACCATTGCACAGGAATTGCTGCCGCTGGCTGCTGCTTCAGGCTACCAGACCGAAGTTCCATACCTCGCGGAAGTGGTTCGCCTGATGCGTGAAAAAGTGAATTTCCCAGGCGAAATCATCCGCGACGGATCGTATTTCTTCCTGGAGCCAACAGCGTATGATCAGCAGGCACTGGCCAAAAAGTGGAAACCGGAAACCCCTGAATTTCTGCGCAGCCTGGCTCAGACCTACGAACAGGCTGCAACGTTGGATGCTGCAACCGCCGAGGAAGTATTCAAGGCACAATGCACCGCTGTCGGTCAAAGTACCGGCCAGTGGATGCAGTTGCTTCGTCTGGCCATCAGCGGTGCCGCCGCCGGTCCGCCACTTTATGAAATGATTGCCCTTCTGGGAAAGGACAAAGCCGTGCAGCGCCTGTTGGCTGCTGCTGAAAATATGAAACCCTGAGGTTCAATCCTCCCGAATCCTTATTTTCGCCCGGATTAAAGCCGACTATGATGTCTTTCAAGCGTTTAAATACCTTATTGGGATGGGTAACTTTTGCAGTTTCCTTCCTGGTGTACATGCTCACTTTGGAACCATCCGTGAGTTTATGGGATTGCGGAGAATTCCTTTCTGCAGCCTATAAGCTTCAGGTTGTGCATCCTCCGGGAGCGCCGTTTTTCCTGTTGTTGGGCAGGATTTTCTCCATTTTTGCTCCCAATCCAGCCATCGCAGCGGTGTTCATCAACGCAATGTCGGCTGCAGCCAGCGCGGGCTGTGTCATGTTTACCTTCTGGATCACCACATACCTCGCGCAAAAAATGCTGGGTACTGGCAATGATGCAGAAGCTGGCACCGGCCGCAACATCCTCATCTTTGGAGCCGGCCTCACTGCTGCATTCTCCAATACCTTTCTCGATACGTTCTGGTTCAGCGCAGTTGAAGCCGAAGTATATGCCTTGAGCTCATTCTTTACCGCCATCACATTCTGGGCGGTTTTGCGCTGGGAACAAGATGCCGATAAGCCGGGCGGAGATCGCTGGCTGATTCTGATTGCCTACCTCACCGGTCTGGCCATCGGAACGCACTTGCTGAACCTCCTGGTTATTCCGGCGGTTGCCTTTGTTTATTACTTCCGTCGCTATGAGGTTACCCGCAAAGGCCTCATCATCGCATTCCTCATCGCGCTTGGCGTGCTGGGCTTCATCATGAAAGGAATCATTCCCGGTACGGTTTGGTACCTAGCCAATATGGACAAGCTGTTTGTGAACAGTCTTGGAATGCCTTTTTACAGCGGTGTGCTGTTTGGTATTGCCCTGCTGATTGCAGGTTTGGTGTACGGGATTCGCTACAGCATCCGCGCCGGAAAATACTTATTGAACCTGGCCATGCTTTCAGTAAGTTTCATCTTACTGGGCTATTCTACCTATACCATGGTGGTACTTCGTTCTATGGCCAATCCCGCCATCGACATGAACAACCCGGAAGATATGTTCAACCTGTTGAGCTATATCAACCGCGAACAGTACGGCGACCGTCCGCTGGTTTACGGTCCGTATTTCAACGCGCCTCCCATTGAAACCGAAGAAGTAGGTGAGAAGTGGTACGCAGATTCTGCAGAATACAAACTTGCCGGCGCCAAATACGATTACAAGTTTGACGAACGCTATACCACCTTGTTCCCACGCATGGGCAAGGCCAAAGAAAACGACGACATCGGCTATCGTTACTGGGGCGGTATGGAAAAAACCCAGGGCATGATTAACGCCCTGCAGAATAAGGCTGCCCAGGGAGGTTTGTCGGAAGAAGAACAGGAACAACTGCGTGCACTCCGCGCACAAAAGCCCACCTTTGCCAACAACCTGCGCTATTTCTTCAGCTACCAGTTGTACTACATGTATATGCGTTATTTCATGTGGAATTTTGTGGGCAGACAGAACGACCAGCAGGCCATGCTTGGCAACACGCAATTTGATGGCAACTGGCTGAGTGGCATTGCCCCGATTGACTACCTGAATACCGGAACGCAGAAAAATCTTCCCGATGACCTGAAGAACAACAAAGCCAGGAACACGTATTTCTTCCTGCCACTGATCATCGGCATCATCGGCATGTCGCTGCAGTTCAAGAAACGCAGCAAGGATGCCTGGGTTGTGATGATTCTGTTCCTGTTTACAGGCATCCTGATCAACGTATATATGAACCAGCCTCCATTTGAACCGCGCGAACGCGACTATTCAGTGGTTGGTTCCTTCCAGACCTTCTGTATCTGGATTGGCCTGGGCGTGCTCGGCATCGCAGAGTGGCTGCGCAAATACCTCAAAAATGCCCGCAGTGCAGCAATGGCTGCCAGCGCAGTGGCACTTTTGGCGGCTCCGGTGCTCATGGCTTCCCAAAACTGGGATGACCACGACCGTTCTGCACGTTATCTGGGCATTGACTACGCGAAAAACTACCTGCAAAGTTGTCCGCCAAACGCCATCCTGTTTACCAATGGCGATAACGACACTTATCCGCTTTGGTATGCGCAGAATGTGGAAGGTATTCGTACCGATGTGCGCATCATCAACCAGAGCCTGCTGCCCACAGAATGGTACAGCAGTGTGCTGCTTGACAAGGTGTACAATTCCGATCCGCTGCCGCTCACCCTTACCAAAAACGACCTGAGGGCCGGACGTTTTGAATACGGCATTCGTTTCCAAAACCTCAGCCTGGATGGGTTTGATGAAGCCGCCGGCTTCACCGATGGCCGCAAAGTGGTAAACTTCGTGTTGGGTAAAGACCCCGCGAACATGACCAAAGAAGAAGTGTTCCCCACCAGAAAAATCAGGATTCCTGTAGATCGCAAAGCCATCCTGGAAAATGGTATGGTAGAAGCGAAGGACACCGGCAAGATTGCACCGTTCATTGATTTCCGCATGCCCGGCGAATACTTCAGCAAAGGTGATTTGCTCATGCTCGACCTGATTGTAACCAATGCCGAACGTGGCTGGAAACGCCCCATCTGCTTTACGACTACCAGTGGTTATGACTTTATGGGTCTGAACAGCTGGCTGCAGTGCGAAGGCTTGTCCTTCCGTCTGGTGCCTGTCAATGGCGGAACCGTTTCTGAAGACCGCGGTCGCCCGGCAAACATCGCCGAACAACGCACCTACGACAACCTCATGAAATTCCGCTGGGGTGGCATGAAAGAGAAGAAGAATTTCTATCTGGACGACAAGGCCATGATGGTTCCTCAGGCGCTGCAGCAGCTGGTGATCAACATGGGCGACATGTACAGCAATGAAATCAGCCGCATGATGAGCGTGAAGATGTCTCTGGACTCAGGAAGACAAACGCTTCCCGCAGGAACGGATGTCGCCGCATACAAAGCCAACCTCGATAAAACAGCCGAAGAATACCGCACCAAAGCAGTGAAACTGCTCGACCTGATTGCCGCAGAAATACCAGAACATGTGCTCACCTACAGAAATGAAGTGCGTTACTACCTGGCTATGCTGTACATGGAATTTGGCGAGGATAAGAAAGGTGAACAGTGGATGGATAAATGCATGAACAACGCCAACCAGTATGCGCGCTATTTCAAGCAGTTTAACCAGCGTGGAAACAGCACCGCCGCAGAGCAGTATCAGAACGCCATCGGCATCATGCAAACGGTGCAGCAGCTGGCCAAGGATCGTGGCAAGACTGCGCTCGCCGACAAGTATCAGAAAGTCATTACCCAGGCCTCAAGGCCCTAACACGAATTATGAGGAAGGCCGCTTCGGCGGCCTTCTTTTTTTTATATGTCGCTCAAGAAGAAATTTATTTTCGGAATTCATCCGGTAGAAGAGGCCCTGGCCAAAGGACAAACGCTGGATAAAATCTGGATTGATTCCGGAGCCCGGAATCCCAAAATCAGCAGTCTGGTTCCCGCCATCAAAGAGGCTGGTATTCCATTTGTAAAAGCGCCCACCGAGAAACTCACGTTTCTGGTGAGCAACCCCAACCATCAGGGCATCGTTGCCGCCATTTCTCCCATTGCCTTTCAATCATGGGAAGAAATTGTGACACGTTGTTTTGAAGCAGGAAAAGATCCGCTGCTGCTGGTTCTTGACGGCATCACAGACGTTCGGAATTTTGGCGCCATCCTGCGCACCGCAGCCTGCGCCGGTGCCGACGCCGTGATTGTTCCCGCCAAAGGATCGGCTGCCGTTGGTCAGGATGTGGTGACTACTTCTTCGGGAGCCGTGTTCCGCATTCCGGTGTGCAGGGTAGATCAGCTGCAGCAAACCGTAAGGGCACTGCGTGAACACGGACTGCGCATAGCTTCAGCTACCGAAAAAGGCAAAGAGCTGCTGTTTGACAGCGCGCTCAGCGGCCCATTGGCCATCATCATGGGCAACGAAGAAAAAGGTGTGGATCCGTCACTCCTGCAACTGTCAGACGCCCGCGTGGCCATCCCGATGCCCGGTGGATTTGATTCCCTGAACGTATCGGTGGCCACCGGAATCATACTGTTTGAAGTATTGAGGCAGCGTGGGCTGAATGCCTAAACAACCATGCGGTAAGGCTGCATCGGATGACCTATTTTTGCGCAGGTAATTTCATGCGTAAAATTCAAATGGTGGACCTCGGCACCCAGTATCTGAAGATACAGGACGAGGTTGATGCAGCAATGAAGGAGGTCATCCTCAACTCCTCTTTTATCAATGGTCCGGCAGTGAAGAAGTTTGAACAGGAACTGGCCGTTTACCTGGATGTTCCCTACGTGATTGGCTGTGCCAATGGTACCGACGCACTCCAGGTTGCCATGATGGCGCTGGATCTGCCTCCCGGTTCGGAAATCATTACGCCTTCTTTTTCTTACGCTGCATTGGCTGAAATGATTCACCTGCTGGGTCATAAGCCTGTTTATTGTGAAGTAGATCCTGCCACCTACCTCATGGATCCGGCAACACTCAGCAGCCTCATCACGCCTGCAACTAAAGTCATCGCGCCCGTGCATCTGTACGGACAATGTGCGCCGATGGCCGAAATCCTTGACATTGCCCAGCGCCACAACCTGTATGTGATTGAAGATACTGCCCAGGCCATTGGTTCGCGCTATACCTTCCCCGACGGCCGGATGATGCGGGCCGGAACCATGGGTCATATTGGAACAACATCGTTCTTCCCCTCCAAAAATCTGGGTTGCTATGGCGATGGTGGTGCCGTGTTTACCCGCGATGCCGTGCTTGCCGAAAAGCTGCGCATGATCTGTAACCACGGACAAAAAGTGAAATATACCCACGACGTAGTTGGGCTGAACTCGCGTCTGGACAGCATACAGGCCGCGGTTTTGTCTGTGAAGCTGAAACATCTGAATACCTACGAGGCCGCCCGGAATGAAGTGGCCGATGCCTACGATAAAGGCTTGTCAGGATTGCCCGGCGTGCGCATTCCCTCAAGGGTTCCAAACAGCACGCACGTGTTTCACCAGTACACCCTTGCGCTGGGAACACATGCCATGCGGGAAGCATTGAAAGCACATCTGGAAGCCGCCGGAATTCCCAGCATGATTTATTATCCCACGCCGCTGCATCGCCAGCGCGCCTATTTCGATGCTTCGGTACACATGCCGGGCACCGAAGACTTATGCATGAGGGTTCTTTCCCTGCCCATCAGCACGGAAATGGATCAGGAGCAGATTCAATACATCGTGGAAAGCATTCGTGCCTTCGCCCAAAACAATCAACCAGAACAGGCATGAAAATATCAGTTGTAGGAACAGGATACGTTGGCTTGGTTACAGGTACCTGTTTCGCCGAAACCGGAAATCAGGTGATCTGCGTGGACATCGATGCGGCGAAAGTGGCCAAGCTGGCCTCTGGTCAGATTACCATCTTTGAACCCGGCCTCGAACTCATCTTCAAAAGAAACCTGAAAGAAGGCCGTCTGCATTTTACCACTTCGCTGAAAGAAGCGGTAGATGGAAGCGACGTGATTTTTCTGGCCTTGCCCACGCCTCCGGGTGAAGACGGCAGCGCTGACCTCAGCTATGTACTGAACGTGGCCGGAGAAATTGGCAGGCTGTTGAACGACTACCGCGTGGTGGTGGATAAAAGCACTGTTCCGGTGGGAACTGCCGATCTGGTGCGTGAAGCCATCGCCGCAGGTTATGCCGGTGACTTTGACGTGGTGAGCAACCCCGAATTCTTGCGCGAAGGTGTGGCCGTGGATGATTTTATGAAACCAGACCGCGTGGTCATCGGTTGCTCCAGCGACCGCGCGCGGCTGATGATGCAGGAACTCTACCAGCCTTTTGTGCGCCAGGGAAATCCCATCATCTTTATGGATGAACGCAGTGCAGAACTCACCAAATACGCAGCCAACAGCTTTCTGGCAGCCAAGATTTCATTCATGAACGAAATAGCACAGTTGTGCGAACGCCTGGGTGCCGATGTGGACATGGTGCGTTTGGGCATGGGCTCCGATGAGCGCATCGGGAAGCGCTTTTTGTTCCCGGGCATTGGTTACGGTGGAAGTTGCTTCCCTAAAGATGTAAAGGCTTTGGTGCATTCTGCGGATAAAGCCGGATACGACTTCAAAATCCTGAAGGCTGTGGAAGCCGTGAATGCCCACCAGAAGAAGAGTCTGCTTCCCAAAATTCAATCGCATTTTGGTGCGTTGCAAGGCAAACATTTCGCCGTTTGGGGCCTTGCTTTTAAACCCAATACCGACGACATCCGTGAAGCACCCGCACTGGAACTGATCCACGCGCTGCTGCAGGAAGGCGCCACCGTGGCGGCGTATGATCCCGAGGCCATGCCCAATGTGAAACAGCATGCCGGCCTGGATATACGTTTCGCCGACAATCAATACGATGCGCTGCAAGGTGCCGATGCCCTCGTTATCGCTACCGAATGGCCCGAATTCCGCACACCAGATTTTGGCCGCATCAAAACATCCTTAAAAGAACAAGTGGTATTTGATGGCCGCAACGTGTTTGACCTCGACGCCATGCGCAGGGAAGGTTTTACTTATTATTCAATAGGCCGTTCTGACCTGAAGGCCTGATGACAACAACTATGGAACGTAAAAGAGTGCTTATTACCGGTGCGGCTGGATTTCTCGGCTCCCACCTCTGCGACCGCTTCATCCGTGAAGGTTTTCACGTGATAGGCATGGATAACCTGATTACCGGCGACCTGCGCAACATCGAACACCTGTTTCGCCTGGAGCAGTTTGAATTCTACAACCACGATGTAAGCAAGTTCGTGCATGTGCCCGGTGAATTGCACTATATCCTGCACTTTGCAAGTCCGGCCAGTCCCATCGACTACCTGAAAATTCCCATTCAAACGCTCAAAGTGGGCAGCTTGGGAACGCACAATCTGCTCGGACTGGCACGCGCCAAAAAGGCCACCATCATGGTAGCCAGCACCAGCGAAGTGTACGGCGATCCTCTGGTACATCCGCAAAACGAGGATTACTGGGGCAACGTGAATCCTGTTGGACCGCGCGGCGTTTATGACGAGGCCAAGCGCTTCCAGGAAGCCATCACCATGGCCTACCATACCTATCACGGCGTGGATACACGCATTGTACGCATCTTCAACACCTATGGTCCAAGGATGCGCCTGAACGACGGACGTGTATTGCCCGCCTTCATCGGACAGGCGCTGCGCGGTGAAGACCTCACCGTGTTCGGCGATGGAAGCCAGACGCGCAGCTTCTGTTATGTGGATGATCTGGTGGAAGGAATTTATCGCCTGCTTCATTCCGATTGTGTGCAGCCTGTGAACGTGGGCAACCCCGACGAAATCACCATCAGTCAGTTCGCCGAAGAAATTATTCGTCTTACCGGAACCAGCCAGAAGGTGATCTATAAACCGTTGCCTACCGATGATCCCAAGCAACGTCAGCCTGACATTACCCGGGCGCGCCAAATCCTGGGCTGGGAACCGAAAGTGCACCGCTCTGAAGGTTTGAAGATTACCTACGACTATTTCCGTTCCCTGCCTAAAGAACGCTTGTATGAGGAAGCGCATGGGAAATCTTTTGCAGGCTTTTCGAAGTAAAGGCATTGCAGCGCTGCTGCTTTTGCTGCCGCTGGCTCTTGCTGCGCAGAAACAAAAGGTTTACTGGCTGGATCAAGAATACCGCGAGGTAAAGAAGAAAAAGGCCGTGTACAGCGAAACATGGTCGCAGGTAAAAGAGAAATCCTTCCTCCGCACCGTGCGTTATCTGAACGGCAACCTGCACATCCGCGCACATTACAGCCGTTTACGTCCGGAGTTTGTTCCTGACAGCTTCCGGCAGGGGTCTTGGGTATCCTATAACCCACAAGGCCAGTTGCTGGATTCCGGTAATTTCAAAAAAGGCCGGAAGCACGGAAAATGGTACGAGCGCAACTCGGAATTGCCTGCGTACAGTCTGGGTCAATACCGCAATGGCGAAGCCGTGGGTCGCTGGCAGGCACAGTATGACAACGGACAGATACGTTTTCAGGGCGCTTACGTAAATGGGAAAAACAACGGGGAACATCTGTATTTCAGCGAATCGGGCGTGCTGGTGAAACGTCGTACTTATCGAAATGATACGCTGGACGGGCCTTTCCAGAATTACGACGATAAGGGACGGTTGTTGTATGCGGTCCACTATAAAAATGGCCAGAAGCATGGCCGCTGGGTGCGCTATACCGAAGCGCGTCAACTTTTTGAATACGGCACCTACGACAACGGAATCAGGGTGGGAAGCTGGTACTTCTACCACGCCAACGGGAAACTTGCCTCTTACGAACGATTTGCTTCCGCCGACTCGAGCCAGGGCAAGGAACGCCTGCTGCATGTGCAGCATTACAATACGGAAGGGAAGCCCGTTCCGTTTGATTCCGCCCGTGCCTATACCAGGGCTTCTGTAATTGGTGGACTACAGAAATACTATCAGAAAATCATAGAATTGGTGGAATACCCTGAGGCTGCCCGAGATGCCGGAAAGGAAGCCCTGGTGATGGTTTGTTTCACCATCACACCCGAAGGTCGCGTGGACCATTTGGAGATCTGCCAGATGGATGGCCCCAGAGGTTATGGCTTTGAAGCTGAAGTGCTGCGCGTGATGCGCCTGATTGACTGGCAGTGGGAGCCGGCCATCGCACATAACCGTGCGGCGTATGGATCGTTCAGGGTTCCGGTGAAGATGTCTGTCACGCGCTGAACCGCATTCCTGCTTTCAGGACTACAGCTGTCTGTTTCTCAGGGGAACTTGTGCCGCCATCTTCACACAGGCAGCCCAAGCCTTAATTTCGCGGCATGAATTCCATCAACTTAGCAGGACAGGTAGCCGTAATCACCGGCGTGAGCAAGGGCATAGGTCATCATTTGTGTACGCAATTGCTGGACAAGGGCGCCATCGTTTATGGACTGGGTCGGAACGCGCCAGACCTGAACCACGAACGCTTTCATTTTATCTCCTGTGATGTACGCAGTGCAGCTGCTGTGGAAGCCGTGTTCCATCAGATATTTCAGGAACAGAACGGTCAAGTTGATGTGCTGGTCAACAACGCGGGCCTCGGCTATTTCGGCTTCTGCGAAAGCTTGCCGCTGGAACAATGGGATGAACTTTTTGCCACCAATGTAAACGGCGTTTTTTACTGCACGCGCATGGTTCTGCCCGGCATGAAGCAGC
>JBDKIU010000031.1:0-21477 GCA_039796915.1 Bacteroidota bacterium | reverse complement strand
GCCTCACGCGTGCCGTGGTGCGCCGCACCAATAAACCCGTAACAGTAAAAACCAGGCTGGGCTGGGACGAACAATCAAAGAACATACTCGAAGTAGCCGAGCGACTTCAGGACGAAGGAATTGCAGCGCTGAGCATACACGGAAGAACACGCGCACAACTGTACAAAGGAGAAGCAGACTGGACGCTTATTGCGGCCGTAAAGAACAATCCAAGAATGCATATTCCCATTTTTGGAAACGGTGATATTGACAGTCCTGAAAAAGCGATTCTTTACAAAAACCGTTACGGAGTGGATGGCGTAATGATCGGACGGGCTGCCATCGGGTACCCCTGGATTTTCCGTGAAATCAAACACTATATCAACACCGGCAGCCTGCTGCCTCTGCCAACATTTCTCGAGCGGCTGGACGCATGCCGTACCCATTTTGAACGGAGTGTAGCCTGGAAAGGAGAAAAGGTAGGCGTCATAGAGATGCGGCGACATTACGGCAGCTATTTCAAAGGCATTGCCGATTTTAAAGAAATGCGCAACCGCCTGGTTACCGCCAATACTCAGGAAGAAGTACGCCTGACACTCCTCGAGCTGGAACAAAGGTTTTCAGAAGTGGCATACCCCTGAACCAAATTTGAAGGGGAATCTATGCTACAGGCACATTGCAGCTTCTCAGAAGCACTTTCCGATGTGCAATCAAATTTTGAAGTAAATTCACCCCATCAAATAAAGTTCGTGCACAATGGAAATTACCCCGCCATTTAACCTGCTTCAGTGGATCGAAGAACACAGGCATCTGTTGAAACCGCCGGTAGCCAACAAGAATCTTTATCCCTTGGGAAAAGATTATATCGTGATGGTTGTCGGTGGCCCGAATGCTCGTAAAGATTACCATTACAACGAAACTGAAGAGTTGTTTTATCAGCTGGAAGGAAGCATCAACGTAAAAATCCAGGTTGACGGAAAAGCGGTGGATGTGCCTATCAATGCCGGAGAAATGTTCTTATTGCCGGGAGGGATTCCCCATTCTCCTGGTCGCAGCGAGGGAAGTATTGGACTTGTAGTGGAACGGGTTCGTGCAGGCAAAGGTTTTACCGATGGTTTACTCTGGTTTTGTGAAAAATGTAATCACAAACTTCACGAAACCTATTTCGAACTGCACAACATAGAAAACGATTTCATTCCGCATTTCAAGCACTACTACAACAACGTGGAACTGCGCACCTGTAAAGCCTGTGGCCATGTGATGGAAAGCGATCCCCGTTTTGTGGATAAGGATTAAGGAATGGAACAATTCAACAAATCGGAAATAGAACGCATGCGCAACCGCGTGCAGGCCATTCGCGGTTTTTATACCCATTTCATCATTTACCTGCTGGTAAACATTGTATTGGTGATTGTGAATTTGCTCAGCACACCCGAAGTGTTCTGGTTTTACTGGACCACCATGGGCTGGGGAATTGGCGTAGCCAGCCATTGGTGGGGCGTCTTCGGGTCAAGGATCTTTTTTAGCCGCGACTGGGAGGAAAAGAAAATCAGAGAACTGCTCGAAAAAGAACGTCAGAAGGATCAGGAGCATTAAGCATGGAGCAGCGAATTTTTACCATAGACATTCATACACACATCATTCCCGAACACCTGCCTCGCTGGCGTGAACGCTTCGGTTACGGCGAGTTTGTATGGTTACAACACCACAAACCCTGTTGTGCCCGAATGATGGTTGATGATGCGTTTTTCCGCGAAATAGACCACAATTGCTGGAGTCCGGAAGTTCGAGAACAGGAGTGCGACGCATTTCCACATCCGGTAGATGTGCAGGTAATCAGCACCATTCCGGTGATGTTCAGCTATTGGGCAGAGCCGAAGGATACCCTGGAAATCAGTCAATACCTCAACGACCATATTGGCGAGGTTGTAAGTAGAAATCCGCGACGTTTCGTTGGGCTGGGAACCTTGCCCATGCAGCATACCGGTTTGGCTATTCAGGAGTTGGAACGCTGTAAGGCTCTAGGTTTGCGCGGCATTCAAATCGGCAGCCACATCAACAACTGGAACCTGAACCAGCCGGAACTGTTTCCCATTTTCGAGGCGATGCAGGATTTGGACATGTCGTTATTTGTGCATCCTTGGTGGTGGATGGCTAAAGCGAAAATGCCCAATTACTGGCTGCCCTGGTTGGTAGGCATGCCTGCGGAAACCAGTCTGGCAATATGTTCCATGATTTTTGGCGGAGTTTTGGAGCGACTTCCCAACCTGCGTGTGGCATTTGCACACGGCGGCGGCTCATTTCCCGGAACACTGGGTCGAATTGAGCATGGCTGGCGCGCCCGCCCGGATCTTGTAGCGGTTGACAACCCACACAATCCCAGGCACTATCTGGGCAAGTTCTGGCTGGACAGCCTGGTGCACGAACCGCGGATGCTTGAATACATCATGGAACTCATGGGGCCGAAACGGATTTGCCTTGGCACAGATTATCCGTTTCCCCTGGGAGAAGACATTCCTGGTGCACTCATTCACGGTTTGAACATTGATACCGAACTCAAAGCCGATATGCTTCACCGAAGTGCTTTGGAGTGGTTAAATATGCCCATGTCTGCCTTCCGCTGAGCGGCCTGCAGAACCGCCAAAGACGAACCCGTAAGCAAACTTGGACCCAGGTTGCCGATATTCACATGTTCGTTTAATGATCCCTTTAGAATCACAAATCATCCATGTATTATGTTGCTTGAGTTACCAGAAATTCACGAACACATTTCCACCGGTTTAATCGGACAGACCTTCTTTTGGCAAAGAGATGCCTTTTACATCCTTCTGTTTTTTGTCTTCTCTGTCGGGTCGGCAATGTATGTGCGCTTTCAACTGGAAAAGAAGCATAAAAAACACCTGACAGATTTAGAACGGGTCCGTGTTGAAAAGGACTTGCAGCGCTCTCAGTTGCAGGCGCTAAAGGTGCAGATGAATCCTCATTTTATGTTCAATGCGTTGAATTGCATACAAGAATTTATTCTGATGAACGAGAAAACACAGGCCATGCGTTACCTCGGAAAGTTCAGCGATTTGATGAGGATGACTCTGGACATGAGCGAAGAAGAAACGGTGCGGCTTTCTGATGAAATCAAATGTTTACGCGTATATCTGGATTTGGAAGCCCTCCGATTTGGTGATGATTTGACCATAGATATACAATTGGATGAACGCTTAAAACCACACCATATTCATGTGCCTTCCATGCTGATACAGCCGTATGTAGAAAACGCGCTAAAGCACGGATTGCTGCATAAAAAAGGTGAAAAACTACTTGAAATAAACTTTCGTTTAGAAGAAGAGAAAAAAGTTCTATTTTGCACCGTAAACGACAATGGAATTGGCCGTGAACGGAGTGCACAAATTGAAAGTTTCCGCACACATAAACCGTTTGCAACCAGTGCCACCAAGCGCAGGCTTGAATTGTTGAACTCCGATCGTGACAGCGCTATTGCGGTGCGTTACACGGATAAAAAAAACGAAATGGGGGAGTCGGCCGGTACTACAGTAATACTCGAAGTGCCGGTTGTTTTGGATGAGATATAAACTAACCAAACCCATATTCTATGACTACCCTTATTCATGCCGTTATCGTTGAAGACGAACCCCGCGCTCAAAATGTGCTGAGAACATTACTGGAGGCGCATTTTCCGGACGTGCGCCTTGTTGGTGTTGCTGCCGATGTGCCCACCGCCGTGGAACTCATCAAAGACCAGAAGCCAGAACTGGTGTTTCTTGATGTGGAATTGCCCGGACAGTCGGGATTAACCTTGTTCGAACACATCGACGCAACGCAAATCCACGTAGTTTTTACTACAGCGTACACACAATATGCCATTCAGGCATTTCAGGTTTCTGCCGTCGATTATCTGTTGAAACCTATTCAATTAGACCAATTGGAGCTTGCGATTGAGAAGGTAAGAAAACATAAAAAAGAAAACCGGCTCGACGCTTCTGATATTGCTTTGCTGAAAGAGCAAATGGTGGAAGGCGTGAAAAAAATACCGCTGCCCACATCCGGAGGTGTCTTGTTCGTATGTCTTCAGGATATTGTATATCTGAAGGCAGATGGCAGTTATACCCATTTCATCATGAACAATGGGAAAAACATCTTGGTGAGCCGAAAAATCAAAGAGTTCGAACATACCCTGAACAAGAACAATCGCTTTTTCAGACCACATCGTTCGTATGTGGTAAACGTGGACCGCATCGTTGAATACATCAAGGCCGATGGCGGCAGTGTGGTTATGGACAACACCGACGAAATCCCGCTTTCCAGAGACATGCGTGAAACCTTTCTGCAGTTCATGGGCATGCGTTAAATGCTGCAATTGATGAAGCACAATGCGCCATTGGTGAATTCTGAAGTTGCCTGAACTCCGGCCGACTTCATCTTTGAATCATCAAGCAAGCGCGAGTCACTTGCGACCCTTTTTGCCTTTTTGATTCAAGTGCAGGTCTTTTTATGTTGTGCCCTGCGTTTGAGTAGCGGACCGGCAATTACGTCGGAAAGGCAAAGAGGCGAACATACCCCCCTGATTTGGAATTGTCCCGCCCCCCCTGCGGGACATTCCTTTTTTAGGGCCTTTTGATGAAACCCAGGCTGATTCCGTTGATGCAATACCGCATGCCACCGGGTTGTCCATAGCCATCCGGAAAAACGTGTCCTAAATGACCGCCGCAGTTTGCACAAACAACTTCTGTACGGATCATCCCATGGCTGTAGTCAGCAATTTCTTTGATGCGCTCTTTGCTGATGGCTGCATAAAAGCTTGGCCAGCCACAACCTGCGTCAAACTTGGTGTTGCTGTGGAATAATTCAGCGCCACAACCTTTGCATACATAAGTACCGCTGTCCCACAATTGGTCAAACGGACTTGAATGCGGCCGTTCCGTGCCTTTTTCGCGCAGCACACGATAAGCTTCGGGTCCTAGTTGTTCCTGCCATTCCGCTTCTGTTTTCACCACAGAAAATGATCCTGTATCCATTTTATTCGCTTGCTTACCTTTTGAAGTGGTGCAGCCCATCAAACAAATGATTCCGGAAAAACCGATGATGTTTGTTCGGGAGATCAAAAACCACATATTCTAGGAACAATCTTCAAAAACAAAGGTTCTGTTTCGTGTTGCTCCCGATAAGCGCGGCTGTGGCTGTATTTTTGAAACTGTTTGAACTTCTTTGCCCATTTTCTGAGCGATCAACAGGCCGACCGACATCACTACAATGCCGGGCTGATTCTGCCTGATCTTATCAGAAACTTTCTTCCTCGACAGCGTTTTAAAGCAGAAAATGTAAACCTGGAACACCTGGATGAGCATGCTCTGGAATTGTTCCATGGAAGTTGTCGTCATCTGGAGCGCGACAGGGCGTTTCATCAGTCGCCGTTTTTCACCCAGGGCAACCAGGCTTTGAATCACTTGTTTCATACACATCAGCTTGGCAAGCACGTTCCACGTGTTTGGCTGGCAGCCCATCTGGTGCTAGAACTCATGCTTGACAGGGTGTTGATGAAACAACATCCGGAGCAACTGGATCGGTTCTATGAAAGTCTGAGTCAAACGCGTGAACAGGCCCTCGACGGATTTCTTTTGGCGGGCAAACATGAACACAGCACGCGATTCATGGAGCACTGGAGCCGCTTTGTGGCTGTGAAATACCTGTACCACTATACCGATGACGATGCGTTTACCTACAGTATGATGCAGATTTATATGCGTGCAGGTGTAAGCGGCGAATGGAATACAAGCGCGCAAAACGCTTTTAAGGCGGTGCTTCCGGAAGCAGAAGCCTGTATTTTTGAAAACCTCAAAATTTTGTGAAAAAGGCGATCCTATTAAGTTGTGTTCAAGTTCTTTTTTTCCAGGCGCAGGGCCAGGAAGCGCGCAAGTATGTGAATGAGTTTTTACATATGGGCGTTGGTGCGCGGGCTTTTGCCATGGGTCGTGCCGTAGTGGCCAGCACACATGATGCGTATGCCGGTTATTGGAATCCTGCTGGATTGGCAGATCTTGACGATCAGATACAGGGAAGCTTTATGCATGCTTCTTATTATCAGGGTCTGGCCAACTACGACTATCTGGCTTTTGCCGTAAAGGGGGCACAGAATGATGGTTTCGGCATCGGCGTGGTGCGCTTTGGGGTGGATGGAATTTTAAACACGCTGGATTTGATTCAGAACGGACAGGTTAACTATGACCGAATCAGTACATTTTCAGCTGCCGATTACGGGTTTTATGCCAACTACGGAAAAACCATCAAAACCCGCTACCGTCGTGCACGCTTTAGCTTCGGCAGTGGTTTGAAGGTGATCCACCGCACCGTGGGTCCTTTTGCGCGGGCCTGGGGTTTTAGTTTTGATGCAGGCTTTCGTGCGGTCATCCCCAAACAAGGATGGAGTTTTGCCGTGGTTGCCCGAGATGTAAGCAGCAGCTTCAATGCTTGGGAGTTTTCCTTCACCGATCGGCAAAAAGAGGTATTGGCGCTCACCGGTAATACCATTCCGGAACGCACCCTTGAAATAGGTTTGCCGCGCCTCATTCTTGGTGCTGCCAAACAGATCCGCCACGATAAATGGATGTTGCAGGCAGAGTGTAATGTTGACGTTACCACAGACGGAAAAAGGAATACCCTGATTCGCAGCAACCTATTCAGTGTCGATCCGCATTTGGGTGTTGAATGGGGTTATTTGCTGGAAGAAGACAAGGAACAGAACGTGTTGTTCCTGCGCTGTGGCACCTACAACCTGCAACGTACGCCACGAACTGGCCAGGAAGAAGTGTGGCGCACACAGTTATCTGCCGGTGCCGGAATCAGGTTCAGCAACTTCACACTGGATTATGCCATCAGCGGTTTTGGCCAGAGCGGAACAGGTTTGTACACAAACTTGGTATCGCTGCGCTTCGGCATAAAGAAGCCCTAGGTTAACCCGGAGTATAAAGGCTTAAACCTTCTCGAAAGGTGTTTTTGTGTACGTTTACAACGGCTTGAACCGAAGGTGCATAACCACCGCCCATCACTACCGCCACAGGTATATTGTGTGCGCTGCAAAGCGCAAAAACCAAGGCGTCGCGAAGCCGGCAGTCTTCTTCAGTAAGCGCCAGGTTGCCTAGTTTATCGCCGAGCAACACATCGGCACCGGCAACATAAAACATCAAATCAGGTTGTACTTGACGTAAAGCTTCATCTAAACCTCTTTCAAGCAGGTTCAGGTAAATCGTTCCCCGGGTATCTTGAGGAACTGACAGGTGGAAGGATGCGCGGTGTTTGGAACGTGGCCACAAGCCGGCTCCGTGCATGCAAAAAGTGAAAATTTGCGTAGCATCGGTGAATATGGCAGCGGTTCCATCACCCTGATGCACATCCAGATCTACAATCAACACCCGGGAAACGTGCAATGAGGAAACCGCGTGTGCAGCAGCAACACCAACATCATTCAGCAGACAGTATGCGGCGCCAAAACCTGGGTGTGCATGGTGTGTTCCTCCGGCCAGGTTAAAAGCAATACCATGTTCCAGGGCTATTTCTGCTGCCTGCATGGTTCCACCTGTAATCAGCAGCTCGCGCTTCAGAACTTCTGGCGATTGAGGAAATCCGGTTTTTCGAACTTCGGCAACGGATAATCTTCCATGAAACAGCTGTTCCAGATAGTGCGCGTGGTGCACCCTGAGCAGTGCTTCAACATTCGCTGCTGCTGGCATGAAAAACGCTTCCGCAGAAACAATACCTTCACTGCACAACTGATCGCGCAACAGTTGGTATTTGATCATGGGAAACGGATGCCGTTCGGGCAAAGGCAACACATACTCCGGACACCAGGCAGCGCAGGCATTCATGGGCGTAAAGTGCCCAAATAAGAACCGTACAGCGAAAAAATGGCCGCGATAACCAGCAATGTGTTGGCCAGGGATTTGAGCTTTCGGTATTTGCTTCCCACCAGCAGGTAAGCAACGAAAACCGCAGTGGGTATAAACAACAAACTTATATCCACCAGCGCGCTGCAGGCACCGGAAAAAAACTGGTACAGCAACATGTACGAGAAGTAGAAAATCAAAACCTGGTTGATTCTTCGGGTCCGAATGTTGTTCTTGAAGAAGTTCGCAAATACTTTGAAGAAGGAAAGAATGACCAGAATGAAACAGAGCGCATAGGGCCAAAGTGCTGCCAGATCAGCATTTGTAGCCAACGGCCTGTTCCTGAGGAAGCTGTAAAACCCTGCCTGGTTGGTATGGAGCAAGTACCAAACAGACCATAAGATATAGATGGGCATGAGCAGCCCCAGGAATGCTGCCAGCAGATCTTTAAGGGTAATTCTTTTCATCAGGATTACAGCTCCCAGGATAAAGATGAACAATACCAGAAGTTGTAGCTGAAACATGGCAGCGGCACCAAAAAACAACGCCGTAAGGTAGATGAGAACCGATGGCCCTTCATACAGAAACAAGGAAAACAGGAAGTTGAAGCCGATTAGGATGAGGATGTTGGAAAACAACAAAGGATGCACGTGCATTTGTGCGGGAATCAAGCTGCTCACCAACACAAAAAACCAGGCCGGAAGGTAGGTGTGGGTATAAATTACATCCTGGTTGATGCACACGCGGTTCAAGAGCATGGCAGCCGTACACACCAGAACCGTTGCCAGAAGATTATCCCAGACCGGATTTTGTTGTGCCCATAAAAAAAAGCCCGGAAAAAAAGCGGTATCGCAAAAAGTAACAGCTGTTTGCTGCACAAAGGCGTAAGGCGTGCGCAGCAAAAAGGCAAACACAATCACCCACAAAGCACTGCTTGGTTTAATGTTTTGCAGGAAGCGCATCATAGGAACAAAAATGCGGCAGCAGCGTCAATAAGTCAATTTAAGCAGGGAAATCTGTTTGTTTCGCAAACAAGGCAACACCAGCCTGTTATAACCGGTTTGGGCACCTTCAGCTGTAAACAGTGCCGTGAGCGAGGTTTCACTGCGCAGCAGGATACGCTGTGAACGACTGCCGTTTTTCTGAAAATGTACTTGTATCACATCTCCATTGCCCTGTTCATTGTAAAGAACGACAACTCCGTCCTGTAAGGCGCAGACGCCAATGCCTGAAAATTGCGAGGCACCAAGCAGCGCGCTTTGTCTTTTGCGAATCACTTCCTGCCATTCCATGGTTCCCACGGCATCAAGGCTGAGCAAAATAACCTCATCGTGGTGGTAGTAGTTGGTGGTATTTGTTTGTGAAATTCCGCTGATATAGGTTGTCTCTACGCGCTGGGTTACATAATAACGCTCGGCCACCAGCACCATTCCACCGTCACTTCTGGGTATCATTTTCCTTATACGGAAATTATTCAGGGTGTTTGAAACATCTGCCTGGCGGGCTCCAACAATGCCGGCAACAAAATCTGTTGAAAAAGCTGTTTGAATGCGCGGACGTTCCATGCCATCACGTCTGGCAGTATAGATGAACACGCCATCAGCGCCGTCTGGGTTTTGTGCGCTGTAGAAACCGGCCACAACCATTTCGCTCAGGCTGTCGTTGTACACCATGCGCGCACCATTTATAAATACTTCACCCCGGCTCAGGTCTGTCCTGGACCAACGCTGTCCGGAAGACGTGTATTGATACAATACAACCCTCACCGATTCCGGATCCGTTTTGCGTTTATCTCTTTGCTGTTCTGAAGCCAGCAAATAAACGTTTCCTTCAGGATCTGTTTCCAAATCCAGTAAGCGAAAAGCATCCGCAGAAACATCAAGTATTTTTTGTTCGCGGTTCAGGGGTGTCATCGAACTGTCCAGCAACGCAATGTCCAGCACTTGTCGCCCCTGTCCGTCTCTGCTGTCGGCGTAAAAAACCCAATGTTTGCCTGAACGATCGGCACTGGCCAGAACCTGATCTTTGTAGAAATCGTAACGGTCGAAGGTCAGCAGCCCGTTTTTCTGCGCTACTTCTTCCAGGGTCACATGAAGCTTTTTGTAGCTCAGGGTAAATACGCCACGACTTCGGTCGGCGGCGCCGGTAAACAGCATGCAGTGCTGTGGAAGCAGGTATGCTTTAACCAATCTTTCGGCGCCCAGTCGGTAAGTTTTTTCATGCTGAAACGCCATGTTGTGGGAATAATGTTCCAGCGACACCACACCACGGCCTTCGGCATTGCGCAAGCGCAACAAATAGATGCCGGCATCATTCTCGCCAAGAACCCTGTTGTAACCGCCGCGCTGGTTGATGCGTGGGGTATTGCTGAAGCTCAGCACCTGCGCATCTGTCGCCAGCGACATCACCATGCAGAGCACGGGCAGCAAAGGGTTCACAAACAACACACGCATGGCCACCAATAGAACAAAGATAGGCACGGGCAGCAACTAACTTTGCGCAGGCATGCGCAGAAATAAAACACAGTTTGTACGCGATCACGAACCGGAAACAGCGGTGTTGGTGGCCGTTTCCATCAAGCAATCCAACGACGAATACAGCGCCGAGGAATACCTGGACGAATTGGCATTGCTGGTGCATACTGCCGGTGCGAAAACCATCGGACGCTTCATCCAGAAACTGGACAGACCGTCGTCTAAAACGTATGTTGGTTCGGGTAAACTCGAGGAAATCGTTGCTTTTGTGACGGAACACAAAGCGGACATGGTTGTTTTCGACGACGAGTTGAGCCCGGCACAAATCAGGAATCTGGAGGGTGAATTCAAAGACGTGAAAATCCTGGACCGCAGCAACCTGATCCTTCACATCTTCGCCCAGAACGCCCAAACGGCTCAGGCCAAGTGGCAGGTTGCGTTGGCACAAAATCATTACCTGCTGCCGCGCCTCACCCGAATGTGGACGCACCTGAGCAAACAAAAAGGTGGTATTGGCATGCGCGGTCCCGGTGAACAGGAGATTGAAACCGACCGTCGTGCGTTGCGGAATCAGATTCAGGTATTGAAGGATCGTTTAAAAAATATTGAAGGTCAGGCCGCCGTGCAGCGCAAGGGACGCAGCTCAAAACCCAGGATAGCGCTTGTGGGCTATACAAACGTGGGAAAAAGTACCATCATGAACCTGCTCACCAAAGCCGACATCCTCGCCGAAAACAAGCTGTTCGCTACGCTGGATACAACTGTAAGAAAATGGGATCCTGTGGACAGCATGGGGAACATCAACGCCTGTTTGTTGAGCGATACGGTTGGGTTTATCAGGAAATTGCCACACGAACTCATCGAAAGTTTCAAAAGTACCTTGTCAGAAGTGCTGGAAGCTGACCTGCTGCTGCATGTGGTGGACGCCGGAAGCCCACATTTCGAAAAGCAAATGGAAGTGGTGAAAGAAACACTAAATGAAATTGGTGCCGGAAAAAAACCGGTATTGCTGGTCTTCAATAAGATTGACGCTTACGTTGCACCCAAAGATGATTTTGGCATTGAAACCATGAGCCTTGAAGATTTTGAACGCAGCTGGATAGCTAAAGAACACCATCCGGTGGTGTTTATTTCTGCTTCAGAAAAAACCAATACGCAGCAACTTCAGGAAGCTATCCTGAAGGAATTGAAACACTTAAAAACAGGCAATACTTTGACGCGCGCTGATTGAATTATCAGACACCAAAAAACCGTTACATCAGGATAAAAAACCGCTACAGCTCGTCTTCATTGAAGAAGTAATCATCGTTGGTAGGATAATCACTCCAAATCTCTTCAATGCTCTCGTAGGGTTCACCATCGTCTTCCAGCTCCTGAAGATTTTCAATCACTTCCAGGGGTGCTCCGGAGCGGATGGCGTAATCAATCAACTCATCCTTGGTCGCGGGCCATGGCGCGTCGTCCAGCCAACTAACCAGTTCAAGTGTCCAGTACATAGTAGAATCTATTTTCCGCGAATATATAAACCATTCATGATTAAAAAAGAAAGCTTTGTTTCTGGTGTTCAACGCCCTTCTGCACGGTTAAAAACGCAAACCATTCTTTCGGAGATACATTTGAAGCACCAATGAATGTTCATGAACAGGCCCTTGCCGATTATTGTGAATCTCACAGCAGTCCTGAGCCCGAATGGCTGCGCGCGTGTGTGCGAAACACGCACCTGAAACAGATCAATCCCCGGATGTTGAGCGGACATCTTCAAGGTCGGATGCTGTCCATGCTCAGCGGATTTATCAAGCCGGTCCTGGCTCTGGAAATCGGAACTTTTACGGGTTACGCCGCCATGTGTATTGCCGAGGGTTTAGCCCCGGGTGGGAAACTCATCACCCTCGAAGAAGATCCGGAGCTGGAGCGCAGCATCCGCGAAAACATTGCAGCTTCTCCTTTTGCGGCGCATATTGAACCGGTCATTCAGGATGCCATGGAATGGCTGAAACAGCACCAGCACCTGCAGTTTGATTTGGTGTTTTTAGATGCGGATAAATGCCGTTACCCGGAATACCTGGAACTTCTGATTCCTATGCTCAGAAAGGGTGGGCTGCTTATCGCCGACAACACCTTGTGGAGTGGCAAGGTGCTTGACCAGAAACAGCTTGAAAAAGACCGCGATACGAAGGCCATAGACGTTTTCAACAAAACCCTGGCAAGTCAGCAGCAAATGGAAGTGATGGTGTTGCCATTTCGCGACGGACTGAGTCTGGCCCGAAAAAAACACGAAACAAGCTGAAGGCCTTCTTGTTCTTTTCCTATGCGCATGCGGCGGAAATCAGATTTGCCGGAAAAGGTTTGTATCAACTGTAACAGGCCTTTCTCCTGGAGGAAAAAATGGGAGCGCGACTGGCCAACGGTTTTGTATTGCAGCGACCGCTGCCGGAACGAAGCAAAGAACACCCGTTCATCAAAAACCCAGTCGGCATGAATGCGGTAACTCTTATCTATCCGCATCAGCTTTTTGCCGCGCACCCTGCATTGTCCAAGGGCCGGGAGGTTTGGATGGTGGAAGATGTGTTGTTTTTCAGGCAGTATTCCTTCCACAAAAAGAAAATAGCTTTTCACCGCGCAACCATGGCTGCTATGGAAATGAAGTTGCAGCAGCAAGGATATACGGTTCAGCGTATTTCGGCCTGGTCCGAGGCAGCAGAAACCAACGGTTTGATGGAACTGTTGAACCAACAGGGCGTTCGGGAAGTGCACCTCGCCGATCCGGATGATTATCTGTTGAAGCGAAGACTGGAACGGGAATCCGCGCGCAACGGCATCCGCCTGGTGCTGTACGCAAATCCGGGTTTCATGATTTCCCGGACGGAAGCCCTTGTGTGGCTGGACGAGCACAAAATGCACCAAACCAGCTGGTACATTCACTTTCGCAAGAAACTTGGAATATTGACCGATGCCCACGGTAAGCCGCTTGGCGGCTCCTGGACGTACGACACGGAAAACCGGGAAAAAACCCCGCAGGGTTTATACATTCCGACGTTGCCCGAAGTATCCAAGAACGCAATCGTCCAAGCAGCCATCCAAAGCACCTTGGAAGAGTTTGCCAGCAACCCCGGTTTGCTGGATCATTGGGAATATCCGGTCACGCATGAGGCGGCTGAGGCCTGGCTGGATGCGTTTCTGCAACAGCGCTTTGGCAATTTTGGAAGGTATCAGGATGCGATGCTTCCCGGACAATCGTTCATGTTCCACTCGGTCATCAGTCCTTTGCTGAACATCGGCCTGCTTACGCCCGAACAGGTTCTGGAGCGCGCCTTGGATGCCGGTGTTTCAGAAAATATTCCCTTGCCTTCTTTGGAAGGTTTTGTACGGCAGGTTTTGGGTTGGCGAGAGTTTGTGCGTGCTGTGTATCACAAATCAGGAAATAAGATGCGCACGGCGAACGCCCTGCAATTGCAAGCGCCCATGCCGGAGGCGATGTACAAGGGCAAAACCGGGATTTATCCATTTGATGAATCCCTGAGCCGTTTGCAGCATACTGCTTACAGTCATCACATCGAACGGCTCATGATCCATGGAAACCTGATGCTGCTTCTGGGCATTCATCCCGATGCGGTTTATCAATGGTTCATGGAACTGTTTATCGACGCCTACGACTGGGTCATGGTTCCGAATGTTTATGGCATGAGCCAATATGCCGATTTCGGTGGAATGGTGACCAAACCCTACGTTTCAGGCTCCGCCTACCTCCGGAAAATGGGACATTTTCAAAAAGCTTCCTGGTGCGATGAATGGGATGCGCTGTATTGGATGTTCATCCAGAACCATGCCGGCGCGCTGCAAAAAAATCCGCGCATGGCAATTCCCATTGCATCGCTGAAGCGCATGAATCCGGAAAAACTTGTGGAAATGGCACAGCGCGTGCAGCGGCTCAAAGCGAGGCTGCAACTGTCGGCATCGTAATTATTCTTTGTCCAGCGCGCGGCCCAGCAAATCCGGGTTGATATTTTTACTGGCTTTGGCGCCCATCTTCTTCAACTCTTCAACGCGTTTAACCAGGTTCCCGGTTCCGTCAACCAGTTTTTTCATGGCGTCGGAATAAGTGTCTTTGGCCGTGTCCATTTGTCTTCCAACCTTGATCAAATCATCGGCAAAGCCTGTGAACTTATCGTAGAGATCGCCGGCTTTTTTCGCTATTTCCAGGGCGTTTTTGTTTTGATTTTCCTGTTTCCAGATGCTGGCAACGGTACGAAGCGTGGCCAACAAGGTGCTTGGACTTACAATCACAATGCGCAAATCCCAGGCGTAGGTGAACAGGTCCACATCGCCCTGAACCGCCAGCGCAAAGGAAGATTCAATGGGAACAAACATCAGTACGAACTCGGGTGCATTGAGCCCGTTGCCACTGGGATAATTTTTCTCTGAAAGCAATTTCGCATGACTGCGCATGGAGACGATGTGCGCTTTCAGGTATTTTTCGCGGTCGGCTTCATTGTCAGCCGCCATGAACGCTTCATACGCCGTAAGGCTCACCTTGGCGTCAACAATCAAATGTTTCTGATCAGGAAGGTGAATAACCACATCGGGTTTAATGGTATCTCCGGATTGGTTTTCTGTTTGAAACTGTGTGACGTATTCCTGTCCTTTGGTGAGGCCGGAACGTTCCAGTACGCGCTCCAGAATCACTTCGCCCCAATTTCCCTGTTTTTTGGTATCACCCTTCAGCGCTTTGGTGAGGTTTTGGGTTTCTGTAGTCACTTGTTGATTCAGCCGGGTAAGCAGTTCAATCTGTGTTTTAAGTTCTGTGGCGCTTTTTTGACTTTCTCCGTGGGTGTCATTTACCCGCTTTTCAAACTCTGTGAGCTTGGTGCGCACCGGATCCAGCAGGTGTTTCAGTGTTTCTGTGTGTTCATCCCGCAAAGCTTTGCTTTGGTTTTGCAGGTTATCAAGCGCAATTTGTCCGAATGCTTCCCGCAACTGGCTTTCCAGTTTTTGGGAGAATTCATTTCGTTCCTGAACTTTTTCTTCGAGGCCTTTGATGCGCTCCTGTGCAGCAGAAAGAAGGGCCTGCTGTTCCACATCGCGCTGGCGGTTTCGGTTCATAAGCACCGCGTAAGCAATTAAAAAACCAAGAGCAAGTCCAACGATCAGGGCTAAGATATCCATATCCACAAAGATACTTTCATCGTGAAGGCGCGCTGCATGCCAACCCCGAATTTTTAGCACCCGTCTAAGGTTTTGAAAATGAACAAGTTGAGCTAAACCGTTGCCACCAATCAATTGTTACTTAACCATGAAAACTGAAAACGGGGTTCATCGCCTCGAATACATTCGGTTGGCCACTGCCGCAGTGCGTCAGGACATTACCAAACATCCGATGTATCGGAATATTGCCAACCTGAAAGGCGTTCAGTGTATGATGGAACACCACGTGTATGCGGTATGGGATTTCATGAGTTTGCTGAAGGCGCTTCAGGTAAAACTTACCTGTGTGGACTTGCCCTGGTTTCCAAGGGGAAATGCGGATACACGTTTTTTCATTAATGAGATTGTTTTGGGTGAAGAATCAGATGTGGATCCCGACGGTGGGCACATCAGTCATTTCGAACTTTATCTGAAAGCCATGAAGCAGGCCGGCGCCGACACTTCAGGAATGGAACGTTTTATGGAAAGCCTGCGTTCAGGAGCAAGCCTGGAATCGGCGTTTGAAGTGGCGCAAACTCCGGCAGAGGTACGTGCATTTGTACGCTACACGTTGGATGTAGCCAGCGCAGCACCAGTGCATGTTTTGGCTGCGGTGTTCACCTTTGGACGAGAGGATTTGATTCCGGATATGTTTATGGAACTAATTCGCGAAATCAAAAGCAAGCATCCGGAAGAACTGGAGCTGTTCAACTATTACCTGGAACGTCATATAGAGGTGGATGGCGACCACCACGGTCCGCTTTCCTGGAATATGGTTCAGGCGCTTTGTGGCGAAGATGATGTGCGCTGGCAAGAAGCAGCAACCGCATCGGTACAGGCGTTGCAACACCGAAAAGCCTTGTGGGATGCTGTGTTGACGCGCCTGTAATCGCTGCTGCCATGTATTTTTGAGCCGTGGCCTTTTTTAATCCGGTTGTTTCACTGAGTTACATCGGTGCTGTGGTGAACGGTTTGCTGCGGTTTGTGTATTTCCTGCTGCACCTGTTCGTGCATCGCGCCTGGAAACGGCCACTCAGGAATTTTGAAGAGAATCCTGCAACCTACACCAGCAAAGCCCTGCTCTACTTTGGGTATAAATACTACGCATATCCGCATTGGGCAGGGGAAACGCCGGAGCAGGAAGCGCATTTCAGAAATCAACCTGCGCGTCTTGAAGGCGCAACGCAATGCACCATGAGCGTTGGTGGTGATTTGATGCCATACAAAGTGCTGATGGACGTCGACACCAACTGTTTATGGGAAGAAGCTGCTGCGTTTTTTGATGCAGATGTGGTTTTTGCCAACCTGGAAACGCCCATGGATCTGAATAAACCCGCTGCCTGGGTTCCGGAGCTGATGCTGAACAACATGTATTTCAATGGAAACGAGCAGCTGTGGCAGGTATTCACCAACGGCGGAAAAGGTGCCTATGATGTGCTTTCTGTGGCCAATAACCACATGCACGACCAGGGTCCGGAAGGCTTAGCGTCAACCCTGGATTTTCTGAATGCCAAGGGTGTTGTTGCGGTTGGCGCCCGAAGGGAACGGCAATTCAATCCGAAAAAAAATATCATTCAAAGGCAGGGTATTTCGTTTGGGTTTTCTGCCTGGACGTATTCCCTGAACACTTGTCCGCCCAACGAAGCTGCGCCGTGGAGCACCAACCTCATTGCATTGAATGTTCCGGACGCCGATTTCACGCCCATCGTTCAGGAAGCGCAAGCCCTGCGCGCCGCCGGTGCTGAAGTATTGGTTGTTTCGCTGCATGGAGGTAATGCGTATCAGGCGTTTCCTCAAGATCACGTAATCAAGAATTACCGGCGCATCATGGAAGAAACGGGCGCCGACCTCATCATTGGAACACACCCGCATAACGCCCAGCCCTGGGAGTTTTACGAATACCAAAATGCAACAGGCCTCAAAACCGGCTTGATTCTGTATTCTCCGGGAGACTTCATTGCTTATGACATTTTTAAGTGGTGTCATTTGCCCATGACCTACAGCATAGGATTTTCGCGCAGCGCAAGCGGAATAAACATCAGCGCATTTCAGCCACATTTTTGGTACATGGGTTTGTTGGAGGGGAAGGAGCTTCGCTTGTTCTATGCGGAAACGCAATACCGCAGCGGAAACTGGCGCACCTGGCCTCGGAAAAACCAACGTGAATTCTTGGATTTACTTCGGTTCCAGCGACATACATTTCCAGCCCAATGCCGCATCTTTGAATCCCCGTGAAACAGCGAACCGCGCGTGTCTGCCACCTGACCAGCCTGCATGTAGCCAGAGACACCAGGATTTTTTATAAATCCTGCAGGAGCCTGGCGCGGTTTTACGAGGTCACCCTAATAGCGGTGCACGACCGCGAAGAGTTTGTGGATGGCGTGCGTATCATCCCATTCAGGAGGTTGAAAAATAGATACTGGGAAATGCTTACCGCTTCACCGCGCATGTTTCCCAAAGCACTTCGTGTAAATGCCGACGTGTATCAGTTTCACGACCCGGAGTTGATTCCTTGTGGATTGTGGCTGCGCCTCTTGGGCAAGAAGGTGATTTTCGATGTGCACGAACACTTCGCAGCAGACATCTTCGACAAGCCCTGGATTCGAAACAAAGGATTGCTTGCCCGCATCTACGGATTTTTTGAGCAGCGCGCGGCACGACGGATGGAACTTGTTTTGGCAGAACGCTCCTACGCGCCTCATTATGCCGCCATGGGCGCCCGCTATACCGTGGTGCTGAATTACCCCGATTTAACGTTTTTTAAATCCTTTCGGAATGTTGCACCACGTGCGGCGCAGAACCTTTTTTACATTGGCATTCTGCTGGAAACCCGGGGCCTCTTGCAGATTGCAGAAGCATTGTGGATGCTGAAGCAACAGGGCCGGATTTTTCATTTCCACTGTGTGGGCGCATTGTATTCAGGTTTGGCACAAAAAATAGAATCCCTGCCGTTTTATGAAGAAATCAGGAAACAACTGTTTTTTCATGGCAGGCTTGATTTACCGGATGGTTACCGGCTCAGTATGTCTATGGGCATAGGGTTGTGCATCATCAAACGGATGAAAAACTCCGAATGGAGTTATCCAACCAAGATGTTTGAATACATGAGCGTGGGATTGCCGGTCATCACGTCAGATTTTGAACTGTACCGCAGTGTGGTGGAGCGAAATGAATGCGGTGTTTGTGTGCATCCGGATGATCCGAAACAGTTGGCAGAAGCCATCCTTTCACTGGCCGACCAACCAGATGTACGGCTAAAAATGGCACACAACGGTGTTCAGGCTACAGAGGCTTTTTACTCCTGGAAGTCGCAGGAAGAAAAACTCATAGCCTTGTATCGGCGCATCCTGGGCGTTTAAGGGCAATTGTTGATGGCATTGGCTGCCACGCTGCCCCATTTCAAATACTCTTCGAGTTCTTTGCCTTTGTATTTTTGTTCATAAGCTTCGAGGCGGGAAACAATTTTACCGCGTTCCGCCCAAACCTCGGGGTCTGGTGCTCCGCCACTGCTGGTTTTGTTCAGTTTACAATTTACCAGGTAATACGCTTCCAGATCTGAAGCATAAGGCAGACGCATGGGAATGCCAATGCTGTTTACCTGTTCGTTGGCACTGGTTTTATTGGTTTCCTGGTTGTTGTCAACCGCGCTGCTGCTTTGTTCAGTGGTTTGCTCCTGACGTACTTTTTGTGTGCAGGCACTTGCCAGGGCTAAAACACCCATAGATATATAAACGATTAGATTCCTCATGGTTGCGAATTTAAGGGCCGGTTTCTTTAGTTGCGTTTAGTAGCTCAGATACATGCTTTTGGTTTTGTACAGGTCACGGAATCCCGGATCCCTCAGGTCGTGCACAAAAACAATCTCTTCGCCGGTGCTTTTCATTTCAGGTCCGAGTTCACGACTTACACCCGGGAATTTATTAAATGAGAATACGGGTTTTTTAATGGCCCAACCCTGCGGGCGTTCCGGGATTACAAAATCCTTCACCTTCATTTCCCCCAACATCACTTTGGTGGCAAGGTTGATGTACGGAACATTATACGCTTTGCAAATGAATGGCACCGTGCGGCTGGCGCGAGGATTGGCTTCGATGACATAAACCTGTTCCTGCCTGATGGCAAACTGGATGTTGAGCAAACCCTTGACTTTAAGGGCTTTAGCCAGTTTTTCGGTATAGGTTTCCATTTGGTGGATGACCTCTTTGCTTAATCCGTACGGAGGTAAAACCGCGCTGCTGTCGCCACTGTGAATGCCAGCCGGTTCAATGTGTTCCATCAACCCAAGGATGTGGATGTCTTCGCCATCGCAAATGCAGTCGCTTTCGGCTTCTTCTGCCCGGTCCAGGAAGTGGTCAATGAGCACGCGGTTCCCTGGCAAATCACCGAGCAGCTTAACCACGGCACGTTCCAGGTCTTCATCGTTGATGACAATCACCATGCCCTGGCCGCCAAGCACATAGCTGGGGCGCACCAAAACGGGATATCCAACTTCATTGGCAATGCGCACCGCTTCTTCCGCATCCTGGGCAACGCCGTATTTTGGATATGGAATATCCAAAGCTGCCAGCAGGTCGCTGAAACGTCCGCGGTCTTCAGCAATGTCCATGTCTTCGTAAGAGGTGCCGATGATGGGAATTCCATGCTCGTGGAATTTTTCAGCCAGTTTCAAAGCCGTTTGTCCGCCAAGTTGCACAATGACGCCTGTAGGCCGCTCGTTGGCAATCAGTTCGCGCAGGTGTTCCCAGTAAACGGGTTCAAAGTACAGCTTGTCGGCCATGTCAAAATCCGTACTTACCGTTTCTGGATTGCAGTTCACCATGATGGCTTCATACCCGGCTTCGCGTGCAGCCAGGATGCCGTGTACGCAGCTGTAGTCAAATTCAATACCCTGACCGATTCTGTTGGGGCCGCTGCCTAGCACAATCACCTTTTTCCGGTCGCTGAATACACTTTCGTTTTCACCGTCGAAGGTGCTGTAGAAATAATTTGTTGGGCTGGGGAACTCTGCGCTGCAGGTATCGACCATTTTATACACCCGGCGGATGTTCAGCGAATGTCTTTTTTCAAAAACCTCGTCTTCGGTGCAATTGCCCATGAGCCAGGCAATCTGATGGTCGCTGAAGCCTTTTTCTTTGGCCAGACGAAGCAGCGCTGCCGGGATGTTGCCAATTTGGTAGCGTCTGATTTCGGTTTCCGTTTTTACGAGGTCGCTGATTTGTTCCAGGAACCAGCGGTCAATCTTCGTAATTTTATGGATGGATGTGAGCGGAACGCCCATGGAAATGGCGTCTTTCAGCTTGAATAAGCGGTCCCAGCTGGCGTATTCCAACGCGTGCAGCAGTTCGTCAAGGTTGCGGCTGCTTTTGCCGTCTGCACCCAAACCGTGGCGGCCAATTTCCAGACTTTGACAGGCTTTTTGAAGTGCTTCCTGAAAGCTGCGGCCAATGGCCATCACTTCACCAACGCTTTTCATCTGGAATCCCAGACGTCGGTCTGCTCCGTGGAATTTGTCAAAATTCCAGCGCGGGATTTTGACAATCACGTAGTCAATGGCGGGTTCAAAAAACGCGCTGGTGGTTTTGGTTACCGGGTTTTTGAGTTCGTCCAGATAGTAGCCAACGGCCAGCTTTGCAGCAATTTTTGCAATGGGATATCCTGTGGCCTTCGATGCCAGGGCGGAGCTTCTGCTCACACGCGGATTGATTTCCACAGCAATAATTTCTTCTGTATCCGGATTCACGCTGAACTGAACATTGCAACCACCGGCAAAAACACCCATGCTGCGCATCATCTTGAAGGCCATGTCGCGCATGTTCTGAAAAGTTACATCGCTCAAGGTCATTGCCGGCGCCACGGTAATGCTGTCGCCGGTGTGGATGCCCATCGGGTCGAAGTTTTCAATGGTGCAGATTACGGCGATGTCGTCTTTGCCGTCGCGCAGTAGTTCCAGT
>JBDKIU010000030.1:0-17165 GCA_039796915.1 Bacteroidota bacterium | reverse complement strand
GTTACCCTGGGCGCTCAGCCGCATCACAAAAATGTCGAACGCGCCATTGAAAGACGTATCAAATCCTTTTTTCCCAGGGAAGTTATTGCTGGCTGTGGTGCCAAGAATCCAGAGGTTATTGCTGCGGTCCACCACCAGGCTGTGCGGATATTCATCGTTCCAGCCGCCAATGTATGTGGCATAACGCAGTTGCTTGCCATCGCTGCTGTACTTGCTGATGCTGATGTCTGCGGGCAGGTTCGCGGGTGTTATCCCAACGCCGCCTCCGTAAACCGTTTGGTAGGCGCCTGCAGTAACAGGGTATTCTCCTTCAGAATTGTCCACAATGCCTCCGGCATAAAGACTTCCTTCTGCATCGTAAGTTGCGGTAAATCCGAAGTTATCTCCCACCGAACCGCTGTAGGTGCTGAACACAAGCGTCGGATCGATGACCAGCGGGAGGCTGCGGTCGTAATTCCCCAGAATGAACGAAACGGTTTGTCCGTTGGTCTGAAACCTGGCTGTTACCGGAATGGTATCCTGTTGCCGCACCTGCCAGGCCAGCGGAGCAGTTTCGATCCAGTCGCCGAGGCTGCTGCGGATGCGCAAGGCGCCCTGTTCGTCGAGCCATAAACCGTTTTGTCCTTCGTAGCGCATGCGAATGCGGGACGGGTCGGCACCCGGCGCAAGCAGCCAGGTGCTTCTCGGGAAGCCGGAAGGCGCATCAAATTCCAGATCTATTCCAGGATAAACTTCTTCCCAGCGCAGGCGCGCAGCGGCGTGCAAATCCGATTTCCAGCGTGCAGGATCATTTCCCAGAAAATAGTTGTAACCGGCCGAACCTTCTTCCATTGCCAGCGGCTGCACCGGCGTACAATCCAAAAGCGTGATGCGCAACGCATGACGACGTACCGTGAAGCTGGTGTCAAAACGTTTCAGGCGGTGAAAATGATCCCAGGCGGCGTGGTGGTCGTCGCGGTGCAGCAGGTTTACCGTCCAGCCGTCGTTTCGCGCAAAAAAAACACCACCGCTCACACTGGCGCGAAAGGCGTAATCACCCTGCCATTGTCCTTTGTTGGGCATGAACACACCCTGAGCCTTTGCCACTACAAAAAGGTTCAAACACAAAAGAGAAAACAACAAGCGCCGGCGCATGGATGTACGAATTTAGCCAAATATACCGATCACCGCGGTGCAAGCCGCAACAGCCCTGCCGCAGACAGTATATTTGCGCGAATTTCCATGGAACTGAATGAACAACAATTGCTGCGCAGACAATCACTGGGCAGGCTTCGTGAATTAGGCATTGACCCGTTTCCTGCGGAAGGCTTTGATGTGAACTGCACGGCAGCGCATATCCACGCCAACTACACAGCAGGTAAACCCGGCTTTGAAGCCGTGGCGCTGGCCGGAAGGCTGATGACCCGCCGTATCATGGGCAAGGCTTCTTTTGCCGATTTACAAGATGCCACCGGCAGGATACAGCTGTACATCAACCGCGATGAACTTTGCCCGGGAGAGGATAAAACTTTTTACAACGAGGTGTTCAAGAAGCTGATGGACATTGGCGACATCATCGGCGTGCTGGGACATGTTTTCACCACCCAGACGGGAGAAACTTCGGTGCATGTGCACAGCCTGCGCCTGCTCAGCAAATGTCTGAATCCGCTTCCCCTGCCCAAAGAAAAAGACGGCGTGGTGTTCGATGCCTTCACCGACCCGGAAGCGCGTCATCGGATGCGTTATGTGGATCTGGTTGTCAATCCGGGCATCCGCGAAACCTTCATCAAGCGCAGCCGCATCATCCAGAGCCTGCGCGATTTATTCAACAGCAGAGGTTACCTGGAAGTAGAAACGCCGATCCTGCAACCTGTGCATGGCGGTGCTGCGGCCCGTCCTTTTGCCACACACCACAACGCACTCGACATTCCTCTGTACCTGCGGATTGCCAATGAATTATACCTGAAACGATTGATTGTTGGTGGCTTTGAAGGTGTGTATGAATTTGCCAAGAACTTCAGAAATGAAGGAATTGACCGCACACACAATCCGGAGTTTACCGGACTTGAAATCTATGTAGCCTACAAGGATTACCACTGGATGATGGATTTCACCGAGGAGATGCTCGAAAAAGCGGCCATCGACGTAAACGGCAGCAGCTCGGTTACCTGCGGCGTGCATGAGATTTCCTTTCAGCGTCCGTTCCGCCGCATGACCATGCACGATGCCATTCTGGAATATGCAGGTGTTGACATCAGCGGCATGGATGAAGCGGCACTGCGTGACACAGCCAAAAAACTTGGTGTTGAAGTAGATCCGAAGCTGGGAGCCGGAAAAATCATCGACGAGTTGTTCGGCGAAAAGGTGGAGAAGAATCTGATTCAGCCAACCTTTATTCTGGATTATCCCTTGGAACTCAGCCCACTGACCAAAAAGCACCGCGATAAAGACGGACTCGTGGAGCGTTTTGAATTATATGTGAACGGCAAAGAGCTAGCCAATGCCTATACCGAGCTGAACGACCCGATGGATCAGTTTGAACGTTTTGAAGAGCAGCTGAAACTGGCTGCACGCGGCGACGAAGAAGCCATGGCCATGGATCACGATTTCCTGCGTGCCCTGGAATACGGCATGCCGCCTACCGCCGGGCTTGGCATCGGCATCGACCGCCTGACCATGTTGCTCACCAATCAGCAAAGCATTCAGGAAGTATTGTTCTTCCCGCAAATGCGCCCGGAACAGGGTTGATAAAACAAAAGGAAACAACCATAAAAAAAGCCGCTCCATTCAATCATGGAGCGGCTTTTTTATGAACCTCTGTTGAATTTAGAAGAACTTGTAGCGGTAATCTTTAATGCCGGCGAGCTTGCGCATGGCATCGGTGATTTTACCTTCGATTTGTTGTGTGGAGTTCTGCATATCCAGCATGATGCGGCGGCTTTCAAGACCTGTTTTGGGGGCCTCAACATTATTCACCTTATCAATCATGATGACGCTCACGCCGGTCATGCCAATGATGGGCTGACTCATCACTTTTTCTTTCATACCGAATACTGCACCAATGATGCGCATATCTGCTCCGATGAACGGCAATGCACCGTTGGAGAAGTTTTGGTTTTCAATCGGCTGTGCAATGGTTTGCAGCTTGATGGCCAATTCTTCCATGGTTTTCACACCTTTCATGGCTGCTTCCATTTTCTCTTTCAGCTTCTCGCCTTTCTTTTCGTTGCGCACCAGGGGTTCGATGCGCTCGCGAATATCTTTTACGCGGGCATAACCTTCCTTCTTCAAGGTGGTGAGGCGTGCCACAATCTGGCGGCTGCCGCTGTTGAACACCGGAGAGATGGTTCCTTCTTCGGTTTCTTCATCGAACGCCCAACGGATAACGTCAGACGCTGATTCCGCGCCGGGAATTCCGCGGTCGCCGGGTTTCAGATCCTTGGCCACACGTGGATTCAGGTTCAGTTTTTCAATTTGCTTTTCGAAGGATTTTGCATCCGATTCATTCAACGAAGAACGGAACTGGTTGCTGATGCTCGACACGCTGTCGATGGTGCGGCTTCCGGGCGTAATCTCCTGCTTGGAAGAGGCGAATTTATACACTTGGTTGTTTGGGGCCGACAGGGCTTTGATGACATGCCATGCACCATTCATTCCACGCACCAGGGTAATTGATCCGGCGCTGAGTGAAGCAGCAGCTTTTTCAAAGGCAGGACCGTATTGCGTAGCAATTTCGCCAGATGACCTCCAACCCAGATTACCTCCATTGGAAGAAGTAGCATAATCTGTGCTGTTGGTGGCTGCGAGCTTGGGGAAATCTTCACCGGCACGGGCTTTGCCCAATACTTCGGCAGCAAGCTTTTGAGCCGCAGCAGAATCAGGAATATTCGCTGCGTTTGGAGCAATGGTAATCTGCGCCACGTTGTAACGCGACATGGAATCAGCCTTTTGATCCACCTTCACATACACATAGAACGCGCCATCGGCATATACCGGCCCAACTACTTCGCCCAAAGGCGCAGCAATGGCGGTATTCTCCACAGCGGGAGGAAGAGCTCCGGGCTGAACCCAGCGGTTTTCCACGCGGCTGTCGTTGGTATCGGGTTTGTTGGTGCGGAAGTTATCGGCAACGGTCAGCGCTGCGCGAAGGTTTTCAGCGGTATCGGCACGGGTTGGGTTGATGTCCCAGACCACATAGTCAAGGTCACGTGATTCTTCCTGTTTGTATTCCTCTTTGTGTTCGCGGAGGTATGCTTCCAGGTCTTCATCGGTAATTTTGATGTCCTTATCAGCGATGGAATTCAGGTTCAGCGTAACCACTTTGCCATTCACGGTCCTGTTGCTGCTGATGTAATCCTGCTTCAGGTATGCTTTGGAATAGTAGTTACACTTGCTGATGTAGTTCAGGTAGCGTTCGCGAAGCACTTCGGTCTCGATTTGCTTCTTCAGGTTGTTTACGAACTCCTGAGCCAGGGGTGAGCTTTGGTATTGGTTGTTGAGGAAATCGCGAACGGTTTTGGGAGAGAACACGCCCTTTTCGTCCGTGAAATACTGCTTCACCAGCTGGTGTGGATTTTTTCCGAGCAGCAGTTCCACCCATTCGTCTTCGCCGATGCTGAAACCTGCGCGACGGTATTCTTCTTCCGTCACGTATTTCTCAACAAGTTGACCCCACGTTACACCGCGGATGTATTCACGGATTTGATCGTTCAACTCCTTCTGACCGGTGTTTTGCATGTAGTTCTTTTCATTGACATCGTTCAACTGGTTGAACTCTTCAATGTTGACTTTCACGCCGTTCATCACGGCCACGGAGTTGTCGGCGGGACCGGAGTTGCCGCCTGCACTGGTTAATAGGTCGCTTACAACAAACAGAATAAGGGCTACGATCACAACGATCACCACCCATCCGGAATTGCGCAGCTTGGTAATTACAGCCATATCGCTAAAGGTGCGCAAAATAAGGCCGAGTGCAACAAAAATGCAAAGATTGATTCAAGGCATTAATCCAGATAAAAACGCGTGCTCACTTTTCCGAGGTTTGATTCCATCACGGCCTCGTATAAACCGCTGCGGAAACGGCTTCTGGGCAGCTTCACATCGCCTTCTGCCGCAAAGGGTTTGTTGAATCCCTGGGAATACACCAGCTCGTTCATGCGGTACAAACGGAGTGAAAAAGTTTTCACGCCGGGGTAAGCATAGTGAATGTAGAACCAATCGCTGCGTTTTTCCTTGTAAAGTTCCAGGTAAGGTTGGGGAACAAACGCCTGTCTTTGGCGCAATGCAGACCCTTCAAAATTTCTTGTTTCTACCACCGCCAGCGCTTCACGAACCAGCGTGTAGGCCAGCCCGATTTGTTTTCCGGAGGAAGCCACGGCGATGTAATCGCCGAAAAAAACATCTTTGCCTGCCGGTGGCGAAGCGGTGTTGTTCACCCGCACTTCCCTGTTGATTTTCCCTTTATTCAGTTCTGCCAGGTACACATCCAGAAAAAGGTTCTCTGTAGAATTTCTGCGGTCGTAATACACCACGTAAACATTACCGTTTTTGGGATCGGCGCTGGCATGTGGCATAAACTGATCCTTGGTTCCGTTCACATCCTGATTGACACGACCCACCGGACTCCAGTCGTTACTGCCGTTTTTTGAGTAGCGAAAAAACACATCAGCGTCGGCATCAGGGCGCATTTTATCAGCCCAGAACACATAAAGTCCACCGTGTGCATCGGCAACCAGAAAGGGCAAACTGTTGGCCCGCATCACTCCGGAATATTCCTGTTTCCAGCCATCGTGCTGTGTGGCGATGACCACATCCTGTCCCCAGGTTTTGCCACCGTCCGTACTCTTGTCGAGGTAAATATTATTTCGCGCCGCCCAGCACAGAAACACCGTTCCGTTTCGTGTTACCGCGGTGGTGGCGCCTTCCACGGTACTGTCGCCGTCGGTACAATTGCCCGGGCTGTCGGAAACCACCACGGGCTGCGAAAAAGTATCGCCCTGATTGTCGCTGTACGCGAAACGGATTCGGGAAGAATCGCGCGGATCGGTGCTTCCATAGCGGTCAAATTCCGTCCAGGAAAGGTACAGACGCCCGCGGTACGGACTTTTGGCACGTTCATCCAGGCACATCCAGGGTTTATCCTGCACCTTCCCTGCCTGAAATCCCACGCCGGTGCCGGAGTTAAAGGTTTTTCCGGAATCGTCGGAGCGATGCACCACAATGCGGTCAAACCATTCCGGCCAGGTCAGCTTGGAATTTCTGGCCAGGTGGCAGAGGTAAAAGCTGCCGGAGGCGGCAGACAACAACACGGGATCGCCGTAAAACCCGAAATCCGATTTCACTTCGCGTTTTTGCCAGGTAAGACCACCATCTTCACTGCGATACACCTGATTCACGTTGGCACCAACGAGGCGCAGGTTGGGATTGCCCCGGTGCAGCGCCATGCTCGGCTCATTAGATGATTCCGGAGGCGCCGTGAGCAGCACCTGTGCCCGCACCGGGTGCAGGAAACAAATTACAGCGCAAAGGAGCAGCAGGCCGAAACGCATGGCAGAAGTTTATTCGTGTGCCGGAATGCCTGCTTTTTGCGCACCCAGCCAACGCTCGGCATCCAGGGCAGCCATGCATCCGCTGCCAGCGGCCGTTACCGCCTGACGGTAGGTTTTATCCTGAGCATCGCCGCAGCAGAACACACCGGCTACGTTGGTATAGGAGCTGCCGGGCCTGGTTAGAATGTAACCTTGTTCATCCATGTCCAGGAAGTTTTTGAAGATGCCCGTATTGGGCGTATGGCCAATGGCCACAAAAAAGCCTTTCACCGGAAGCTCACGCAGTTCACCGGTCTGGCTATTTTTTACACGAACGGCCTCAACCATCTTATCGCCCAGCACTTCGTCGGTTTCGGAATTGAAGAGCACTTCGATGTTGGGTGTTTGCAATACACGTTGCTGCATGGCTTTGCTGGCGCGGAAATGATCTTTGCGCACAATCATATACACCTTCGTGCATATTTTGGCCAGGTAACTGGCTTCTTCACAGGCGGTATCGCCGGCGCCCACGATGGCTACATCCTGTCCGCGGTAAAAGAATCCGTCACATACGGCACAGGCACTCACGCCGCTGCCGTTGAGGCGCTGTTCGCTGGGCAGACCCAACCATTTTGCGCTGGCACCGGTGGCAATGATGACGGTTTCGGCTATGATTTCTTTGCTGTCGTCAACAATCACCTTATGAGGTGCGCCCTTGCTGAAATCAACGGCTGTCACCATTCCGTACCGAATATCTGTGCCGAGACGCTCAGCCTGTTTCTTGAATAAATCCATCATTTCAGGCCCCATGACGCCCTGAGGGAAACCGGGATAATTTTCCACATCGGTGGTGATGGTGAGTTGTCCGCCGGGCTGCAGGCCTTCGTAAAGTACAGGCTTCATATCTGCCCTGGCTGCATAAATAGCCGCGGTATATCCTGCCGGTCCTGATCCAATGATCAGGCATTCCACATGTTCAGCTGTAGTATTACTCATGTGGCAAAATTAGTTGTTTACCCATGCTCCACTTCGCACCCAGGTCACATAAAAAAAGAACCGCCCGAAGGCGGTTCTTTTTTGCTTTTTTCTGATTGTGTCCCGGGCAAACCCTCAGTCACAGGCATTGCTGAAGTGGAACAGGTAGGTTCCATCTACAGTGTCATCGCTGCTGCCAATGTCCTTGCGCACAATCTGGCAGCGCAGTGTTTTGATTTTCACGCCGGCAGGCAATGTGGGGAAAAACACCTGAGGCCTGAGCTGGTATGTAAATATGCCCGTAGCCTTTTCTTTCATGGCCAGTTCGGGTTTATTGCCGGTTTGCAGAATGGAGGCAATCTGATACGTCAACCCATCCGTGCCAATACCCTGAACAAATACATACAAATCCTTCACGCCTTTCATGGAAGCTTTTTCTTCCATGTTGTTGTTGTAAATCAGCGTAAATACGTCGTTGCTGCTGGTAGCAACGGTATCCATTTTCAGGGTTTGGGGAAAGCTGGACACCTTCTGCGCAGCGGTTTTGGGTCGCTCTACTTTGATGGAAAGGTCTTCGGTTTTGTCTTCGTTGCAACCTCCGCCACCGGCACCGGTTCCGTCTTTCTTCTTCACCAGCAACATGAAGCCTTTATCGTAGATTTCTCCTGCGGTAACGCCATAAAATTTGGTAGGAACCATGCGGTAATACCACACATCATTTCCGGCGGGGGTCATTTTCAACTCCTCATTGCTGTTGCCCCATTGTCCGTTGAAGGTGGGATCGGAAGCGCTGCGGTCCTTGGGCGACCAGGTCCAGATGTAGAGCGGGTCAGAACTGCCAACCAATCGCTGACAGTCGCACTTTTTAATATCTACCCAAATGGTGATGGAATCATCCGGGTTGATGGGATCCGGCGTAATCCAGGCTTTTTGGGCGGAGGCCGCGAAGCTGCCGAAGGCAAGTAAGGCGGCACTGAGTATAATCCTGTTCATGTTGCTTAAGATTTACGGGTGAACCAAAGGTGATAGCTGGTGGTGCGTTTGCCGTTGCAGCGCTTGTCGAGTTTCAATACCAGATTGGCATCCTGCGGGCGCACAGGGCGCAGCAGCTTCATGCTCAGCTCTTCTGCGCTGGCTTCGTCAAAAATTACACGCGAAGGATACTGCACATCGTCGAACTTCCAACTGCCGCTGGCTTTTGGAAACAGGTTGTATGAGGTTCCGGCGTCCAGCGTATAAGTGAAGTCTGCTGCTTTGATGTCCAGGGTCATGGGATTGCTTCCCAGGAACACATCGCTTACTTCCAGCAAGGTATCGCTTTCTACGAAGGCCAGTGTTTTGGTTACGTCAATCTGGTCCACACGGGTGAGCACCCAATTGGCGTTGATGCCTTCCAGCTTGCTGGCCGGCTCCCCGATTTTCTTGGTTTCTTTCTTGCAGGCTGCCAGTCCAAAGAGCAACAGCGTCATGCTTATAAAGGTTAATTTTTTCATATCCTGATAGGTTTATTAATCGCAGCCTCCGGTTGGGTTTAAGGGGAAGATGCTGGTTTGGTCGGAAATAGGGAACTGCAGGATGAAACCCTTACAATCCCAGCTATGTCCGCGCACGATGATGTTCTGTTTTTCCACGGCAGCCAATCGCTTCAAATCGTGGATGCGGTCGCCTTCAAACATCAGTTCCATGCGGCGCTGATAACGGGCGGCTTCGATGATTTGTGTGGCCGTAGAACCGGCAGCCAGGATGCGGTTGTTGTTGGAGTAGGCGCGTCCGATGATGGCGTTCATGTCGGCGATGGCAGTGCTCAGGTCGGTTCCGGTTTTGGCCAGGGCTTCAGCCCTGATCAGATGCAGCCTGGTGAGGTGCAGCACGGGCACATCAAACAAGGGAGCGTTGTATAAATTGGTTTTAACCAATTCGTTCGCCTGTCCTTTGTTGAGGGTCTCGAAATACACCAGACGTTTGTCTGCAGTATCGGTGTTTACGGTACTGAAAAACTGCCTGGAAACCTGACACAGCGGCAATCCCGGCGAGTAGTTGTCGCGGAAGCCTCCGCCCCGGTTGTCGTTAATTCCTGTGCTCACTACCGAGAAGATGGCTTCGGTAGCACCTTTTGGGGTGAAGCGGTTCAGGGTGTCTGAGAAGGTGAATCGGGCGCTGTTAATCACTGCGGAAGCCTGGGCAGCGGCATCGCCGTATTCGCCTTGCTGGAAATACACTTCTGCCAACAAGGCCTGCGCCGCATATTTCGTCGCATAGTTTCCATTGCTTTCGGGAAGCAGGGTCGCAGCGTCCTTCAGGTCGCTGATGATGGATGCATAAGCCTCAGCCACGCTGCCGCGCGCCAATGGTGTGCGGTCTGCTTTCAAGGCCAGCCCGATGCCCGGATGGCTGTTGTCCGCCGAATAGCCCCAGGGATGCGCAAACAAACGCACCGCCGTGAAATGACACATCGCGCGGATGAATTTCGCCTCGCCTTCCATCCGGTTGCGGTCTGCTTCATTCAGATCAGCCGCAAGCGGAAAGCTTTCCATCACAAAATTGGCGCGGAAGATGGCACGGTACAGGTTGCCATACAGCGATCCAATGGTGGTATTGAAGAACAGGGTATTGTGGTTGAATACCTCGCGGTAGTCGTTGTTGTTCGGCAGGCTCAGGTTGTCGGCCATGAATTCCGAAATCACCTGCGCAAAGCCACCGTAAGTATTGGCCACTTCATTGTAGCTGCCATTGAGCAGCTTCTGAAGGTCGGCACTGGTCTTTACGGCATCTTCCACCAAGAGTTCATTCTCCGGACGGGTATCAATCATCTTATCGCAGCCGGATGCAAAAACGCCCAGCGCAAATACGGCCAGAACGGCTGTGAGGGTGCGGTTTTTGAAAATCGTGTAGTTCATCGTTCGCTGCTTTAGAAGTTTACAGATAAAGAGATGCTGTAGGATTTCTCCTGTGGCGCGGTGAGGTAGGTGATGCTGCCGCTCATGTTTCGGTCTGTGGGACTTTCAAAATCGCGGGCAATTTCAGGATCCAGACCGGAATAATTGGTCCAGGTAAGCAGGTTGGTGGCAATGAAGGCAATGCGTGCCCCGTCCAGGTGGTATTTCTTCGCTACGGAAGAAGGAAGCCTGTAGCCCACGGACAAGGAGCGCAAACGCACATACGAACCGTCTTCCAGCCACTGCGTGGTGTTAATCCAGGGCGTGGTGGAACCATAAGTGAAGGTGTTCAGGGTGCGGCGTGGATACCTCGCATCATCGCCGGGCTTCTGCCAGCGGTCAAATACGCGGGGATCGCTGTTCCAGTCGGTTTGCACACCCAGTTGACGCTTGGCAGAAGATTCATAAATGTCGCCGCCAATGCTGTAGTAAATATTTGCAGCCAAATCCCAGTTTTTGTAGCTGAAGCTGTTGTTCAATGAACCAATGGCTTCGGGAAGCACATCGCCCACAGGAACGCGGTTGGCCGGATCCCAACTCTTGGTTTCCTTGCCTTCTTTGTCCAGATAAACCGGAAGTCCGGTGGCTTGGTCAATGTGTGAGAAGCGCACCAGGAAGTTCGTTCCCACGGGATAGCCAACCACCACACGCGTGTCGTTGGTGCCGCCGGAAACTGCATCTTCGCTGTACACGCCGATGCTGGTGATTTCGTTGTAGTTGCGGGCAATATTGAAATCGGTATTCCACTGGAAATTCTTCCGTTGGATGTTCTTGCTTTTCAGTACAAACTCCACGCCCCTGTTGATGATGCCGCCCACGTTGTCGTACATGCTGTAGAAACCGGTGGTGCGGGGTACAGTCACATCCAGAATAACATCTTTGGTGGCTTTGTCGTAATAGGTGATTTCGAAGCTGATGCGGTTTTTGAACAAACTGCCTTCCAGCGTCGCATCGAAGTTGCGGGTGCTTTCCCAGCGAAGGTTCTGGTTTTCCAGACGGGCAGGTGCAAGCATGGGCTGACCATTGTACTGCGGCAGGTTGCCGGATGGCGTAATGGTTCCCCAACGGGCATAGTTGTCGAAGGAAGCATTGCCGGATTTTCCGATGCCTACCTTCACCTTCAGGAAGCTGATCCAGTCGTGGCGCTTGATGAATTCCTCATCGCTCAGGATATAACCCACCGCAGCGGCGGGGAAAAAACCGTAGCGGTTATTGCGTCCGAAGCGGGAAGACCCGTCCACGCGCCCGGTCACCTGCACGTTGAACTTGTTCTTAAACTTATAGTTCGCCCTTCCGAAGTAACTCAAAAAAGCCCACTCATACGGCGTTCTGCCGAAGGCGCGCAAAGCGGTATCAGGAATCGCTACCTTGTCTGTAGGACCGGTGGCATCCAGGTTTTCAACCGATTTACTCGTGGTGCGGGATTGCTGATATTCATGACCAAGCATCACATTCACACCGTGGTCGGGTGTAATCTTCTTGTTCCAGTTGGCCGTGAGGTAATAGTTCATATTGGAAGTCCAGATGGGGAACCACTTGGCTACGCCATTCTGCACATAATTGGGACTGTAATAGCGAATCAGCTCCTGAGGTTCGTACAGAAATTCGCCGTAATCCATGTAGTCATAGCTGGCGCTGCCGTTCAGGGTGATGTCGTCCGTCACCTCATAATTCAGGTTCAGGTTATTGATGCTGCGCACCTCGATACTGCGCCAGTCTTTCAGGTCGCGGATGGTGCTAAGCCCTACCGGTGTTCTGTAGCCAATGCCATTGCTGTTCAACAGGGGTTCTTTGGGGAAGATGGGCAACATGGTGCTCATGGCCGAACCCAGTCCACCTGCCCAGGCCGCGTCCACCCTGCGGTTGATGCCCCGGCTCAGCGAATTGCTCAGGCTGATGTTCAGGCCCTTCAGCGGCTTATAATCGGTATTCACCCTTCCGCTGAGGCGCTGATAATTGTTGCCTGCCAGGAATGATTCGTTGTTGTCATACGTGACAATACTCTTCATGCCGAACCATTTATTGGTGTAACCGGCAGTGATGTTGTAGTTCTGTTTGTATCCGGTCTGAATCACATCATCCACCCAGTTGGTATTGTATTTCTGGGCTTCCTGCCAGGTCATGTTCACGTTGATGAGCCCCAGATCCGGTGTTCCGGTGCGGCCATCGTTTTCCCAGGCTTCCTGGTACATCTGAAGAAATTCAGGACCATTCAGCATGCGAGGGGTTTTCGTTGGCTGGGAAATGCCGAATCGGGTCGAAACATCGAACTTCAAACCCTTCTTGCGGGCGCGCTTGGTGGTAATCAGGATTACGCCATTGGCGCCGCGTGAGCCGTAAATACTGGTGGCGGCGGCATCCTTCAGTATTTCCACTGATTCAATATCATCGGGGTTGATGGTAGCCAGTGGGTTGTTGTTGAAGCCGGAGCCGAAGTTGCTTCCATTGGAACGGTTCAGGAAGTAATCCTGCGAAACGGGAATTCCGTCAATCACGTAAAGTGGGTCGCCGGCGGCTGAAATGGACGCCACCCCGCGTATGCGGATTAGCGAAGCCGAACCGGCCATACCGCTTCCCACCACTACCTGCACGCCGGGCGCCTTGCCTTGCAGCGCCGCTTCAAAACTGGGCGCCGGAATTTCTGCAATTTCCTTTCCTGAAACCCGGGCAATCGAACCGGTAAGGTCTCGGCGGTTCTGACGGCCGTAACCAATAATCACGATGGGATCTGCACCTACGGATTTGGCAACGAGTTGCTTATCAAGCACGAGGCTCTGCCCATCGCTCAGGTTGATGATTTCTTCGGAAGCTTCCAGTTGTTCAGAAGAAAAAACCACGGTAAAAGTTCCTGCGGCAAGACCCTGAATCAGATAAGTACCGCTTTCGTTGGTCGCCGCCGACTTGTTCGTACCTTTCAGGCGCACAGTAACACCTGACAGGGCTTCACCTTTGTCGCCGGTCACTTTACCTGCCAGCGATGCCGTCTGAGCCCACAGGTTGGCACCACCAAAGAATAGCAGCAATCCGGGCAGCAAGCCTTGCAATCGTATCGTTCGAAGCATCATTTCTTTCGATTAAGGCCGTAAAAATAGGAAAAAATCAAATAAGTGTCTATTTAACACTAAGTATTGATGAATTTGCCTGAGAAACCGTAAATCATCAGCTTAAATACCTTGACAAATCAGGCTCCCCGCATCTGTTGCTATCATCCTGAACCACAAAGAATGCAAACGATGTTCGCGCTTTATAGCAAATGAAACACCCCTTTGAACAGGTCGGTGATGCTGCACACGCTTTTCCCGCGGATTACATAGATGTACACGCCTTTGGGCGCAGGACGGCCTTGATACGTGCCATCCCAGAATGTTTTCTTATCGGTAGTGGAAAACACCATTTCGCCCCAGCGGTTGTAGATCTCGCAGCGGTAGGATTCCAGTTCCTCCAAACCCGTAATCTGAAAGGTTTCATTCAGCGCATCTCCGTTGGGACTGAACGCATTCGGAATCAGCAGCGTATAACCCGGTATTTCCTCGCGCACCCGAAACTGCCAGGTGCTGTCGTAACATCTGTTTTTCAAGTTTACCCAGTAGTTACCGGGCGTATCCACCTCCAGTATGCGGCCGCGGGCGCCGGTGCTCCACAAAACCTGTGTGGACGGCGGTGGATTTACCGTGATAAAGGTGCTGTTGCGGCTCTTGCAGATCACATACATCTCGTCCACCGGGCGCTGCGGCTCCGGAAGGTAATTCACTGTAAATGTATCCTCCCACACTTTGCAGGTATATACCAATTGCCGGCGGTACGTGCCCGACTCTTTCACCTCAAGGCTGTCGCCGCTGCCCAGCAGGAGGCCATCGCGATACCAGTTGGAGCGCAACTGCCCGTAGAAAGCATTGCCGCCAACCACATACCTTGCACCCGTGCACAACAGTGTATCCGGCAGCCGTGCAGGCGTTTGTATGGCCACCGCACGGAAGGATGAAGTGGAACTGTCCAGCAGATTGCAGCTCCAGCGGTAGTAAACCGTGGCATTGTAGGTGCCGGTATCGCCCGGTGTAAACCGCAGCGAATCGCCGGCGGTTTCATACAACACCCGGCCATCCGGACCGGTAATCTTCCAGCGCAGGCGGATGAAATCCCGGTAATAATCCGCTTTTATTAAATGCGCAATACCCACACAGGCCGTTTTGCCCTGCAACACCCGAACCCCGGGGTTGTAGTAGGCGCCGAAAGGGATGTAGTATTGATGAGTAAAATATGGGTTGTAAGCATCAAATGAATCTATGGGGAAACCATTGTAAGCACTTTGATCAATACTATCCCAGGGAATATAAAACGATTCAGGTTCATAACCGCAGGCCAATCCTTCCCGATCCGGGTAGGGAATGATGTCCGGATATTTCCTGGTGGTGATGCCCACTAACAATTGACCGGTGGGTAGTAAGTGAATGAAGGGGCTACCGACCGAACCTTTTTGATACCCTCTGATGGCGATGGTTTGAGCCTTGATGCTGTCTTTATGCAACACCGTAATATCGGCCTGGTACAGCGTATCCCGATGTATGTAATACAACTTCCGTCCATTCAGCGAATAACTCAGCGTGCCACTGATGGGATTGGGAAGCAGCATCAGGGACTCCGGGTCAATCAGCATTTTCTCCCGATCAAAGCGATGCACGCCAAAACCACGAACATCTCCGCTTAGTATGCAATGACTTAAATCAGGCGAAAACGCGTAGATCTTCGCACGACCGGGTGTAGTAGGTGAACCTTTCAAAGACTGCATCACCCGCCGTACACATTTGCCATTCACAACCTCTGCCATCTCCGTAAAGTAAACCTCAGGAAATCCGGCTCTTTTATTCGAGCCGCCGCCATATAGAAATATCTTTGAACAATCAGGAGTGTATATAACATTATCTACATAATTGAATAAGTTATAATTATAAAACAGCATAGTGGTATCATAAAATCGGGAAGAATCATCATTGAAATTCATCAGATAAGGAAAAGAATAGGGGTATTTTTTTGTATAATATAAATTATCATAATAACGCAAAATACTTGAACGATGATAATCGGGCATCTGCAGCATGAAAGTGTACCACAAATTACATTTTTCATAATTGGGGAAGGCGCTGTCGGCCTGCAGGTAGCGGTTTACGATGCGTTCCCCGCATTGTTTGCCGTTCAGTTTTACCCCCAGATAAAAATCACCCGCAGAGTCGGTTAAATAAGACATGCATTGGTTAAACGATGTATTAAATTGGGTAGGCTTGTAAAATCTTGGCGGATACTGTTTAAAATCCATAACATACCCGCGATCGCCAATGGACCAGATATTGTGGTTCCTGAGCTGCGCCTGCAAAATATCCGGACTCATGGCCCCCAGCAGGGCCATGAGTCCGAATAACATGCGTTTCAATGGGGGAATCATTATTGCAACATGAGGCGGTTTACATACCATGTATGGCCGGAGTTCACTTTCACCATATAAGAGCCCGCAGGAAGGCCGGGCTTATTTGGACGCAATAACAAAGTAATCAATTGTATGTTCATGATATGTATATAATAGAAATAGCAAGATAAACATTAAACTCTTGAATTCCAAATTCAAAACACCTTCGAACTCCAGCAATATCCGATAATTATTGCATTCAGGCTACTGAAACAGCACATTTATAAATCGCTATCTTATTGAACATCAAATAATTACACTTTTCAATATTCATAAATCCATACAAGGCGAGTCCGCGCAAAAAAACAACATAAGTAGCATATCCATGGTCAACATCCCCAGTCATGAATTTCCATCAATGCTGCTTCAGCCTTGACAACATCAACGCGCAGTTTGCGCACGTTACTATCCGGTAGAATAGTTCAGTCCTGCCTTAAAACACCCGCGACAGGTTGAAGCCGAAGCGCAGGGAACCCGCGCCAAAGGGGCTGCCGGTCTGCGTGATGAAGGCTTTTTCGTTCATCCCGGCGCTGTTGGAGCAATGCAATTGAAATACATGTCCGCCGGTATTGATGTCCAGGCCGAGGGTTAAAGGCTGATACATCGGTGCAGCGGTTTGTCCGGAAGGAACATACTGATAATCAGCCACGAGGGTGAATTTCGGACTCAGCACCACCCTGCCGCCCATGCCCATGGCGAAGATATCGTTGCGGTCGCCGGCAGCCGTGGCCAGATTTCTGTGTACCATGCCAGGACTGAACTGCAGCATCAGCACCCTGCCGAAGTAGCGGCTCAATAAGAGTTGATGGGAATAAAACAGCCTCGAAGAGAAGAAATTATCCCTTGCCGGCTGCTGCCATTTCAGGGTATTCAGCACCATGCCTGAAGCATACGTTACGGTCAGAGGCATACCTTTTCCATTGCGCTGTTTGAGCAGGCGCAACTTCAAAAAGCCATCGTATTCTTTTTGATAAGAACTTCTTCCCACACCCACGCTGAGCCAGGGCAGCACACCGTAATCGAATGAAATACGCATCTGCGCCTGATCCAGTCCGAACATGGTCTTCCAGCCTCCATCAAAGGTGCCGAAGCGGTGCAAGATGCGAAAATCGAGTTCGCCTTTGCCCAACTGCTCGGTGGAATGTGTATTCACCAAACGGGTAGCCACCCGTGTTTTATAGCCGTCGTGTTCGTGCCAGGCAAAGCCATCGTCCTGGGCATTCAGATGCAGCGAAAACAGCGGTAACAAAAAGGTCAGCGCCCGAAGCTTCAATTGTTTTGCGCCCCCTC